>NZ_QUJX01000009.1:0-164624 GCF_003480785.1 Ruminococcus sp. AM26-12LB | reverse complement strand
GTGGGAGAAGCAAGAATCCCCCTGCTTTAGCTGTGGGGAGTGTCAAACAGGTCTGCGCTATGAGGGTGGACGAATGGTGGATATGTACCGTACTCTGGACAGTATCCCGGTTCTTGCAAAAGCAGGCGGTATTCTGGTGATGACCGATGAGATCCGTGGAACAGAGGTGGAAAAGAATCCGGAAAGCCTGAATATCCGGGTATTCCCGGGTGCTGACGGAAGCTTCAGATTGTATGAGGATGACAACGAAACCTGTGCTTACGAAAATGGTGCCTGTGTATTTACGGAAATGGATTATAAGGAAAAGGATCAGGGAGTGTTTACCATTCATCCCGCACAGGGAAAAACAGAGCTGATCCCGGCAAAGAGAGCTTATACCGTGGAGTTCTGTGATTTTGCGAAAACAGGAACAGATACTGTGAAGGTTCTGGTTAACGGAGCAGAGACTGAGGCTGCTGTAAAATATGAAGAGAAGCTTCAGAAGATCTGTGTGGAAGTGGAAGCAGACACAGCGGCAGAGGTGCAGATCATTCTCGCAGGAGAGGTAGCGGATAATCGTATAGAGAAACGTATCTTTGATTTCCTGAACCAGGCAGAGATCGGTTTTGTACTGAAGGACAGATTATATCAGCTGATCACAGCAGGAAAGAAGCTGCCGGTTCTTTTATCTGAGCTTCAGTCCATGGAGCTGGACAAGGATCTTTATGGAGCACTGATGGAGATACTGACTGCGTAAAATATGAATAAAATCGCGTTTCCAAACCATACTATCATTATTATCAAAAGAAAGGATGATCATAATGATATTAAAGGAAAAAGAACGCACAGTGATCCAGGATCTTCAGACACAAGAAAAAAGCTGCATTGAAAAATACGGAAAATACGCACAGCAGGCCAGGGATCCGGAGCTTAAAAGCTTATTTCAGACTCTTCAGAAAAAAGAGCAGGAGCATTACGATTCCCTGAGTCAGGTGCTTTCCGGTACAGTTCCCCAGGTAAACTGCAATGACAGTGACGGCCGTGATTACCAGCCAAAGGCTGCTTACACATCGGTGATGTCCTCAGAGGATAAGGAACACGATGCTTTTCTTGCAACAGACTGTATCGGAACAGAAAAGCTGATTTCCGGAGAATACAACTCGGATGTTTTTGCTTTTGAAGACAGTGGTGTGCGGAAGCTTCTGGCAGATATCCAGGTGGAAGAGCAGAATCATGCGGAGATGCTTTACAAATATAAGACTGTGAACGGAATGTTCTGATATATAAAAAAAGGGAGGATTTCAGTAATGGAATTCTTCCTTTTTTTGTTATATAATCAGGAGAACAGCAGGGAGAAATACTTTCCTGCAAAGAGAGGAGAAATAAATATGAAGGGAACCAGCTGCGAATACTGTGCAAACTATACATATGATGAAGAGTGTGACGAATATTATTGTGATGTCAATCTGGATGAGGACGAATATTATCGTTTTGTGAGCAGTGATTACAAGGAATGTCCCTATTATCGTTCCGGAGATGAATATAAGGTGGTACGTCATCAGATGTGATATAGAGTAACGGAAAAAACAGAGCAGAAGATAATGCGATAAGACAAATGCGGGTTTTCCACGAAAAGGAATGCGAGTTTTGTGGAAAATCTGCATTTTGATGTTTTGATATGTGCAAAAGGCTTCAAATTTGTAAAAATTGGCGTGTTTACATTTGAAAAAAATATCTTTATAATAAAAATATTGGTCTGACAGGTGGAACCTTTATACCATCCAGACGATGATAATGCTACAGGATTTTGTTTGAGACAAAATTTCGGGTAAGCGTCTGACAGACTTATAATAGATTTTTTGATTTGACGGAGGATGTGACAGATTGGATATTATAAAGAAATTCGGGGATATGGTGGGAGAGAGATCCATCAGGGATCCGGAAAAAGCACGAAAACTTCTTCTCACTGGATACCGGCTTCAGGAAAAACGTCTGCAGCTTTTTCCTGACAGGAAGCTTCCGGCTTCGGGACAGTATGTAGCCCGTGTAGTCATGCAGAATATTATCAAAGCCCTTGCAAAACCGGACGATACCGCGCTTGTGAGCATTTTTGTACCGGGAGAGCTTCTGACAGCAGCAGGGATCACTCCGTATTCCGTGGAGGCAATGTCCTGCTTCATCGCCGGAACCAGATGTGAGCAGGCATTTCTGGCACAGACGGAATCAGAGGGCTTTCCGGAAACCATGTGCTCCTATCACAGAGTTTTTTTGGGAGCGTCCATGACAGGATTGGTACCGAAGCCCAAATGTACCATCTACACAAACCTTGCCTGCGATGGAAACATGATGACGTTTCCTTATCTGAAACAGAAATATCAGATCCCGGGCTTTTATATTGACGTACCCTATGAAAAAAATCAGGATTCCATCAGCTATGTTGCAGATCAGCTCCGCGAGCTGAAGAAATTCCTGGAGGATGTAGGCGGGAAAAAAATCTCCGAGCAGTCGGTACAGCGTGCAGTTGCCAACAGCAATGAAGCGGCCTCCTATTACAGCAGCCAGCTTGCCCTCAGAAAGGATCACGATCCGGTGACTTCCCTGACAAATGAGCTGTATGCGATCTTTATGTGTCATCTTCTGGCGGGCTCAGAGGAATCCCTGAAATATACAAAAATGCTTCTTGAGGATGTGAAGAAGGCACCAAAGGGGGAAGGTCTTCATATTTTGTGGATGCATATGATGCCGTTTTTGCAGGAGCCGGTAAAGGATGTATTTAATTACAGCCAGAACGTGCATATCCGTGCCTGTGATTTTGTTGCAGACGGTTTTCAGCGGATGCAGGCCTCGGATCCTTATGAGGCCCTTGCGGAAAAAATGGTCAACTGCATTTACAACGGAAGTGTGAAACAGAGGATCCGGCGTGCCCAGGAGCTGGCCAGTCTTACAGAGGCAGACGGCGGGATCCTTTTTGCGCATTGGGGCTGCAAGGGAACTATCGGAGCTTCCAGCCTGATCAAAAATTCTCTGGAAAACGCAGGACTTCCAACCATGGTCCTGGACGGTGACGGCTGTAACCCGGCCAATTCCAGTGACGGCCAGGTATCCACACGACTTCAGGCATATCTGGAAATGCTGTCAGAAGGTAAGGAGGAAAAACGGTCATGATACATTACGTCTGTAAATATACACCGCTGGAGCTGTTTAAGGGCTTTGGCGAGGAATGTGCGGTTCTTGAGGAAATGCCGGAGAATTTTGAGCTTTCGGACCAGATCGCCCATGCTAATCTCTGTGGCTTCGGAAAATCTGTGATCCAGGCAGTGCTGGAGGGAAAGGTAGAGCAGCTTATTCTTGTTAACTGCTGTGATTCCATGCGTCGTGTGTACGACATTGTGGAAAGTACCGGTAAATGTAAATTTCTGTACATGCTGGACATGCCTCATGAGGATAACGACTGTGAAAAGGTGAAGCTTGCCCAGGGCATCCACCGTCTGAAGAAAGCTTATGAGAAATTTTCGGGGAAAACCTTCGACAGAAGTGGATTTCTGAATGCTTTTTCCCATGAGCCTGTGGATAACCAGCCGTATATCGGTGTTCTGGGTGTCCGTGTCAGCGGCATCCTGGAAAAAATGATCCGGGATAATATCCGCATGGATGTGGAAAACCTGACCTGTACAGGTGGAAGACGTCTTGCAGTGATCCGTGAGGAGCTGGAAAAAATGGAAGACGATGCTATGTTCCTGGCTTATGCGGATGCACTTCTTTCACAGATGCCCTGCTTCCGTATGAACAACAGCACCCGAAGAAACCGGCTGTATCTGGATCCGAACCTGAAGGGGATCATTTATCATACTATTAAATTCTGCGACTATTACGGATTTGAGTATGCAAGCATCAAGCGTGATATCAAGGTTCCGCTTCTGAAGATCGAGACAGATTTTACAAGCCAGAGTGCAGGACAGCTCCTTACCAGAGTGCAGGCTTTTGCGGAGACCCTGGAAGGCTCTGAGGATATGGACCCATCAAAAGGAATTAGCGAGGAGATAAGGAAAAAAATGGAATCAGGAGTTTATTATGTGGCAGGGATCGACAGCGGTTCCACAAGTACGGATGTTGTGATCCTGGATAAAGACGGAAAAATTAAATCGACCATGATCATTCCCACAGGCGGCGGCGCTATGATGAGTGCAGAGAAGAGCCTGGAGATGGCCGTGGAAAAAGCAGGGATCAGGAAAGAAGATATCGTGCGTATCGTTACTACCGGATATGGACGTGCCTATATTGACAGTGGTGATGACAGTATCACAGAGATTACCTGTCACGCAAAGGGAGCCCATTATCTGAATCCGAATGTGCGTACAGTTATCGACATCGGCGGTCAGGATATCAAGGCGATCAGCATTGACGAGAACGGTGCGGTAAAAAATTTCCTGATGAACGATAAATGTGCAGCAGGAACCGGACGATTCCTGGAAATGATGGCCCGTACTCTTGGACTTTCCCTGGAGGAGATGAGTACCCGTGGTCTGGAGTGGAAAGAGAACGTAGTGATCTCAAGCATGTGTACTGTATTTGCAGAGTCCGAGGTAGTTTCCCTGGTTGCCCAGAATAAGGACGTGGCAGATATCATCCATGGTCTGAATGTATCTGTTGCTTCCAAGGTAGGAGCTCTTGCAGCCCGCCTTGGCAAAAAGAATCCGGGGGAATACATGATGACCGGTGGTGTTGCCAGAAATAAAGGTATCATCCAGGCACTGGAGGAGAAGCTGGGTGCGAAGCTTTATATCTGTGATGAGGCACAGCTTTGTGGTGCGCTTGGTGCGGCACTGTTTGCTTATGAGAAGTGTAATGCGGCACGGTGATCAGATCAGACAAGTTGCCTGCGCAGTGAATGCAGAGTGTGAATATCCTTTTGGTCAGGGGCGGCGTGCCCATTCACTGGGCGAACAGCCACAGTTCTTTCGGAAGTACCGGCTGAAGTGGGAGAGATTTGAAAATCCGCACAGCAGAGCCACCTGTTGAACAGGCAGAGCTTCGTTGGTGAGCAGATTTTTGGCTTTTTCCAGACGGAGCAGATTCAGGTCAGCATGAGGGGTACTGTCAAAAAAATTCCGGTAACAGGAATAAAACTGACTTTTTTCGAGATTAGCCATGGCGCAGAGCTTTTCTGTTGTCCATGGCTTTTCGTAATTTGTAAGCATTTCCAGACGGATTTTTTGGAACAGGCTGCAGAGCTCCGAGTCTGCAGACTTGCCTGTATCTGTACTGCGGAGTTCCCGTGAGGCTGTGATCATCAGCTGGCAGAGCAGGGCATACTCGTAGTCCCGGGAAAAAACTTCTCTGTTCAGATATTCATGCTGCAGCTTCTGGATACAGTGATCGATCTCCTGGCAGTCACTGGGGTAAAAAATTTCGTTGCAGGGAAGTCCGAACCGTTTTGCCAGATTTTCTCCGCAGGAAAAATGGACATAACTGTTCCGAAATTTTCGCACAGCCTGATAATGCTGGGGATTTCCCGGAATATAAAAGATGCAGGCATTATCCCGGGTGACAGTAAGCTGATCGCCCAGATAAACCTTCATTGGTGTTTTAAATAAAAGAAAAAGAAAATCTCCGCTTCCCTCCGGCCGGAAAATCCTGTCGTAATCGGAGTTGGAACGGTTGTATTCGCAGAAATTTAAGGTGAAATCCATGAAAATGCTGCGCTCCTTTCATTACGTAGATCAGACAATCCGACTGTGGCATTGTAAAGAACTTTCTGTCTGGAAGTATAAAGTAAAGTGACAGAGGGACGTCCGTCTGGTAAGACTGTCTTTACGATAAATCTTACCGGAAAAAAAGTCAACTGTTTCGGAAGATAATCACTGGTATGGATAGAACAGGATGGTAAAATGAAACATAGAAACGGTTGATTTCCGATCTGTCTGAGAGTGTGTGAGCGAACAGAGGCGTAAGAGCCGGTATATGGCGGAATCGGAAACAGAGTCCAATGCAGTGGCAGGCAGAAAATAATAATTTGCAGGAGGATTTTTACAATGAAAAAAGCGCAGATCATCGTGGACAAATATTTCCTCACCGGAAAAACAGACAAAAGGATCTATGGTTCCTTTATAGAACATCTCGGACGTGCGGTTTATGAGGGGATTTATCAGGAAGGCAGCCCCCTTTCTGATGAGCAGGGATTCAGGAAGGATACTCTGGAACTGGTAAGGGAGCTTCAGGTACCGATCGTTCGTTATCCGGGCGGAAATTTTGTATCCGGATTCCGTTGGGAGGACAGCGTCGGACCGAAAGCTCAGCGTCCGTCCAGACCGGAGCTGGCCTGGGGTGTCATCGAGACAAACCAGTTTGGACTCAATGAGTTTGTGGACTGGTCCAGAAAAGCCGGCAGCGATGTGATGATGGCAGTAAACCTGGGAACAAGAGGACCGGAGGATGCGAAAAATCTTCTGGAATACTGTAACTTTAAGGGTGGTACCTATTACAGTGATCTCCGTAAGGCTCACGGCTATGAACACCCGCATGATATCAAATTATGGTGTCTCGGAAACGAGATGGACGGTCCGTGGCAGATGGGACATAAAACTGCGGCAGAGTACGGAAGAGTTGCAGCAGAGACTGCCCGCCTGATGAAATTTATGGATCCGGAGGTTGAGACTGTTGCATGCGGAAGCTCCAGTCTGGAAATGCCTACCTTTGGCTCCTGGGAGTATACGGTTCTTGACGAGGCTTACGATCAGGTGGATTATCTTTCCCTGCATCAGTACTATGGAAATGCATCGGGAGACACTGCCGATTTTCTGGCAAGCTCCAAGGGCATGGATGATTTTATCTCAGGAGTGGTTTCCATCTGCGATGCTGTAAAAGCAAAGAAGCATGGAAAAAAACAGATCAATCTTTCCTTCGACGAATGGAACGTATGGTACCACAGCAATGAACAGGATAAAAAGCTGGAAAAATGGGTACAGGCGCCCCATCAGCTGGAGGATGTTTATAACTTTGAGGATGCACTTCTTGTGGGAAGCATGTTGATCACACTTCTCCGTCATGCAGATCGTGTAAAGATCGCCTGCATGGCACAGCTGGTAAATGTTATTGCGCCGATCATGACATCCGATACAGGCGCATGGCGTCAGACGATCTTTTATCCGTATATGCTGACAAGTGTGTTTGGAAGAGGAACCGTCCTTAATACACAGGTTCTCACACCTATATATGAAAGCAAGACTTATGGAGAAGCTCCATATCTGGATTCTGTGTGCGTCTGGGATGAGGAAAAGGATACGCTGACGATCTTTGCAGTGAATAAGAGTCTGGATGAGGATATGGAAGTTTCCTGTGACTTGAGACAGTTTGAGGGATATAAGATCATAGAGCATATCGTGCTGAATAACGATAATCTTCAGGCAGTCAATACAGAGACGCAGCCCGAGAATGTAGTTCCTGTAAAAGCCAGTGCAGAATGCTCAAAGCTGGACGGCGGAAAACTGGAAGCAGTTTTTGCAAAACACAGCTGGAATATGATCCGTCTTGCGAAATAAGGGCCGGTGAAGTATAGTAAAAGCAGTTACAGAAAATGTAAATCATGCTACATTATGGGAGGTCTTTTTTATGTACACACCTGCAAAGGAACGCTACGAAACTATGGAGTACAACCGCTGCGGTGAAAGCGGCCTGATGCTTCCGAAGGTGTCTCTTGGATTATGGCATAATTTCGGAGATACTTCTGATTATGAAAACATGAAGCAGCTGTGTTTCACAGCTTTTGACAATGGTATCACACAGTTTGACCTTGCCAATAATTACGGACCTGCCTATGGAAGTGCGGAACGGAATTTCGGCAAGATCCTGAAAGAAGAACTGATGCCATACCGTGATGAGCTGATCATCACAACAAAGGCAGGCTATGATATGTGGGAGGGCCCTTATGGAAACTGGGGCAGCCGCAAGTATCTTCTGGCGAGCCTTGACCAGAGCCTGAAGCGCATGGGTCTGGAATATGTGGATATTTTTTACCATCACAGAATGGACCCGGAGACTCCGCTTGAGGAGACTATGGGGGCGCTGGCAACAGCGGTTCAGCAGGGCAAGGCCCTTTATGTGGGACTTTCCAATTATGATGGAAAAACCTTAAGCCAGGCGGCAGCGATCCTGAAGGATCTGAAATGTCCCTTTGTGATCAACCAGAACCGGTATTCCATTTTTGACAGAACTGTGGAAGAAAACGGTCTCAAGAGAACCACCGGCATTTTGAAAAAAGGTCTGATCACCTTTAGCCCTCTTGCTCAGGGACAGCTGACAGACCGTTACCTGAACGGGATCCCGGAGGACAGCCGTATCCGCAAAGATGGAAGGTTCCTTAAGGAAAGTGTGCTGACGCCGGAGCGTCTGGATCAGATCCGGAGACTGAACGATCTGGCAGCCCAGCGTGGAGAGAAGCTGGCTGATATGGCGCTTGGCTGGCTGCTTCAGCATAAGGAAGTTACCAGTGTTCTGATCGGAGCTTCCAAGCCGCAGCAGATCCTTGATAATGTGAAAGCGATCCACTGTGCACCGTTTACAGCTGAGGAGCTGCGTCTGATCGACGAGATCTCAAAATAAGATTTATATACTTCCTGTTTTACTATGAAAAGTAGTGAAGCAGGGAGTTTTTTATGTCAAAATAATTGTTTAACTGAATTAGGAAAGTTTCCGGGTTACTGTTCACTGGTAATATTCCGCGAGGTGTTTTTTGTGAGCGAAGGTCACAGAAAACCCGAGACATACCGCGCGAATTTATGCGATTAGCATAAATTCTGTGCATCGCGAAGCGTGTTGCTGAGAACGGAGTGAACAGTAACGTCTCCGGCGGGAGTGCAAAGAGCAATAAGCAGTGGAGGTTTGACAACGGGATAGGTGTGTGCTATATTGAAAAACAGAAAAGAAAAGAGCCAGCGGGAGCTTGTGTGACAGGCTGAGAGGAAGATAGATCTTCGACCGTACCTGATTTGGGTAATGCCAACGGAGGGATTGTGATCTGAGAGCGTGTCTCCGTGGAGTTTGCCATGGGATGCGCTCTTTTCGGATGCAGGAATGGAACTGGAATGGTCTGACAATGTGGGAATGTGAAAGTGACAGAGACTGCATGTGGAGCTTCTGCGGCGAGCGGGCAGGAAGGGGAGCGCCTTAATGTCTGGCAGGAGAGTGATATTCCGGAGGATTTTTCCGGAAGGATCATGTAAGCGATGGGAATCCGTGTTTTCGGAGTGAGAGGAAGTAAGGGAACTTCGACCGCCAAAATCTAAGGGCAGACTGCAGCAGACGGGAAGCTTTTGCCCGGATCTGACAGGGCTTTGCCTGATATTTCAGGGAGGAAAAACACTATGGAAAAACAAAGGATGCACACGCTTCGTATGGTAATGCTGGCAATGATGGTTGCGATCGGTGTCGTTATTTCACCGATCCTGAGGATTGAGGGAATGTGCCCCACGGCGCATCTTGTCAATATCGTATGCTCGGTTCTGATGGGACCGTGGTATTCCCTTCTCTGTGCGACCATGATCGGCGTGATCCGTATGATGTTCATGGGAATCCCGCCACTTGCACTGACCGGTGCAGTATTTGGCGCATTCCTTTCAGGTGTGTTCTACAGACTTTCCAAAGGCAAGATCATCTGCGCGGTGATCGGTGAGATCTTTGGAACGGGTATCATCGGGTCCATGGTTTCTTATCCGGTGATGGCATTCCTGATGGGAAGAGGCGGACTGACAGCATTTTATTATACGCCGATGTTCCTTGCAGCAACCACAATGGGAGGATGTGTTGCCTATATTTTCCTGAAGGCTCTGAGTAAAGCAGGTCTTCTGGTGAAATTCCAGGCAGCTTTGGGTTCAAAAACATATGAGACAAAGAATTTTACAACTGCGAAAGCGAATTAAAGAAGAAAAGCCGCTGATCCATTGCATCACCAATCCGATCTCAATCCATGACTGTGCCAACGTGGTCCTTGCAGTAGGTGCAAGGCCGATCATGGCGGAGCATCCGGCAGAGGTGACAGGTATTACGGCATCGGCTGGTGCGCTGATGCTGAATCTCGGGAATATTACCGATGCCAGGATCGAGTCAATGAAGCGTTCTATGAGAACAGCGATGGAAAATAAGATCCCGGTTCTTCTGGATCTGGTAGGGGTTGCCTGCAGTGATCTCAGGCTGGATCTGGCGAGGGAGCTTTTAAGGATCGGTCATCCGGCAGTGCTGAAGGGAAATATGTCAGAGCTTCTGGCTGTTTCCGGGCTGCCGTCTCATGCGATCGGAATCGATGCGGGTGTCGAGGATGCTCTGACTGAGGAAAATATCGATGGAGTCAGTGAAGTGCTTAAGGCTTTTTCCAGAAATAATCAGGCAATCGTGCTGGCTACCGGGAAACAGGATTTTGTTACGGATGGTGAACGGGTTGTTCTGGTACAAAATGGCAGTGCGGCGCTGTCCGGGATCACAGGAACCGGCTGTATGGTCGGTGCACTGACTGCGGCGTTTTTGCCGGGGTGCGAAGATAATATTGCGAAAGAGATGACGGATAGTATAGAGGCAGGTGTCTGGTCTGGCGTTGAGATGGAATTAAATGGGAGATCCGGGAATTATCTGGCTGCGGCAGTGCTTGGTACTGCACTTATGGGTATCGCCGGCGAGGAAGCGGAGAAGATTTCCCGCGGTCCGGGAAGCTTTCAGGTAAATCTGCTGGATGAGATCTATGGGCTTTCGGATCGACAGCTGCTGGATCTGTTGAAGATTGAAATGTACTGAAAAAGAGGGGATTAGGATGGATAGAAAAGATTTGGATGTAACGTTGTATCTGGTGACGGATAGTTCTTATCATACGGAGGAGTCTTTGCTTCGTACGGTTGAGGAGGCTTGTAAGGGTGGCGTGACTCTGGTCCAGCTTCGCGAGAAGAATAAGGGTGGACGGGAGTATCTGGATAAGGCTTTTAAGGTGAAGGAGATCACAGATCGTTACAATGTGCCGCTGATCATTGATGATCGTGTGGATGTGGCGCTGGCCTGTGATGCGGCTGGTGTGCATGTTGGAGCTTCTGATATTCCGGTTGCTGTGGCAAGGAAGCTGATGGGACCGGATAAGATCGTGGGGGCTACTGCCAAGACGGTGGAGGCTGCTGTGAAGGCTTATGAGGATGGTGCAGATTATCTTGGTGTGGGGGCGATTTATCCTACTACTACTAAGGTGGTGACGATCCTTACCAAGGTTTCTACGTTGAAGGATATCTGTGAGGCGGTTCCGATTCCGGCGGTTGCGATCGGGGGATTGAATGCCGGGAATATGGATGTGCTTGAGGGCGCCGGTATGAGTGGTATGGCGGTTGTTTCTGCGATCATGAAGGCGGAGGATCCGAAGAAGAATGCGCGGGAGCTGAAGGAGAAGATTGTTGCTTTGATGGGAAAGTGATTTAGGACATGAGTGAAGAGCAGTGGTGGATTTGAGGTTCATTGCTGTTCTTTTTTTGTTGAAATACGGACGCCCGTGAGGCGTGTGCTGCCTGTCGCCGGGGCTTCGTCGGGGGCTGGCTTCTAGGCTGCCGGAATTCTGCTAAAACCGTTTTCCAAAAGTCCGAACTCGCGTCTTGAAGCCGCTCAGACAGCGGACTTTTGAAAAACAACGCAGATTTCCGCCAGCCAAGAATCAGCTCCCCTCCTGCAGAGTCCGGTGACAGGCAGCACACGCCTCACGGGCTGGTTTTTCAAGGTGGCAGGGGAGGATGGCTGCTCGGGAGTTTGGGTGTAAATGTTGGGTTGAGTGGTCTGCCGGGAATGCGATGAGGCATCAGCGCTGCGCTGGATGCCTGGGAGGAAAGGCTGAGTTTCCGGTTGTCTGAGGCGCTTCGCTGTCGGCTGGTAGAGCGATGTGATATGGTTTATAAAAAATGCCGGTGGATGGTTACTCCACCGGCAGATCTCTGTGTTCTACGCTGGTGGAGAATACGATCTGTGTTTTGGTGCGGCCGAACTGCTGGAGTTCGTTGATGAAGTGGTCCAGTTCCATGGTGGAGCGGAAGGCTACTTCGATGAGCATGGAGTAATCGCCGGTGACGCAGTTGCATTCGATGACGTTTGGGATGGACTGGATGAAGGGATAAAAGTCTTTTTTTTGGTTGGGTTCTACTTCCAGGTTGATGAATGCTTTTATATGATAACCGAGAAATACTGGGTTGATCTGGGCGTGGTAGCCTGTGATCAGCCCGTTTTTTTCGAGGTGTTCGATCCTGGCGGAAACAGCGGGGGATGAGAGGAAGACTTCCTTTGCGATTTCCTTTACCGGGGTGCGGGCGTTTTTCTGAAGCATTTCGATGATCTTTCGGTCGATGTTGTCGAGTTTGTGTTCCATGTAGAATGTCTCCTTTCGATGAAAAATGTTATTTGTAACTGGTACAGAGCTGCGTAGGGAAGTGGATTGAAAATAGGTATTTCTGTATTGATTATACTGCGTGTGTTATCACAACACAAGAAACGACTTAATAAAAATAAGAAAAATAAAAGAAACTCTTAAAAAGATTAATATAAACTATTGAAAAACACGGATAATCATGGTTTTCCCTTAAAAGTATTTACAAGCCACAAAGAAAGTGTTAGTTTCTTAGGCATCAGAAAACAGCTGCTGATAAAAATGAAAATAACAAAATGATTTGAAAACAGCGAATATCCGTCGAATGAAAAAGATGAGATCAGACAGCGGAGCAAATCAGATGTGCACAGGATCAGAAGAAAGAAGAGGGATGATAAAATGACAACAGAAACAAGACTGGAAGCAGATTCGATCGGAACTATGGAAGTGCCTGCAGAGGCTTATTACGGAGTTCAGGCTTTAAGGGCAAAACAGAATTTTCCTATTACAGGTACAAAGCTTCATCCGGTATTTATCAGGAACCTGGCACAGATTAAAAAAGCAGCAGCTATCACTAATAATAATGCAGGGCTTCTTCCGGAGGATAAGGCAGACGCCATTGTCAGAGCCTGTGATGAAGTGATCGCAGGAAAATTGGCTGAGGAATTTATCGTAGATGCCATTCAGGGTGGTGCCGGAACCAGCGCAAATATGAATATGAATGAGGTGATCGCAAACAGAGCCGGTGAGATCCTCGGATGTCCGAAGGGTAGCTATAAAATGGTCCATCCAAATGATCACGTAAACATGGCGCAGTCCACCAATGATGTGATCCCGACGGCCGGTAAGCTTACCGTTCTGGATCTTCTTGCACCTCTGGAAAAAGCATTGGTAAGACTTGAGAAGGAGCTTGCAAAAAAGGCAGAGGAGTTCGATGATGTGATCACCATGGGACGTACACAGCTTCAGGATGCAGTTCCGATCCGTCTTGGTCAGGTGTTCCACGGTTATGCGTCTATGGTTTCCAGAGACAGGAAACGTATCGAAAAGGCTCACAGGGAAATGTACACCGTAAACCTTGGAGGAACTGCAGTGGGAACTGCTATCAACGTTTCCGATTCTTATTTTTATAAGATCGTGCCAAATCTGGAAAAGCTTACAGGTTATCCGCTGAAACAGGCCGAGGACCTTTTTGACGCAACAGAAAATCTGGACGGCTTTGTTGCCGTATCCGGTGTAGTAAAAACCTGTGCGGTGGATCTTTCCAAGATGTGCAACGATCTTCGACTGATGTCTTCCGGCCCGAAAACCGGATTTGGGGAGATCAATCTTCCAGCAAAGCAGAATGGGTCTTCCATCATGCCAGGTAAGGTAAATCCGGTCATTCCGGAGGTAGTAAGCCAGGTCGCTTTCCACATCGTAGGACATGATACCACCATTACCATGGCGGCAGAAGCCGGACAGCTGGAGTTGAATGCTTTTGAGCCGGTTGTATTTTGTAATCTTTTTGAATCCATTACGACTCTGGAAAAAGCAGTGGATACATTGATCGTAAACTGCATCACAGGAATCACCGCAAACCGCAAACACTGCAAAGACCTGATGGAAAGCAGTGCAGGAATCGCAACGGCTCTTTGCCCACATATTGGCTACAAGGCGTCTGCAACCATCGCAAAAACTGCAGTAAAAACTGGCAAGTCTGTCCGGGAACTTGTTCTGGAACAAGGGATCATGACTGAGAAAGAGCTGGAAGAGGTTCTTGATCCGTATCTGATGACAGAAGTCGGAGAAGAGCGGAAAGAGGATGAAGCAAGAAGGAAAGCCTGCTGAGAAAGTTATCTGTACTAGAGCGTGTTTGAAAAAGGCTTTCTGCAAGATGTGCGTCACAATTTGTGGGAGATTTCTCACGGATGAGGGCGCCGTAGCGGGCTACGGCAACCGAATTCGGGTGAAATCTCCCACAAAGTGGGGCGTGCAGATTGCAGGAATGATTTTTCAAACACGCTCTAACGTATGACGGGAACGTCTGATGCAGCAATTCATTTCAGAGCAGCTGAACCTGATGCGGGATTTTAACCGAATCAAGTAAGTCCCCTGCTTCAATTGCGAGGAGCAATAAGCAGTGGGTGGGACTTACTTGTATCAGGAGGGGTACAAGCCCCTCCTGATAAACTGCGGAGCAGTTATTCGGTTATGAGCAAGTAGCGAAAGCGGATTGCGAATATCCGATTGAATGAGATATCAATGAGTACTAAAAGGAGACTTGTCACAGTGCAGGTCTCCTTTTATAATGGAAGAAACGCGATAAGAAAAGAAGGGAAAGATGCATGCTTAAACGAACAGCCATACGGGCACTTTGTAATACAACGGCATATCAGAGAGGCCTTGATATTTACCGTACCGGAAAGAGGATCCAGTCGCTGGATATTAAGTCGGAAGGAGCTGTGGATAAAATATCTGCAGCAGTGAAGGGAAGTGGGCGTAATGTATACAATACAGGCTTTCAGTATGATACAGAAGCGGACCGCATAAAAGAAGCATACTGTGACTGCCCGGCCTTTCGCAGCTATTCCGGGATCTGTAAGCATTGCGTGGCAGTGCTTCTGGAATATGGAGACCGTAAGGCCTATGAGCGTGTGGAAATCCGCAGACAGCAGGATGAGGAACAGAAGCAGGCAGAGTTATTCAGTGGAACAGCATTTCCGGCTGCTTTATCCGGACCAGGGCAGCCTGCAACGAAAACCACCGTTGAGCTGAAAAGCCTCCTTAATCGCCAGCTATACAGCCGTATGCTTCCGTTTTCCGGGGATCCGTATTTTGGCAGGGTGGAGCTGGAAACCTGTCTGAAATTTAATTCTGTGAGAAATTGCTTTACCGTGGAATTCCGTGTTGGCTGTGAGAAAAAATATATCCTCAAGGATGTGTTGGCCTTTGTGTGGAATCTGGATCATAATGAGAAGGTTTCTTATGGAAAAAATCTGGAATTTATCCATTCCGATGAAGCCTTTTCAGAAGGATCCAGAAGCGTGCTGGCCTTTATCCGGGAATGGGTCGAGAATCATCACGGCACTTACATGTCCAGATATGAACAGCTGAAGAATATAGCTGTGGAAAAGGTGAGGGATCTTACCGTTGACAGAAAAGAACTTGAGGATCTGCTTCTTATACTTGGCGAAAAAAGTTTCAAGTTCAAAATGAACAATGATCCGGAGACAACATGGCATTCTGTCAGAGAAATTCCGGACAGGACGCTGATGATCCGGAAGAAGGATCAGGGGTTATCTCTTGAGATCGCGCCGGTATACAGTGTGACAGGCATACGGTATCATATGTATTTTGATAATGCGAAGGTATATCTGGTTTCCAGGCAGGAGCTTGGAGCAGTGGAGGAATTTGTTACCTGTCTGGAGCGGCTTCCTGCAGGCCGAGGCTTTATTGATGAACCGGATGTGCCTGCGTTTGTGCGTGAGCTACTTCCTTCCCTGAAAAATTTTTTTCACTGTGATCTCAGGGATTTCCCGGAAGAAACAGGTCTTGAATGCTACAAGGCTGCATATGAGATCTATCTGGATGCACCAGAGCGTGACTGGATCACCTGTAAGGCATTTTCTGTTTACGGGAAGGATAAATTTTCGGTTTTTGACCGAGATGTGTCTGCCCGCACCAGGGATATTCCGGGAGAGCTTGGTGTGTTTGCGCTGCTGTCAAAATATTTTAACGGATATGATGACCAGCGGATGGAGCTGGCATTGGATTGTCGTGCCGAGGAACTGGAATCTTTGTGCAGGGAAGGTTCAGGGAAGCCCGACAGTGTGAAAGCTTCCGAAGAAAAGCTCTACCAGCTTCTTACTGAAGGGATCCCCGCCATGCAGAAAGTTGCAGCTGTCTATATTTCCCAGTCCATCAAACAGATGCGGGTGACAAAGCTGCCAAACATCCGTCTTGGCGTTTCTCTGTCAGCCGGACTTCTGAACCTGGATCTGGATGTGGAGGGGATGGATCAGGCGCAGCTTTTTGATATTCTTTCCAGGTACGATCGCAGGAAAAAATATTTCCGCCTGAAGGATGGCAGCTTTCTGGATGTTTCCGATGGTCAGCTCAGGGAGCTTTCTGCTCTGAAAAATGGACTGCAGATCAGTGATCGTGAACTGAAAAAAGGAAAGACTCAGGTTCCGGCCTATCGTGCTATGTATCTGGACAGTCAGCTGAAGGGCGGCGATCTGATCAAGGTAGAGAAGGACAATGCCTTTCGTGCGTTGATCCGGAACATGCAGACAATGGAAGAACATAAATTTCAGATTCCCAGGGAGCAGGAAAAAATCCTCCGGGGCTATCAGAAAGAGGGCTTTTACTGGATCAAAACTTTGAAGCATAATCAGTTTGGAGGGATCCTGGCAGATGATATGGGACTTGGAAAAACCCTCCAAGTGATCACATTTCTCTGGTCAGAATTTCAGAAATCTGCGCCGGGAGAAAACAGACGTGCCCTTGTGATAACGCCTGCTTCGCTGGTGTTTAACTGGATGAACGAGATCGAACGTTTTGCGCCGGGACTTCCGGCTACCGTTGTGACTGGTGATGTGAAGGAGAGGAAAGCACTGATCAAAAATGCGGGAGAACGGGAGGTTCTGATCACTTCCTATGACCTTCTGAAACGGGATCTGAAGGCTTATCAGAACCTGGATTTTGCTGTGCAGATCATTGATGAGGCGCAGTATATCAAGAATCACGGAACTCAGGTGGCAAAGGCTGTGAAGGAGATCCGGTCGGAATTCAGGCTTGCGCTGACCGGTACACCGGTGGAGAACAGGCTCAGTGAGCTGTGGAGTATTTTTGATTTTCTGATGCCGGGATTTTTGTATTCTTATGAGAAATTCCGCAAGGAAATAGAGCTTCCAGCTGTGCAGTACAGCAATTCCGATGCGATGGAGCGTCTGCAGAAAATAATCCGTCCTTTTGTGCTGCGGAGATTGAAGAGGGATGTGCTGAAGGATCTTCCGGATAAGCTGGAAAAAGATATGTTTTCCCCGTTGGAAAGCGAGCAGAAGGAGCTGTATGAGGCCCATACGGAACGGCTTCGCCTGATGCTTGGGATGCAGTCGGATGCGGAGTTTCGCACTTCTAAACTGCAGATCCTTGCAGAGATCACGAGGCTGCGGCAGATCTGCTGTTATCCGGGACTGGTATATGAAGGATACAAAGGGAATTCTTCCAAGCTGGAGATGTGCATGGAGTTGGTTCAGAATGCGGTGAATGGCGGACATAAGCTCCTGTTGTTTTCCCAGTTTACTACCATGCTGGATGTGCTGGCTGTCCGTCTGAAAAAAGCAAAGATTTCTTTTTATATGCTGACGGGGGCTACTTCCAAGGAAAAACGTGCGCAGATGGTACAGGCATTTAATGAGGACGATACTTCTGTTTTCTGCATTTCTCTGAAAGCAGGAGGAACAGGCCTGAATCTTACGGCAGCTGATATTGTGATCCACTACGATCCATGGTGGAATCTTGCTGTGCAGAATCAGGCAACAGACCGTGCCCACCGCATCGGTCAGCAGAACGTTGTCAGTGTCTACCGCCTCTTTATGAAAGACACCATAGAAGAACGAATCCGGGCTCTTCAGGAAAGAAAACGGGAACTGGCTGATGAGATCTTAAGCGGCGAGGGAATCGGCCAGGCTTTGATCAGCAGAGAGGAAGTACTGGAGCTGCTAGGCAGGTAAAATTCTTAACTGAATCAAGTAAGTTCCCTGCTTCAATTACGAAAAGCAATACGCGGTGAGGGGACTTGCTTGTATCGGGAAGAATGTAGGCTGTGAATATCCGCCTGACTCAACAAAAACACCCCCGATGGAAATCGCGTGTGTAAATCACATACGATATCCGTCAGGGGTGTTTTATTTAAAGTTTTATTTTATGCAAAAAACTTATCGTACAGACCAAAGAAGAAGATAAACAGAATGATCAGCGGCAGGATATAAGTGATGTATCCGCGCATCCATTTCCGGATCTTCATGCCTTTTCCGGTGTTGGCTTCTTTTGTGAAGTTTTCCCAGCCCCAGCCCCGTTTGGAAACACAGAAAAGCAGGTATACAAGAGAACCAAGCGGGAGCAGAATGTTGCTTACCAGAAAATCTTCAAGGTCGAGAATTGCGCCGCCGAATACCTTGAGCCAGTCCCAGGACCATACATTGTATCCAAGTACGCATGGCAGAGACAGAAGGATGATGGCGATGGCATTTACAAGACTGGATTTTTTTCGGCTCCAGCCGGTAAGCTCCATACCGCAGGAAATAATATTTTCAAATACAGCCAGGATGGTAGAGAAAGCTGCAAATGACATAAAGATGAAGAACAGGCTTCCCCACAGTCTTCCAAGCGGAATGTGGTTGAAAATATTCGGCAGTGTGATGAAGATCAGGCTCGGTCCGGAAGTCTGGTCAACATTGAATGTGAAACATGCCGGGAAAATAATAAGTCCGGAGGTGATCGCAACAAAAGTATCCAGAAGCGCAATATTCATGGATTCACCAAGCAGTGCATGATCTTTTCCGATGTAGCTTCCGAAGATAGCCATAGCACCGATACCAAGGCTGAGAGTAAAGAATGCCTGGTTCATAGCACCGGTAATGGTAGAAATAATACCGATTTCTTTCATACGCTCGAAATCCGGGATCAGGTAGAATTTCAGTCCCTCTTTGGCACCATCCATGGTAAAACTGTTGATGGCAAGAACAACCATGATCACCAGAAGAGAGATCATCATAACCTTGGTAACTTTTTCAAGGCCGTTCTGAAGACCGCGGGAGCAGACAAAAACACCTGCAATAACAACAACGATCATCCAGAATCCCATAGTAACGGGCTGGCCAAGCATGTTGGTAAACTGTCCTGCAACACCGTCGGAATCAAGTCCCTGGAATTTACCGGTGGCTGTCATATAGAAGTAATTCAGCATCCAGCCTGTAACAGTGGTGTAAAACATCATCAGGAGATAACATCCGATCAGAGTGATATATCCATGGATGTGCCATTTCTGTCCTGGTTTTTCCAGTGCGTAATATGCTTTGACAGGACTCTTCTGGCTGGCACGTCCAACAGAAAACTCCATAGTCATAACAGGAAGTCCAAGAAGGGCCAGGAAGATCAGGTAAAACAGTACGAATGTGCCGCCACCGCCCTGTCCGGCCATGTAAGGGAATTTCCAGACGTTTCCGATTCCGATGGCACAGCCAGCAGAAATCAGAATGAATCCCAGACGGGATCCAAGTTTTTCTCTTTCTTTCATAACTCACCTCATTGTTGCAGTTTGGTAAACTGCTATTTGTATAAAGTCGCAAGTTTTATCTTAACACATTCCTCGATATTGCACAATAAAAAGAACTTGCATTTTGCATAAAACATATGTTAAAATAAAACATTATTTTAACAAGATAAAGTGGTGGATCGTTACACTTTAAAGAAATAAAAACATCAACAGAATCTGAATGTCCGCTTTAATAACTATTCTCTTCAGTCAGGGATACGAAATTTTTCGGAGAGATCCCGTAATATTTCCGGAAACATTTACTGAAATATCCGGAATCAGAAAATCCGCATAAAGAAGCTACATTTTGAATGGAAGGGCTGTCTTCCAGAAGAAACTGTCTGGCTTTTTTCATGCGGCAGACATTGATATATGAGGTAAGTGTAACTCCGGATTCCTGACTGAATACAGTAGAGAGATGCTGGGGATTGACAAAAAAATGGGAAGCAATGGTTTCAAGACGAAGATCCGGCTGATTAAAATTCAGACAGATATATTCCTGAACCTGGGATACAAGAGCTGACTTCCGCGGATTTTTTTCATCAGCAAGAGAATCCAGAACTGCCTTGCAGGTAGACTGGAGCAGTTGTTTTAACTGCAGGGCACTCTGGCAGTTCTGGTAAGTATTCAGGGCGTTTTCCAGAAGAGGAAAAAGCGTTTCACGCTGACTGCACTCCGTGATAAAACCGTCAAGTACAGTAAGAAAAGCAGCAGCTACACTCCAGGTCTGCCGGATATGGATTTTTTTGGTGATGATATCGTTGAAATATTCATCAATATATTTACAGAGAGCCGGTGAATTTTGCTGGCGCAGAAAGATCAGGATATCATTATAAACCAGAGGCTTTAATGTAAAATCACCGGAATGGGACTGGGGCGTGAAATAAAGAAATCCGGAAGAAGACGCAGTTCTGTTATGAAAAACAGAAAGAGCCTCTTCATAGGAATAGCGGATTCCTTCCACGCCTTCATGAGGTGTTCCACAGCAGAAAAAAGTGGAAATCTGTGCGATATTATCATATATCCCGGCAAGTCTGAGACAGGATTGTTCCAGATCGGTAAAAGAAAAATCAGAGCTTTTTTCCATGATGATATACTGTCTCATCTGAGAATAGTCAATGTAAATAAGCTCTTTGCACACAGGCTGTAAGATTTCCCTGCATATATTTTCCAGGATGGTGTGGAGCAGAGAAAAATCACCTTTTTCATCCCATATTTCCGGATTGGCATTGTGGATCTCCATAAGAATGGTAAGATAATCGGAAGTTTTATGAATCGGAATTTTTTCCAGATCATCCGGGGAAATGGTTGTTCCGCTGATCACCTTCTGGAAGAAATTAAGCTGCATTTGCCGTGTATACAGATCGCGGAACTGAAAATAATTATTCACATAACTGTTTCTGGAATTTTCCTGATCGATCTCGTCACTTACTTTCTGGAGTGTCTCCATAAGCTCCCGGTGATCCAATGGCTTCAGGAGGTATCCGCGGACCTGAAGAGAGATGGCTTTTTTGGCATAGTCAAAATCTTCGTATCCTGTGGAAAGGATGAACCTGGTATGACAGTCTGTTCCAAGAGCTGCGATCATATCCAGACCGCTCATAACCGGCATGGATATATCCACAAGGGCAATATCGGGTTTAACATTTTCAATAAGCCGGATTCCGGCCTGTCCGTTATTAGCTTCCCCTGCAATGTTATAAAGGTTTTGTTTTTCAAGAAAATTGATCAGAGATTTTCTGAAAAAAACTTCGTCGTCAATAATTACAAGTGTTTTCACTTTATATTTCCCCCTCGATCAGATTTTTGTCAGGTATTACTATGGTTACAGTGGTTCCCTTTTCAGGTGAACTTTCGATGGTAAGTCCGTAATTCTCACCGTAGAGAAGAGCAATCCTGTGGTTGATACTTGGAAGCCCGAAAGAATGTCGGGCAGTTTTGAAGTCTCTGATAGAACGGTTAAGTTCGGCAAGTTTTTCCGGCGGGATACCGGAACCATTATCAGAAACAGAAATACAGATGGTACCATTTTTGATAGAAACAATTAAGTGAATATGGCATATCTGGCTGGTAAGTCCGTGGACAAAAATATTTTCCACAACAGGCTGTATGGTCAGCTTGGGTATCTCTGCCCCATGATCCTCCCAGGACGGCTCATAGGTGATCTCGTAATCAACAAAATCCATATACCGCAGATTCTGGATATAAAGATACTGTTCTGTAAGAAGCAGCTCCTGGCGCAGAGGAATGATAAACTGTCCCTTTGAAAGAGAGTTTCTGTAGAAAGATGACATGGAAGACACTGCTTTTACTGCAGTATCATTCATGTCAAGTTCTATGAGAGACTTGATGGTGTTTAAAGTATTATAAAGAAAATGGGGATTGATCTGGGACTGTAAAAGACGTATTTCCATTTTCTGTTTGGCATTTTGTTCCTCATAGATATCGTTAAGTAATGTCTGGATCTTCTGCATCATAAGGTTAAACTGGTTATAGAGAACTGCAAGTTCATCATTTGAAGAGTAACTGGCAGAAATATTCAGCTTTCCGGCAGATGCAGATTTCATTTTTTCCACAAGTTTCTGTATAGGTGCGGTGACAGTACCTGTACATAATATGGAAAAAAATACAGATAAAATAAACACTACAATGCTGATCAGAAGAATGTTGTGCAGGATCACCATATGATCCAGAGTCAGGCTTTCCAGAGGAATCAGGTTGATCACATTCCAGTTTAGGTCAGGATAGGATTTGCAGATAAAAAGAGTGTCAGTGCCGTCTACGGAAAAAAACTGCCTGTCGGTTTCTGTCAGGGTTTTATAATTCTCTGAACTGATTTTTGTATAGGATGAGAAGTCTTTATAAATACCTCCGGATGAAGAAGAGGAAAGTATCTGTCCATTTTCATCAGTAATATAGAAATCCCTGGAAGAGCTGTCCGGAAGGTCGCGGAATGCAGAGGAAATATTTGTTTCTCTGATCAGAAGGACCAGGGCGCCCAGATATTTGGTGTTATCAATGTTTGTAATACTTTTTAAGGCTACAAAGGTTGGTTCCCCACTTATCTGGAAGGGTCCGAGAAACTGAAAGGCCAGATTAGTCTGAAGGCTGTCAAGGACTTCGGGACCTAAAATGGAATCAAGCTGATCTGTTTCTGTGGTACTGCTGTGAAACCAGTGGTTTTCTGTATCCAGGATATCCCAGGCATAGATGTTTTTGTGAAGTCCGATGATACGCTGGGCCTGGTCTGTAAGCTCGGAATTTACCAGAAAATGTTCCAGTGTGTTTTCGGGAACTGTGGGATTTTCTTTTAAAACATCGGCGATATTGCTGTTGATGGAAAGGGTGATGGCATAGTTTGATATATTATCGATCTTTTCTCCAAGGTTGCTGGTGATCAGGGATAGCTGCTGCTGACTGGAAAGTGCGGCACGCTTGATCAGTACTTTTTTGGATGCAGTATAAAAAAACACGGAAGTAAGCATGAGTATCAGAGAACTGAGCAGCAGATATGTAATAAAAAGCCTGCGTTTCAGACTGATTCCTAAAAATAAGTGAAACACCTTTTTTTTCAGATTTTCTATCATGGAATCCCCCCTCTGGTTTTATTGGCTACATTATATAATAAGGGAAAAATTCTCACAAGTGTGGGGGAAAGATTGGAGAAAATATTCCAGGTACAGCGAAGATTTTCCATGTATTTTTCCGGACGGATTTAATATAATGGTCTCATCGATAAGGAAAGCGGAACAAAATATTCAATCCGGATGAATAGAAATGTACCAAAAGGAGGACGAAAATGAAATTAAAAAAAGTGATGGCTGCTACACTTGCCACAATGATGTGTCTCTCTTCATTCAGCATGATGAATGTGTGGGCAGATAAAAAAGAGGATTCCGAACCACTTGTGATCAATTATATCAGTGCCAGGGGCGAAACAGATGCGGCACTGAAAACATTGAAGAAGCTTGCAGAAGATTATAAAAAAGATCACCCGGATTTTGAATTCAATGTAGAGTCTATTGCAGACAGAGAAACATATCTTCAGAAGATCAAGATCCTTGCATCCAGCAATGAACTGCCGGACTGGTTTGACGCAGATCCGGAGGCATTTTTTGAAGGACTTTGCAAAAAGGATCTGATCTACAGTGTGGATGACCTTTATGATGAACTGGGTATCAAAGACAAGTTCTTTGATATTGCACTGAATTATCCGAAACTCAGTGACGGAAGCAATTACCTTATGACCTGGCAGGGAAATGTAGAGTATTTCTGGTATCACAAAGACATGTTTGAAAAAGCCGGAATTACTGAAACACCTCAGACACTGGAAGACCTCTTGGATGTGTGCAAGAAGCTGAAAGATGCGGGAATGACCCCGATATCCGCAGGAAATTACGACATGATCATGCGTTATCCTGCATTTAAGGCTTTCAGACTGGAAGGAAATGACTTCATTGACAATGCAAGAATGGGAAAAGAAAAATTTAATTCTGAGACAGGTATCGCAACAGCCCAGTATACACAGGATATAGCCCAGTATTTCAGTGAAGGATGGACAAGTTCAGATACTACCGCACAGATGGATCTGTTTCTGAACAGTGGTGCGGCAATGTTATACACCGGAACATGGGATACACCGGATCTTGTAGATGATGAGGGAAATCTTAAAGATGACATTTCCATGTTCAAACTTCCTGTAGACAGCGAAGGAACCGCTACAGGAGAAAATGATTACTATGCGAATTGTGGAATCGGAACTGCCATTCTCAAGGATTCCATGAGTGATGAGATGAAAGATTTCATCAGTTATGTATGGGATAATTTTGCTGATACGGCAATGTATGAGTTCAATATGCTTCCATCCATGATGCCAAGTGATTCGGAGAAGCTTCCGGAGCTTACACAGCAGATTTTAAGTGATCTTGAGAACTGCGGCACTTTTGCCCAGTGCTGGGATGTTCGTCTGGATCCTTCTACAAACGAGGTTTACAGAAAAGAGTTGGCAAGCCTTGGAATGGGAGAATCAACTCCTGAAGAGTTCTGCGAAAACATGGACAAAGCTGTAGAACAGTATGCATCTGATTATTTTGACACTGAAGAATAACTGAGAGAATACGCAGATGCGGAATTTTATCTGCATCTGCGTATGAAAGGGGAGAGGATATGAAGCCCAGAAATAAAATCCAGCCTTTACCGTTTGTTCTTCCTGCACTGTTCGTATATATTCTTACTGTTATCATCCCAATTCTGTGGTCAATGGGTTACAGCCTTTTTTCCTGGAATGGAATCGGTGATATGAAGTTTATCGGACTGGAAAATTATGTGAGGATGTTTCAGGATGAGACATTTCGTGAGGCTGTTGTAAATAATCTTAAATTTGTTGTATTGGGAAGTTTGTTCCAGTTATGTGCAGGACTGATCCTGGCAATTTTGCTTACACATATTTCCAAAGGTGGAAATATTCTGCGGGTTATTTATTTTATTCCATGTATCATTTCATCTATGGCGATCTGCCAGATTTTTTCCAAAATGCTTTCTGTCCAGCCCCAGGGCCTGGTTTGCTATGTGATGGAAAAACTGGGAATGGAACCTATCGCTTTGCTGGCAAATTCCCATACAGCGCTGATTACCATAACCCTGATCGATGGATATAAATACTGTGGTCTGTACATGATCATTTTTTATTCCGCATTTGTATCCATATCAAAGGATGTGATCGAGGCATCTACAATGGATGGCTGCAATGTTTTTCAACAGTATCGTTACATAAAGCTTCCACTGGTGAAAAATATATTCAGCATTGTCATTGTAATGCTTGTAAATGGTTGTCTGAAAACCTTTGATGTATTCTATATTCTTGACAATAAATCCAGATCAACAGAGATGGTGGCAACTTATATGTATAAAACCGCTTTTAATTCGGCTGACTTTGGCTATGGAAGTACATTGTCCGTTTTTCTGGTCATTGAATGTCTGGTAGCAGTAGGGATTATACAGAAATGCCTGGGATCGGCGAAAGGAGATGGGTCAGAATGATAAAATCAAGAAAAAATATACCTATTCGTGCTGTGTTCTATGTAGTGATCCTTATTTTTGTCATGATACAGGTCTACCCTATTTTCTGGGTTATCTGCTCCAGTCTGAAAACACCGGATGAAATGACATATACTGCACAGTATGCCCTGCCATCAGGATTTTATCTTGGAAACTATATCAGCGCACTGACGATCTCATCCATTCCAAGATATTTTCTTAACAGTACGGTTGTGGCAGTTCTCACACTTCTTGGCATCGTAGTCCTGGGATGCCCGGTTGCATTTGTGATCAGTAAGGTAAAGGTAAAATATGCCAATGCACTGATGGCATTTTTCCTGTTTGGAATGATGGTGCCTATTTTTTCCTGCCTTGTACCCATGTTCCAGATTTATAACAGGATCGGACTGAGAAATACATACTGGGCACTGGTGCTTCCGCAGATCGGGTTCGGACTTCCAATGTGTATCTATCTTTACACCGGATTTTTTAAATTTATGCCGGATTCTCTTCTGGAAGCGGCAGTTATTGACGGTGCCACAATGGGAACCACATTCCGCAAGATCGTGGTACCTATGGCTAAAAATACTACAATGACAGTTCTTACATACAATTTTGTTTTTGTATGGAATGAATTTACCTATGCCAATACGTTTATCTCATCTTCTGATATGAAAACTCTGCCAATTGGCCTGAATGACTTTGTGGGGCAGTTCGGAAGAGTGGACTGGGGAAGTACATTTGCGGCGATCGTAATATCGATCCTGCCTACACTGATCGTGTATTTTATCCTTAACAGGAACATAATCGAAGGTATGGCTGCAGGTGCGGTCAAGAGTTAGGAGGCTGAAATGGAAACAAGGATTGAATTGAAACAAGGATGGAAAATTTTGCAGGATGTTCATGATACAGGGGAAAAGATCGGGCTTTATGCTGCCAGGGAAGCAGATACTTCCGTAGGTTCCCAGGTGTCTGAATGGGAGGAACTGGAGGAACTGAAACATCTGCAGCTTATCTATGCCAGACAGCCATATTTCGGGCGTGAACTGAGATATTTCAATCAGGCACCCTGGTGGTACAAAACAGAGTTTGAAGTTCCGGATCAGAAAGTTACGGATGCTGTCCTTAAATTTACCAATGTGGATTATTATGGAAAAGTATGGCTTAACGGAGAATTTCTTGGAGAGCATGAAGGATATTCCGCTCCATTTTCCTTTAATGTAAAAGATAAGCTTGTTTTTGGAAAGAAAAATTATCTCATTGTAAAGGTAAGTTCTCCATGGGATGATGAGGTGGAGCTGGATGCACAGGATTCCAGAACCACCCTGGTAAAAAGAAATATGGTAAAAGGTACCTACGAACATTCTGATACATTTATCCAGAGAGATGTAAATCCTGTAGGAATCTACGGAAAAGTGGAGCTGATCCTGACAGAAGAAGGTGTTCTGGAAGATCAGACAGATCTGAAGTATGAACTGGATCCAGATGGAAAGAAAGCAGACGTATATGTGGAAACTGAAGCGCGAGGTCTGAAATCCGGGGAGACATATGATTTTAATGTAAAGATCCGGGAAAAAGAGTCCGGTCTTATAAAGGCAGAAAAAACTGTTCAGATAATGGCAGAGAAAGCAGAGACAGGTTTTAAATGTGAGCTTAAAGTGGAAGATGTCAGACTGTGGTCCACATGGGATCATGGTTATCCCTGGATGTATCAGGCAGAACTTACGTTAAGCAGGGGAAAAGACATACTGAGCAGCAGAACAACGAATTTTGCTTTCCGGGACATTCAGATTGAGCGTAATGAAAAAATAACAAGATTCTGGCTTAATAACAGGAAGCTGTATATAAGAGGAACCTCTTATTTTCCGGATTGTTATATTTCCGCAATGACAAGGGAACGGTACCTGAGAGATCTTCTTAATGTAAAGGCGGCAGGTTTTAACCTGGTACGAGTACATGTCCACACAGAGCAGGAAGTTTTTTATGATCTGTGTGACGAGCTGGGAATTGCAGTTCTTCAGGATTCGGAGTACAACTGGACGCATCCTTCAACAGATGAATGGGCGCAGAGATTTGCAGATGTTTACAGAGAAAATGTGAAACTTCTGAAGCATCATCCGTCTCTGATCTGCTGGATCATTATGAATGAACCGGGATGTGTTGATCCGGATGGAAATGTGAGAAGGAGATTTATGGAGGAAAATCCGGGACCTGCTCTGTATAGGGAGGTACAGAAGATGGATCCGGGCAGACCGATCATCAAGGGTTCTTTCTGCGAAGATGATCCGCTTAGCGGGGACAGCCACAATTATCTGGGTTCTTTAAGCGGTGGAGAATATGCAGATATTTATGAGCAGACAGAAAAGCTGAATACAGAGTACGGATTTGATGCACCGGGCAGCAGTGAAAATCTGAAAACTGTTCCGGCGGTATATCATCGTCTGGAAAAACTGGTGGATGATATCCCGAAGATCCAGGAATATCAGTATAAGCTTCTGAAATATTATACAGAGCATTACAGGATCCAGAAATATGAACCTTGCTCAGGATATGTACAGTTTATGTTTATCGACCTGTGTCCTCAGAGCTTCTACGGTTTATATGACTGGTGGGGAATTCCCAAAAAGGGTCTTCAGGCTATACTGGAAAGCAACGCACCAGTGGGTGTTTTTGCAAAGCACAAAGATTATCTGGACAGTCTGTATATTGTAAATGATACAGATGGAGCTCTGGGAGAGTGTGAACTTACATGGATCATTACAGAAACATTGAACGGAGAACTGGTGGAAAAGGGAAGTGTTAAAGCAGAAGTTCCGGCAGACAGCCGTGTCATGGTAAAAACCTTTGAGAAAGAATACGGAAAAGGCAAGAAGTGGAACCTTACACTAATTCTTTCTGATAATAGCGGTAAATGTATGGCAAAGAATACCTATCAGGATATCTGTACTTTGCTTTCAAGAGTTGATGGGCATCCGGACCGTATGAGCCATGAGTTTGGAATGAGACTCTACTGGGCCTGAGATATCTGCAGCTCACAGGCACTTTCATCCTTGACTTGTGTCAAAAATCACAACATGTTATACTTTGTGTATAAAGGAAGATTTTAGGCGTGGAAGGAGCGATATTATATGCGTTTACAGAAAGTACAGGATGCTCTGAACAAAAAAAATATCAAATTCGAATACACAGAGGAAGATGGTTGCGGAAGTCTGGATTTCATGTTCCGTGGACTGAAATTCCATGTATGGGAATACGAGGACAACGGTTGGGGTGCCGAGACCAATATTTATGCGGCTGGAAGAAGTGAGGACATTGACGGAGATTATGAAGAGAAGATTTCTGCAGAGATTCTTTCCTGGCCGGATATGATCAATAACTGAATATAATAATATTGAATAAAGTGGCTGTAACTGAACGGATACGCTCAGTTACAGCTACTTTTTATCGGAGAAAAGTTTTCTGAAGAACTATAGCTGTACGTTCAGGTATTCACTGGGAGACATCTGACAGTTCTTTTTAAAAACCTTGCTGAAGTAATTTCCATTGCTGAAACCAAGATGCCAGGCAATGTCGTCGAGAGTTATATCCGTAGACTGCAGAAGCCGTTTCACCTCGGTGAGCTTTAACTGCATAGTATAGGAAAAAAGATTCTGACGTTTTTTTAAAACAATCTGGACAGATGCTCCTTACTTAGAAAAAAGATTCTGCAATATCGGCCAGGGAGATATTTTCCAGATAATGTGCATTGATATAATCAAAAACATCACTGATTACCCTACTGGTGAACGCAGAGCAGGGTTCGGGTGATGAAGCAGAATCGGAAGTCCAAGTTTTGCCTGCTTCACTTTCCAACTGAGAAATTGTGGCTGAAAGCGCATTGTTCAAATTCTGGGGATCAACAGGCTTCAGTATGTAATCAATAACACCGGCCTGGATCGCAAGTCTTGTATATTTGAAATCGCTGAATCCGCTGATCACACTGATTTTGCTGTCGATGTGAAGTTCTTCCGGCTTTTTTTAGAGCTGTATTCCGTCCATGACGGGCATTTTCATATCTGTGATAATAATGTCAGGATGCTCTTTGAGAATGATCTTCAGGCCATCTTCGGCATTATCTGCTTCCAGAAGATCAATGTTTGCTCGGATTTATCCCATGGTGTTTTGAACTTCCGGATAAGGGATATGAAGAAGCTTGGGAGCAGATTGTGAATCCGGAAGGTTTTGCCTCCCCCTGTGGCCCTACAACTGCGGAACAGAGACATCCACGGTACGGAGGCAGATTATGAATGTCTGTGGGACGGTCCATCCTAGCCATTTTCAACGACACAGACACAGACAGCAATGGCAAATCTTCTGAAAGATTATCCGCAGACTTATGTGACAAATATGGTCTATCCGTAAGGTTTTTGGTTGTTACTGAAAAAGATTTCATGGTTCAGGATTCCACATCAGTGACATTGATCTCATCCTGGAATCCGTCAGTATAATGCAGTTCATAATCTTCTGTGATAAAAACGGCCTGCACGCCTTTTTTCTCTGCAAATTTCAGCCCGTCTTTCAGGCCAAGGGCGAAACAGGTGGTGCTTAAGGCATCGCCGTCCACAGACTGGTCGGAGATGATCGTCACAGAAATCAGGCCGTTATCATAAGGATAGCCGGTTTGGGGATTCAGGATATGATGATATAATTTACCGCCCTGCTTAAAGCACCTCTCATAAATCCCAGAGGATACAACGGATTTTCCGGCGATATCCATAACAGCCTCTGTTTCATTGCGATCTGCAAAGGGCTTCTGGATGCCTACTTTGAAGGGAGTGCCGTCAGGCTTCGAGCCGATGCAGAGGACATTGCCGCCAAGGTTGATGATAGCACTGTTTACGCCTTTTTTTACCAGAAAATCTTTCAGGCGGTCTGCAATATAGCCTTTGGCAATGGCGCCTACATCGAACTGGATGTCATCAGAGGGAAGTGTGATATCCTGCCCGCCAATGGTGACGCCGTCGGAGCTGCACAGGGGGAGAACTTTCTGAATATCTGCATCATCCGGAGCCTTCGGGTCTTCTGCTGTGAAATCCCAGAGAGAGGTCAAAGGCGCAATGGCGATGTCAAAGGCACCGTCGGACTCCCTGGTGATATCGAGTCCTTCGGAAAGCAGAGCGGCAAGGTCTTCAGATATATGCCAGGTGTCTGCTGTGCCGCTGACCGGATATGGAGTAGTCTGCCGGTCGGTATTGGAATCTTTATCCGATGTATCTTTGCGGTGATTTAATTTATAAAGCTCGCTTTTCTCATTTGTCCGGCTGAAGACCAGCTCATATTTATCGCACAGTGCCAGACAGTCATCCAGGAGAGCTTTATCCTGAGAATCGTAAATTGTGATCTGTACAGCTGTATTCAATTTGATACTGCTGATACTGATGGGCTGATTTCCGGTGGTGGATGTATCTGCATCCGTGATATTTCCGCAGCCTGTGAAAAGGAGCATTGGACAGACAAGGACTGTGCACAATATTAAATAGAAGAAACGGGAATGCGAGCGGCTTCTTTTGGAATGAAAAAAATAAGTTGACATAATATTCTCCTGCTTTCTGATTGACTGACTTAACTGAAGAGCATTTATTTGATGCAAATCTATGTAGTACATGTGGATGGGGTTATTCACTTAACCGGATCAAGCAGCGACGCGGATTGCGGATATACGCTTGACCGACATCGGACAGATTTATGAAATCTCATTATACCATGTATTTCTGAAATCAGAAAGGCATATGCCTGTCGCAAAAATCATTGTATTTTGCAATAATATAAGATATAATTTCTCCGAAAAAAGGACATATTTGCTATGGATGCTATGGATCCGAATGATTGACCGGAATTTTTACAGATAAAAGGAGAAAATTTTCATGATAAAAGTAATTGCAAGTGATATGGACGGCACACTTCTTGGTGATGACCACAGGATCGCACCGGAAACCCTTGCGGCGGTCAGGCGTGCCTGCGATGCGGGAATCCGCTTTATGGTTGCCACCGGCCGGAATTTCCCCGGTGCCATGGAGGAACTGAAGGGAACAGAGCTGACCTGTGATTATGTGGTGAGCAGCGGTGCTGAAGTACGAAATCCGCAGCAGGAGGTTGTAAAGAGTACACCGATCTCTATTGAGCTGTGTGAGGAGGTTTACAATACGGCAAAAAAATACCCGGTATCTGTAGCATTTTTTACGGATCGCTATGATTACCGTATTGGAACAAAGAAAGAAATTGAAGACGGGATCATTCAGCAGATCCGTCTTTTCAATATGGACATAGATACCAGCGAGGAGATTGTACGGAAATCCCCGCAGTACCGCAGGATCGCCGGAAACACGAAAGGGATTTCCGATATCCGTTCCCTGGAGAGCAGCGGTGCGCCGGTATATAAGATCTTCATTTTTGCGGCAGATGTGGAGCAGCTGGAGAAACTCAGCGATGAGCTGAAAGAAAATCCAGCCGTTGCAGTGGCTTCTTCCTTTATATATAATCAGGAGATTACAGCAGTAGAGGCGCAGAAAGGCCCGGTGCTGAAAGAATATATCGAGTCTCTGGGTTATACCATGGATGAGGTGATGGTCCTTGGTGACAGCCTTAATGATTATTCCATGATTTCCATGGATTTCGGCGCAACTGTTGCAATGGAAAACGCAGTTCCGGAGATTAAAAGAGCAGCAAAATACATCACAAAGAACAACAATGAATTTGGTGTGGCCTATGCTATTGATCAGGTTCTGGAACGCCAGGGAAAATAGTTTTTCCCCCTTTTGAAAAAGTGTCATATATATTATAATGTAGAAAGATGAATACAGAAAAGCGAAAGGCTTGCGTTCCGGTGTATGAAGCAGAGTGGAATGAGAAGTTTCGCTTTACAAAAAACACAGACAAAGAGAGGAAATCACGATGGAAAAAATGAAAAATGTTTATATTATGGATCACCCGCTGATCAAACACAAAATTTCAATGCTCCGTGATAAAAATACAGGAACAAACGAGTTCCGTAAACTGGTGGAGGAAATCGGAATCCTGATGGGATATGAGGCGCTTCGTGATCTTCCTACAGAGGAAGTGGAAATCGAGACACCGATAGAAACCTGTAAGACACCGATGATCTCAGGTAAGAAGCTGGCAGTGATCCCGGTCCTCCGTGCAGGACTTGGAATGGTAAACAGCATTCTCACACTGGTACCGTCTGCAAAGGTCGGACATGTGGGACTTTACCGTGATCCGGTAACACATGAGCCCCATGAGTATTACTGTAAGCTTCCTGAATCTATTGACGAGCGTATTTCAGTGATCGTTGATCCGATGCTTGCAACCGGCGGTTCTGCCGAAGCTGCCATTGATTTTGTCAAGAAACAGGGCGGAAAGAATATCAAGTTTATGTGCATCATCGCAGCTCCTGAGGGACTGAAACGACTTCACGAGGCACATCCGGATGTACAGATCTACTGTGGTTCCCTTGACAGAGAGCTCAATGAGAACGCTTATATCTGCCCGGGACTTGGAGATGCCGGAGACCGTATTTTTGGTACTAAATAATTTTGAAAAAATCTAAAAAAATACTTGACACACCCGGCACTGTTATGGTATTGTACCTAAGAACGCTGCCGAAGACAGTAGGTGCCGTAAGGCATAAGGATCAAAACGCCTACCGAGGTCCAAGTATTCTGAGTTAAGATTACACAAGGCCTTATTGCGAAGCAGTAAGGTCTTTTTTTAAACAGATTGACTTATTGCGACGGCGGTATACAAAATCTATAAGGAGGTGTACCATTTCATGGCAAAAGTAGAACTGAAACAACCAATCGTAGAAGAGATCTCTAACAGCATTAAAGACGCACAGTCTGTTGTACTTGTAAACTACAGCGGTCTTACAGTTGAGCAGGATACAATTCTTCGTAAAGAGTTAAGAGAAGCTGGTGTTCAGTACAAGGTATATAAAAATACCATGATGCGTCGTGCATTCGAGGGTACAGCATTTGAGAGCCTCAGTGATCATTTACATGGCACAAATGCGATCGCTATCTCCGAGACAGACGCAACTGCTCCGGCAAGAATCCTTGCTAAATATGCAAAACAGTTCCCGGCACTGGAGCTGATCGCAGGTGTAGTTGAAGGTAACTACAATGATCAGGCCGGAATTCAGGCACTGTCCACAATTCCTTCAAGAGAGGAACTTCTTGGAAAACTGCTTGGAAGCATGCAGTCTCCGATCGCAAACTTCGCTCGTGTGCTTAATCAGATCGCAGAGCAGAACGGCGGAGCTGACGCAGCAGCTGCTGAGTAATCCCAGCAACGTGCAATTGGCGGCATAACGACCGCATGATTATTAATTAAAATTTATAAATGGAGGGAAATTAAAATGGCAAAATTAACAACAGAAGAATTTATTGCAGCAATCAAAGAATTATCTGTATTAGAGTTAAATGACCTTGTAAAAGCTTGTGAGGAAGAGTTCGGCGTTTCCGCAGCAGCAGGTGTTGTTGTAGCAGCAGCAGGTGCAGCAGGCGAGGCAGCTGAGGAGAAAGATGAGTTTGACGTAGAGCTTACAGAGGTTGGCGCTAACAAAGTTAAAGTTATCAAAGTTGTTCGTGAGGTTACAGGTCTTGGACTTAAAGAGGCTAAAGCTATCGTTGATGGTGCTCCGAAGGTTGTTAAAGAGGGCGCATCCAAAGCTGAGGCTGAGGACATCAAAACTAAACTTGAGGCTGAGGGAGCTAAGGTTACACTTAAATAATCCAGTCAGAATAAGAGCTTTGAGGCTGTTGTGCCTGCCGGTTTACCGGCGGCACAGCAGCTTTTTTAGTGAAAAAATCCAGGGTAAATCTTGCTTTTTGAAGAAAAAGAAAGGATAATAAAGGAGACAGGAAAGGGTGGATGGAATATGAAACGAAAAATAATGGCCTGTATCCTTGCTGCTGCGTTGGGAATCACAGGAGTTTCTTTTCCGACGGCAGCCAAGACAGTGTCTGTCGGAAAAAATGTAAAAAATATAAATGTAAACGTGAAAAATCCTCTGGATGAACTTCGGGCTCAGGAAGCTGCAATGCAGCAGCAGGAGGAGCTTGAAGAAGAGGAAAATATGCCGGAACAGGATCTGGATCCGCTTGTGCTGGATAACGATGGCAGTGTGGTTCCTGCATCACAGGCATCCTGGACAAAAATAGAGTCAGGTGCTGTAGAAGCAGTGGATGTATCAGAGGCACCGGGGGATGAGGAAATATCGGAAAATTCAACTGAAGACACATTTTCAGATGGAAGCACAGATGGAGATTTTGACACAAATAAGAATATTTCTGACAATGCAGCAACGGAAGCTGGCAGTGAGGATATTCAGACAGCAGATGGCAGTATCAGCGGAGAATTGCCGGCAGATTTTTCCGAAGGAACGGAGAACGGCGATAACGGTTCCGAAGAACTTCAGCTTCAGCAGGAAAACGGTAATGTAGAAAACGTCGCAGAGCCGGATAATAATAAAGCTGATGAAGGCGCAGGTCAGGCACAGGCTGATTTTACAGATGATGCCAATGCTGCTGGGGATTTTTCCGCAGGAGATGCTTCAGATGGAGAACTTGGAACTTATCAGACTGTGACTCTGGAAGTTGAGGAAGGACAGGATATCACAGCACCCTTGAACACACTGTTTCTTGAACTGAAAGATCAGGCCACAGATGAAAATCCCTGCAAGATCATAATTCCACCGGGAAATTATGAACTGACAGGTACACTTTGCATGTACAGTAATATGTACTTATATGCAAGAGACGCTAATATTACAAAAACGTCTACCACCAAACATCTGATCCTCCGTCTTGGAAATACCAAAGATTCAGAAGGCGGATATGATGGATATCGCAACATTGTGATCGATGGAGGAACCTGGGACTACAATTATCAGTGTGTGGAAAATAAGGATGCACCAGGCGGATTTGTGGGATTTTGCATTGGACATGCTACGAATGTTACGATTAAAAATGCTACATTTCTTAATAATCTGAAATCTCATTTTCTGGAATTTGGCGGAGTGAAAAATGCCAAGATCACAGGCTGTACATTCAGTGGCTATTATAAGAATTATGTGGAAGGCGGACAGGAATGTATTCAGATCGACTGCTGTACAGATGAGAGCAATGTTTTTCCGCAGTACAGACCTTATGATGGAACGACCTGTGAAGATTTTGTGATCGATGGAAATGTGTTCGAAGATGTCTTTACAGGGCTGGGAACGCACAGTATGATGTCCGGAAAAACATATAAAAGGATCACAGTTACGAATAATACTTTCCATAATGTAAAAAAACGCTGTATAAGGTTTATGAATTATGAAGATTCTACAGCAGAAAATAATACCATGGTAAATGTGGGAAATGGAGTGGACATTTCTTCTGTGAGCAGCAATACACACCAGACGCCAGGCTATGATGATGGGCCGGACATGCTGAAAAACAGGAATCTTCGTGTGGCAGGAAACTACATCAGTCTTGCCAGAACTACCAGCATTGGTGGAATTGCATGGATCTGCAGTGGTATAAAAGTTTTAGGCTATAATATGAAAAAAGATGGAGCTGTGATCCCTAAAAAGATATATCCGGTGAAAGGTGTGACTGTAGAAGATAATCAGATCAGCGGATATGGAAACGGAATCAGCATGTCTCTTACTGACACAGATACCGTAACAGATAATCAGGTAACAATGAAAAAAACTTCTTCATATTCCAATTTTGGGATTTATGCCCAGGATTCCAGAGGAAGCGTTATCAGCAGGAATACAGTGTCCGGAACTGCAAATACGGGAATTTATCTCTCCGGTTCTGTCTATGCAGCAGGATCAGAACAGAGAAATCTTGTAGAGCAGAATACTGTTTCCGGAGCAGGCGGAGATGGAATTTATCTGCAATCTGTAAATACTTCATCCACTGCACAGAAGAATACTGTTAAATCAGTGGCCGGCTCGGGAATACGTGTAAATGCAGGAAAGAACAATAATGTTCTTGGTAATATCTGTTTATCCAACAAAAATCATGGCGTGAAAATTGAGTATGTGGCCGGCGGAGTCAGGGTAAAAAGCAATCGTGTGACATCAAATGCAAAAAGTGGTATTTTGCTCTGGAAATCAAAAGTATTCGAAGTATCAGGAAACCGTGCGGAGAAAAATACGGGGAATGGTGTTTATGCATATGCATCTGTAATACCGGTCATGAAAAAGAATACATTTTGCGAAAACGGAAAGGTTCAGGCGGTATATGTAAAAAGCTGCAAAGGATGGAACGGCATCAACCGTCCTTCATGCAGAACTGTTACATCAAGAAGTACAGCTATAAGCGGAACTGCATCAGGTAGCCAGACAGTTATTGCATATGTGCAGCGTTCCGGAAAACAGACAAAGCTGGGTGTATCATCCGTAAACAAAAAGAAACAGTACGTTATTAAAATAAAGAAGCAAAAAAAGAATACTGCTCTGAAACTTGTCTCAAAAGATAAATACGGAAATACAGTAACAGTAAATACTGTTGTGAAGTAAGTATGTGTGATAAAAAAGATTCTGTTCCGGATATCCATACATCGTATGTATAGAAGGAACAGAATCTTTTTTTTGAAAAATGTAAAAAAATCAAAAAAAGTGCTTGACACACTTTTTTTCTTATGTTAAAGTGGAGGATGCTATATTATGGCTAGATATGCCTGCCTAAAGGTCAGGCGGGATCATGTTGTAATAAATAATAAAAAAACAGGGGTGAAACGTCAATGGAAAAAAACAGAATTCGTTCTGTAAAAACTGGAAAAAGCATGCGTATGAGCTACCAGAGACAAAAAGAAGTCCTGGAAATGCCAAACCTGATCGAAGTTCAGAAAGATTCCTACCAGTGGTTTCTTGACGAAGGTTTAAAAGAAGTATTTGATGATATTTCTCCGATCGCAGATTACGGCGGAAAGCTCAGTCTGGAATTCATCGATTTCACATACGATGAAAAAGATGCAAAATATTCCATCGAGCAGTGTAAAGAACGTGACGTGACTTATGCCGCACCTTTGAAGGTTCGAGTAAGGCTGATCAATAAGGAAACAGAAGAGATCAACGAACACGAGATTTTCATGGGAGATTTACCGCTGATGACAGCTACGGGTACCTTTGTTATCAATGGTGCTGAGCGTGTTATTGTCAGCCAGTTAGTACGTTCCCCTGGAATCTACTACGCGATCGCTCATGATAAGCTTGGTAAGAGACTGTTTTCCAGTACTGTAATTCCGAACAGAGGTGCATGGCTGGAGTACGAGACAGATTCAAATGATGTATTTTATGTACGTGTAGACAGAACAAGAAAGGTTCCGATCACTGTTCTGATCCGTGCACTGGGCATTGGAACCAATGCTGAGATCATCGATCTGTTTGGTGAAGAGCCAAAGATCCTTGCCAGCTTTACAAAGGATACCTCCACAAACTATCAGGAAGGTCTCCTTGAGCTGTATAAGAAGATCCGTCCGGGCGAGCCGCTTGCAGTAGAGAGCGCAGAGAGCCTGATCATGGCAATGTTCTTCGATCCGAGAAGATATGACCTTGCCAAAGTCGGACGTTATAAATTTAATAAGAAGCTTCATTTCAATAAACGTATCGTAGGCCACAAGCTTTCCCAGGATGTTGTAGATACAACAACAGGTGAGATCCTTGCTGAGGCTGAGACACTTGTTACAAAAGAGCTTGCTGATACATTACAGAATTCCGCAGTTCCGTACGTATGGATCCAGGGTGAGGAGAGAGAGATCAAAGTTCTTTCTAGCCTTATGGTTGATATCCGTCACTATCTGCCGGAGCTTGAGGATCCGAAGTCCCTGGGTGTTACAGAATTAGTATACTACCCAGTGCTCGAAAAAATTCTGGAAGAAAATGACACATTTGAGGACAGATGTGATGCGATCAAACGTGATATCCACGACCTGATCCCGAAACACATCACCAAGGAAGATATCCTTGCGTCCATTAACTACAATATGCATCTGGAGTATGGCCTTGGTAACGATGATGATATCGACCACCTGGGCAACCGTCGTATCCGTGCTGTCGGTGAGTTGCTTCAGAATCAGTACCGCATCGGTCTTTCCAGACTTGAGCGTGTGGTACGTGAGAGAATGACAACACAGGACACAGAGAGTATTTCTCCGCAGTCCCTGATCAATATCAAACCTGTAACTGCAGCAGTAAAAGAGTTCTTCGGTTCTTCCCAGCTGTCACAGTTCATGGATCAGAACAACCCGCTTGGAGAGCTGACTCACAAGAGAAGACTTTCCGCACTGGGACCTGGCGGTCTGTCACGAGACAGAGCCGGATTCGAGGTTCGAGACGTACATTATTCCCACTATGGAAGAATGTGCCCGATCGAGACTCCTGAGGGACCGAACATCGGTCTTATCAACTCCCTTGCATCCTATGCAAGGATCAATCAGTACGGCTTCGTAGAGGCTCCGTACAGAAAGATCGACAAAACAGATCCTTCCAACCCGCGTGTAACCGATGAGGTTGTATACATGACAGCGGATGAGGAAGATAATTACCATGTAGCACAGGCGAATGAGCCGCTGGATGAAGAGGGACACTTCATTCATAAGAACGTTTCCGGTCGTTACCGCGAGGAGACACAGGAGTACGAGCAGCACATGTTCGATTACATGGATGTATCTCCGCGAATGGTATTCTCCGTTGCTACAGCCCTGATTCCGTTCCTGCAGAACGATGATGCGAACCGTGCGCTGATGGGATCCAACATGCAGCGTCAGGCCGTTCCGCTTCTTACAACAGAGGCTCCGGTTGTTGGTACAGGTATGGAGACCAAGACAGCTGTTGACTCCGGTGTATGCGTTGTTGCAAGAAAAGCAGGTACAGTACTTCGTTCCACATCTACAGATATCTCTATCAAGAATGATGACGGAACAAAAGATGATTATCATCTGACTAAATTCATGCGAAGCAACCAGAGCAACTGCTACAACCAGAGACCGATCGTGTTCCAAGGTGAGCATGTTGAGGCAGGACAGGTTATCGCGGATGGCCCGTCTACATCCAATGGTGAGCTTGCACTTGGTAAGAACCCGCTGATCGGATTTATGACCTGGGAGGGTTATAACTACGAGGATGCTGTTCTTCTTAGTGAGAAACTGGTACAGAATGATGTTTATACATCTGTCCATATTGAGGAATATGAGGCAGAATCCCGTGATACCAAGCTGGGACCGGAAGAGATCACACGTGACGTTCCGGGTGTCGGCGATGACGCTCTGAAGGATCTGGATGAGCGCGGTATCATCCGTATCGGTGCTGAGGTACGTGCCGGTGATATCCTTGTCGGTAAGGTTACTCCTAAGGGAGAGACTGAGCTTACTGCTGAGGAGCGTCTCCTTCGTGCTATCTTCGGTGAGAAGGCAAGAGAGGTACGTGATACTTCCCTTAAGGTACCGCACGGTGAGTATGGTATTATCGTAGATGCCAAGGTATTTACAAGAGAGAACGGCGATGAGCTGAGCCCTGGAGTAAATCAGGCAGTACGTATTTATATTGCACAGAAGAGAAAGATCTCCGTTGGTGATAAGATGGCTGGTCGTCATGGTAACAAGGGTGTCGTTTCCCGTGTACTTCCGGTTGAGGATATGCCATTCCTTCCAAACGGACGTCCTCTTGATATCGTGCTGAATCCTCTGGGTGTACCTTCCCGAATGAACATCGGACAGGTCCTGGAGATCCACTTGAGCCTTGCTGCCAAAGCACTTGGCTTCAATATTGCAACACCTGTATTCGATGGCGCAAACGAGGTTGATATCCAGGATACTCTGGAGCTTGCCAACGATTACGTTAATACGGAAGACTTTGAGGAATTCCGTGAGAAATATAAAGACATCCTTGCACCGGATGTTATGCAGTATCTCGATGAGAATAAAGCTCACAGAGCACTCTGGAAGGGCGTTCCGATCTCCAGAGATGGTAAGGTAAGACTTCGTGACGGACGAACAGGCGAGTACTTCGACAGCCCTGTAACGATCGGTCACATGCACTACCTGAAGCTGCATCATCTGGTAGATGATAAGATCCATGCACGTTCCACGGGTCCATACTCCCTGGTAACACAGCAGCCTCTGGGTGGTAAAGCTCAGTTCGGTGGACAGCGTTTCGGAGAGATGGAGGTTTGGGCACTGGAGGCATATGGTGCTTCCTACACACTGCAGGAGATCCTGACAGTGAAGTCTGATGATGTGATCGGACGTGTTAAGACCTATGAAGCGATCATCAAAGGTGACAACATTCCTGAGCCAGGTATTCCTGAGTCCTTTAAGGTACTTCTTAAAGAGCTTCAGTCTCTTGGTCTGGATGTACGTGTGCTCAGCGAGGACGGATCAGAGGTACACATTATGGAAACCTCTGATTACGGAGATACTGATCTTCGTCATGTCATCGAGGGCGATTCCAGAGGACGCAGAGATGAGGAGTCCTTCGGTAAACACGGCTACACCAAGCAGGAGTTCAGCGGAGAAGAGCTTGTCAATGTAGAAGAAGATGAGGACATGGAAGACGAAGATGATATGATCGAGTTTGAAGAGTCCTTTGATGATGAGGAATAAGAAAGGGGAAAGAATACATGGCAGAAACAACCAACGCCAATGAAACATATCAGCCAATGACTTTCGATGCCATCAAGATCGGACTGGCGTCCCCTGAGAAGATCAGAGAGTGGTCACACGGTGAGGTTTTAAAACCTGAAACGATCAACTACAGAACCTTGAAGCCTGAGAAGGATGGTCTTTTCTGTGAAAGGATTTTCGGACCGAGCAAGGACTGGGAGTGCCACTGTGGAAAGTACAAAAAAATTCGCTATAAAGGCGTTGTCTGCGACAGATGCGGTGTTGAAGTAACCAAATCTGCCGTTCGTAGAGAGCGTATGGGACACATCGAGCTTGCAGCTCCGGTGTCTCATATCTGGTACTTTAAAGGAATTCCGTCCCGTATGGGTCTGATCCTTGATATTTCTCCGAGAACACTGGAGAAAGTGCTTTACTTTGCTAACTATATCGTTCTGGATCCTGCAGATTCCGGACTTATGTACAAACAGGTACTCACCGAGCGTGAGTACCAGGAAGCACGTGAGTCTTACGGAGAAGGATTCCGTGTAGGTATGGGTGCCGAGTCCATCATGGAGCTCCTTCAGGCTATCGATCTTGAAAAAGATTCTGAAGAACTGAAGGCAGAGCTTGTGGATGCAACAGGCCAGAAACGTGCAAGGATCATCAAACGTCTTGAGGTTGTGGAGTCCTTCCGTGAGTCCGGCAACCGTCCTGAGTGGATGATCATGACCGTTATCCCGGTTATCCCGCCGGATCTTCGTCCTATGGTACAGCTGGACGGAGGACGTTTTGCAACATCTGACCTGAATGATCTTTACAGAAGGATCATCAACAGAAACAACCGTCTGAAAAGACTTCTGGAGCTTGGTGCTCCGGATATCATTGTCCGCAATGAGAAGCGTATGCTGCAGGAGGCTGTAGATGCCCTGATCGATAACGGACGCCGCGGACGTCCTGTAACAGGCCCTGGAAACAGAGCTCTGAAATCCCTTTCCGATATGCTGAAGGGTAAATCCGGACGTTTCCGTCAGAACCTTCTCGGTAAACGAGTTGACTATTCCGGACGTTCTGTAATCGTCGTAGGACCTGAACTGAAGATCTATCAGTGTGGTCTTCCGAAGGAGATGGCTATCGAGCTGTTCAAACCTTTCGTTATGAAAGAGCTTGTTGCCAACGGAACTTCCCACAACATCAAAAATGCCAAGAAAATGGTAGAGAAGCTTGAGCCGGCAGTATGGGATGTCCTTGAGGACGTCATTAAGGAGCATCCGGTTATGCTGAACCGTGCACCTACACTGCATCGTCTGGGTATCCAGGCATTCGAGCCGATCCTTGTAGAAGGTAAGGCGATCAAGCTTCATCCGCTTGTTTGTACCGCGTTCAACGCTGACTTCGATGGTGACCAGATGGCTGTACATCTTCCGCTTTCCCAGGAAGCACAGGCAGAGTGCCGTTTCCTTCTGTTATCACCGAACAACCTTCTGAAACCGTCAGATGGTGGTCCTGTAGCCGTTCCTTCACAGGATATGGTCCTTGGTATCTACTACCTGACACAGGAAAGACCTGGAAACAAGGGTGAGGGCAAGTTCTTTAAGAGCGTCAACGAGGCAATTCTTGCATATGAGAACAAGGTCATCACACTCCAGACAAAGATCATTGTCCATTGTCATAAGACAATGCCGGACGGAACTGTTTTAAGCGGCAATGTTCAGTCCACACTGGGACGTTTCCTGTTCAACGAGATCCTTCCGCAGGACCTTGGATTTGTGGACAGAAGCGTACCTGGAAACGAACTGCTTCTTGAGGTTGATTTCCTTGTAGGTAAGAAACAGCTGAAGCAGATCCTTGAAAAGGTTATCAATACTCACGGTGCAACAAAGACAGCCGAGGTACTTGACTCCGTTAAGTCTATGGGTTACAAATACTCCACACGTGCAGCCATGACCGTATCCATTTCCGATATGACCGTGCCGCCGCAGAAGCCGGAGATGATCAAGCAGGCTCAGGATACTGTTGACCGTATCACAAAGAACTACAAACGTGGTCTTATCACAGAGGAAGAGCGTTACAAAGAGGTTGTTGATACCTGGAAGAAGACCGATGATGAGCTTACAAAGGCACTTCTTACAGGTCTTGATAAGTACAACAACATCTTCATGATGGCTGACTCCGGAGCCCGTGGTTCCGATAAGCAGATCAAACAGCTTGCCGGAATGCGAGGACTGATGGCTGATACAACCGGTCATACCATCGAGCTCCCGATCAAGTCGAACTTCCGTGAAGGTCTTGACGTACTGGAGTACTTCATGTCCGCTCATGGAGCTCGTAAAGGTCTTTCTGATACCGCTCTTCGTACAGCCGATTCCGGATACCTGACAAGACGACTTGTTGACGTATCCCAGGATCTGATCGTTCGTGAGGCGGACTGCTGTGAGAACAGAGCAGAGATCTCCGGTATGGTCGTTCGTGGATTCATGGACGGAAAAGAAGAGATCGAGAGCCTTCAGGAGCGTATCACAGGACGTTTCTCCTGTGAGACAGTTAAGAATAAAGACGGAGAAATCCTTGTTAAAGCAAACCACATGATCACACCGAAGCGTGCAGCCCGTATCATGAAAGAGGGCGTAAGCAACCAGACAGGCGGACCGATCGACAAACTGAAGATCCGTACCATCCTTTCCTGTAAGTGCAAGGTTGGTGTCTGCGCAAAATGTTATGGTGCGAACATGGCTACCGGTGAGCCGGTACAGGTTGGTGAGTCTGTTGGTATCATCGCAGCACAGTCTATCGGTGAGCCAGGTACACAGCTGACCATGCGTACTTTCCATACCGGTGGTGTTGCCGGTGGAGATATCACACAGGGTCTTCCTCGTGTCGAGGAGCTTTTTGAGGCAAGAAAGCCGAAAGGTCTTGCGATCATCACAGAGATCCCAGGTGTTGCCACGATCAACGACACTAAGAAGAAACGTGAGATCATCGTAAACGATCCGGAGACAGGCGATTCCAAGACTTACCTGATCCCATACGGTTCTCGTATCAAAGTCCTTGATGGACAGGTTCTTGAGGCCGGCGATGAGCTGACAGAAGGTAGTGTAAATCCGCATGATATCCTGAGAATCAAGGGTGTGCGTGCAGTTCAGGATTACATGATCCGTGAGGTTCAGCGTGTATATCGTCTGCAGGGTGTTGAGATCAACGATAAGCATATCGAGGTTATCGTTCATCAGATGCTGAAGAAGATCCGTATCGAGGATAACGGAGATACAGAGTTCCTGCCAGGAACACTTGTTGATGTCCTTGATGTTGAGGAAGTTAACGAGAAACTTGAGGCAGAGGGCAAACAGCCGGCAGAGGGAAAACAGGTTATGCTTGGTATTACCAAAGCATCCCTTGCTACAAACTCCTTCCTGTCAGCAGCATCCTTCCAGGAAACAACAAAAGTCCTGACAGAGGCTGCTATCAAAGGTAAGATCGATCCGCTGATCGGTCTGAAAGAGAACGTTATCATCGGTAAGCTGATTCCTGCAGGTACAGGTATGAAGCGTTACAGTGAGATCAGTCTTGACACAGGAATGCCGGAGGTAAAAACAGCTTCCGAGGAGCCTGAGGATACAGAGGAAATTTCCGTAGAGGAAGAGAAGACTGAGACTGCTCCGGAGGAAGAGACCATTGCTGTTGAAGAGACAGCAGAGGAAACTGCACCGGTAGAAGAATAAGTCGATATACCTTGCTAATATAAATAAATCTCCCCCCGGAAATCCGGAGGGAGATTTCTGTTTATAAGCAGGGATTTTCTGAGAGAGGAGGGATTGCGATGGACAAGGAACTGCCAATTTCCCCGTGGCCGGAATGGAAGATCGTAAGCAAGATCGGGGAAGGCTCTTTTGGAAGAGTGTATAAAGCTCAGAGAACTGAGAAGGGACGTTCTTTTTACTCGGCAATTAAGATAATCACAATCCCCGCCAGTAAAGGGGAGCTGGACAGTGTGCGCTCAGAATCCGGTGATGAAAAATCTGTCCGCGGTTATTTTGAAAATCTGGTGGAGGAGTGCATTCAGGAAGTAAGCACCATGGAGTATTTCCGGGGAAATTCCCATATTGTATCTGTAGAGGATTACAAGGTGATGGAATATCTGGACGAGATCGGATGGGATATTTTTATCCGCATGGAATATCTCACAAGCTTCATGGAATATTATGCGGGAAAAAATCTCACAGAAAAAGAAGTGATGAAGCTGGGTATCGATCTTTGCAGATCACTGGAATACTGTGGGCAGCTTCACATCATCCACAGGGATATCAAACCTGAGAATATTTTTGTATCCAGGTTCGGGGATTTCAAGCTGGGGGACTTTGGAATCGCCAGAGAACTGGAAAAAACCATGAGTACCCTTTCCAAAAAGGGAACCTATTCCTATATGGCGCCGGAGATGTACAGGGGAGAACAGTACGACAGCAGAGTGGACATTTATGCACTTGGCCTGGTGTTATATAAACTGATGAATCATAACAGGCTTCCGTTTCTGAATCTTGAAAAACAGCTGATCACATACAGAGATAAGGAAAACGCACTCACGAGGAGGATGTCAGGCGAAACACCGCCACCACCTGTGGATGCAGGAGAGGCTTTCGGCTCCGTTATCTTAAAAGCCTGTGCTTATGATGCAAAAGAACGATATCAGACTCCTGAGAAGTTTCGGGAAGCACTGGAAGAAATCAGGTATGGAGCGGCAAACAGAGAACAGGGAGTTCATGAGAAACCGAAACCAGTGGAGGAAAGACCTGTTCCGGAGTCCATGCCGAAGTTTCTTCAGGAGGGTGCAGCCAGACAGCTGGCAAGAACGAGTCAGCTGAATACGGATGCGATCCGTCAGGCACGTAAAAATCCTGTGCCGGTATTCATACAGCCGGAGAAACCGACAGCCAGAGAAATAGCAAAAAATGCAGCCCGGAATACGCCAAAGGCTCAGAGCACAATACAGAAGCCTCAGAAATCTGCATCCGGAAAAACAGCATCCGAAAAGGATAGCCTGTCCGGTTATCCGTCAGGACGTTCCCGTCAGTCAGATCCCGGTATAAGAAAAACCGGAGCTGTAAAGCCCAGAGTTACTTCTATCACAGATCTGGAAGACGACCGTGACCAGAATCTCCAGGAGTGGGAAGAATCCGTACCAGAGAATGACGGAAATGACGATGACAGAAGGAAACGGAAAGGTATTTTCAGAATGCTTATAACAGCCGGGATCCTTGTTGTGTTGATCGGCGGGATCCTTGCGGTACGAACGATACGGAAACCTGCGGATAACGGGGAACCTTCGTATACAGATTCCGATGATTCTGATGCTCTGAACAAAGGAAATTTCGGTACTGCAGACAATTCGGATAAAAGTTTCGCACAGGCAATGGAAACGATACGTGACCATGCGACAACCATAGAAAATGCTCTGGACAGCTATAGACGTGAAGGTACAGAGGGGGATCGCCTGCGCTTTTATAATGGATCAGGAGAGATCGCCAAAGTACTTGTATATCCCGGCAGTTCCGCAGATGGCGTTTATGAGGAATATTTTTACTGGGGCGAGCAGATGTTTTATACTTATGTATGGGACGGAGATGAGAAGCAGTATTTTTATTATCAGGACGGCCTTCTGATCCGATGGATCGATGCAGATGGTAAGGTTCATGATAAAGAGAGCGATAACGACAAATATGTAGAACTGGGAGACAAATACTGGAGTAATTCTGTAGTGGAGCTTCAGCAGTAATGTCGAAGGGTTTTTACGAAAGGAAAAAGAATGGCCTATCAGATTGATTATGCGTATACATGTCACACCGGAAAGGTGAGGACAAATAATGAGGATAATTTCTGGTGCTGCGGAGTGCGCCTGCCGGTGCACAACCAGGGGGTTGACGGAATCCTGGCAGGTCATACACAGCACTGGCAGCTTCCAATGCTGGCTGTTTTTGACGGCATGGGCGGAGAAAGCTGCGGTGAAATGGCAGCTTCTGCGGCTGTGGAAGCGCTGGGAGGCTTCTATGAAGAAAACAAAAAGACCCTGAAAAAAGAGCCTGTGGTTTTTCTGACAGGAGCCTGCGAAAATATGAATGAGGCAGTATGTCGCTACAGCAATGAAAACCGTATCAGAAGCATGGGAACAACCATGGCACTTTTGTCTTTCAGCGAAAAGGCAATCTATGCCTGCAACCTTGGGGATAGTCGTATCTACCGTCATTTTCAGGGGAAGTTCCAGCAGATTTCCACGGACCATGTGATCGGCGGAAAAATGCTGGGAAAAGCTCCGCTGACGCAGTATCTGGGCTTTCAGGAAGAAAACATGGCACTGGAGCCTTCTATCGTGGAGATCGGTTATCAGCCGGGAAGCTCGTATCTGATCTGTTCAGATGGAGTGACAGACATGCTTTCTGATGAGGAGCTTCAGAAGATCCTTGACGGGACAGAAACCGCAGAAGAAAAAGTAGGTAAGATCCTGGAACAGGCATTGGAAAGAGGCGGCAGAGATAATGTGACACTGGTCCTTGCACAGATCAGCGGCTATGAAGAAAAAAATATTCTCAAACGCTGGGCAGAGCGCCACAGTACCGGACGGTAATAAACCCGGGGAGTAAGAAAAGGGATAAGGAGAAAATTTGCGATGAGAAATCGAATGCAGGATCTTGATTTTGAACAGACAGTTGCCTTCGATTCAGTGAAGGACTTTGAATTTACAAGAAAGGCGGCACAGAAGTTCCGCCAGGTTGTCAGTCTGGATTCCTTTGAGGATGAGGATGCAGATGTTATTTTTCATTATCTTTACAAGGAGATGGAACTGGTTTCCTTTGGTGACTATCTGAAACGATATGTGTATGAGCGTGCAGAGCTTGAGGAGCCTTTTTCCCAGGTGCCGCAGGAAGTCTACAGAGAGATCGTTGTGGAATCCTTCAAGGAAACCTACACACCGAAATCCATGTCACCTACATCAGCCAAGCTGAGTTCTCTGGTGAATAATTGGCTGACTCAGGCATCTGTGAAGCGTGAAACAGTTTTTCTGCTGGGGTTCGGACTTCGGATGAGTACAGAGGATGTTTCAGATTTTCTGACCCGGGTGCTTCGTGAGCAGGATTTTGATTTTCATAATCCGGAAGAAGTGATCTACTGGTATTGTTACCGGAATCATCTTGGCTATTATAAAGCGGAGGAATATAAAGAAACCTACAAACAGATGACTCCGGTGGAAAAAAAGACCGGAGAGATCGTGTATGGCACAGGGCTTTGTCTGGACAGTGAAGAAAAGCTTCTGGAATATCTGGCTTTTCTGAAAGGAAGACATGATGATCTGAAATCAGAGAAGAGCCAGGCTTTTCAGGAATTTATGATCCTTCTGGAGCGGGCAAGGAAGATCATTGCAGCCATGTATCAGGAAGATGAGGAAGAAAACGGTGGCAAAAAGATCTGGAAGCCTGAGAATATCAGTGCTTCGGATCTGGAAAAGGTTATCTGCAGCGGGATCCCTATTAATAAAATGGGAAATCTCAAAAAGATGTCCGCATCCATTCTGGCAAAGCATTTCAGCCAGAAGCGCTTCAGCCGCCAGAGGATCAACAATATCCTGAACCATAAATTTCCGGTGGAGCGGTTTGATCTGATCACGCTGGAGTTTTTTGTGATCTCTCAGGAGATGGCAGAGGATGATCCGTATACGAGATATCGCCATTTCCTGGAGGAGATCCAGGAGATCCTGGCCCGCTGCGAAATGAGTGAGATCTACATAGTGAATCCATATGAGTGCTTTCTTCTGATGTGCCTGCTGACAGACTGTCCGCTGGCAGTATTTTCCGAGATTTGGGAAAAATCCTATGAAGAGGGAGAAGAAAAGAACTGAAAAAAGGATGATGCGTTTCGGTGACGCATCATCCTTTTTTTGTCCGATCCGGTAAGTCTGTTATTTTGCTTTTCCGGTTTTTACCGCACTTGCAGGTCCGGTTTTTACCTTCCTGTTTACTGTGCGGTATGGAACCAGTCTGTAGCTATATGTAACATTTTTTGCTGTCTTAAATGTATAGCTGGTATTTTTGTAAGAAATAGTTTTTACTTTTTTGAAGGAACCATTTTCTTTTTTCTGATAGATGACATAGCCGGTTGCTCCGGAAATCTTTTTCCAGGAAAGTGTCTGTTTTCCTTTGAGGGTTTTAAGCTTTGTGGACGGACGGAGCAGATTCGGTTTCACAGTCACTGCTTTGGAAGCTGGACTGTAGATATAACCGGAGGATGTTTTTTTGCTTGCACGGATCACGTAAGAATATTTATTTCCGATAGTGATCTTTGTGTCTTTGTATGAAGTAGTATTTGCGTTTAAAGTTTTGATCTTTGTGTATTTTCCGGAATTTGTTTTTCTGTAGAGAATATAGTTCCGGGCATTGCTTATACGGTTCCAGCGGAGCGTACAGCTGTTCCAGGAGGCAGAGGCCTTAATTGACGGTGCAGTTAATTTCGTGATCACAGGAGCCGGAGTGCCAGATGGCATTGGAGCCGGGGTAGTGGATGGCTTCGGAGCTGGAGTGCCAGATGGCATTGGAGCCGGGGGAGTGGATGGCTTCGGAACTGGAGTGGCAGTAGGCTTCGGAGTTGGAGTAGCAGTAGGCTTCGGTTTTGGAGTGGCAGTAGGCTTCGGAGTCGGGGTAGCAGTAGGCTTCGGCGTTGGAGTAGCAGTAGGCTTCGGCGTTGGAGTGGCAGTAGGCTTCGGAGTCGGGGTAGCAGTAGGCTTCGGCGTTGGGGTAGCAGTAGGCTTCGGCGTTGGAGTGGCAGTAGGCTTCGGAGTTGGGGTAGCAGTGGGTTTCGGAGTTGGAGTGCTCGTTGGTGCCGGAGCAGATATTTTAAAGGTCAGGGACTGACTTGAAAAATAATTGTTGATTCCTGTAACCGTTACGGAGCCAGTGCCGGTTTTGGCGTTATCTTTCCAGGTAAGGATATAATCCGTGCCTTCCTGAAGCGTGTCCGAGCCGTATTTTACAGTAGGCTTCGGAGTTACTGCATTGCCGTTGAAGATCTGTTCCGGAATATCCGAAAGATCGCAAAGCTTTACAGATGTCATATGCCTTGAACCGGAATAATTCTGCTTATAGGAAAGTGAAAAATCCAGGATCTCATTGCTGGAGGAATAGTATACAGAAGTAATGCGAAAATCATCAGAGGTCAGTTGTGTGCCATTATAGGTGATGACCAGGTTATTTCGCAGATAAGAGGTTACACTTTCACTTTTGCAGTTTGGATCTGCCAGTTGGATGGTCTCACCGGAGAGCTTCAGTGGATTGATGGTGAAGTATTTGGAAAAACCGCTTCTGTAAATGCCGATACCGGTTATATGGACACGAGGTCTGTTGGTTCTGGAACTTGCCATGGTGTTATCATAATAAGAAAGGGTATAATCAACATCTTTCTTTAAAGTAACACCATTTAATGTGACCGTTGGCTCCGGCTTGAATTCTTTGCCAGGAGCATATTCATAATCCGGGATATCACCAATCTCAGCTTCCGTGATCGGGGTAAGGTCGATGTAGAAATATTTATTATTTTCACCGGTGAAATTTCCCTTACCGGAAACAGTAACATAAGCGTTTCCCTGCTGGGCATTGTTATGCCAGGAGAGTGTATAATCTACATTTTCTGTCAGGGTTATACCATTCCAGGTGACAGTGGGCTTCGGAGTTAGTGGAGTTCCGGTATACAGATAGGAGGACTGGGAAAAATCAATCTCTGCCTGAGAGAGATTGATCTGCCAGATACCGAAATTATTCGTCAGAGTTCCGGAATAAAGGCCAAGACCTGTGATCGTGAAAGTTCCCACACCGCTGTTCTGATTGTGGGAGAAAGAAATCGTATAATCTTTTCCCTCAGTCAGCGTACGACCATGGAATTTTAGTTCAGGAGAAAAAGTAATGGGACTTCCGGTATAGTTCCAGGAACTTGTATAGCGCAGAGAAGTCTCTCTGGAATTTTCCAGATCATAGTATGCATTGAGATCTGCAGACAGTGTTTTGTCCGGGCAGGATTTCAGTGTGGCAGAAACCGTAGTGGTTCCTCTGCTTTTCAGTCGGATAACACCGCTCTGATCCACAGTGGCAATGGAAGGATCTCCGGTTGACCATGTGAAAGAAGCTGGGTCAAGGCTGGAACTCATATAGCTGAATCCATTACAGGTTATATAGATAGCCAGTGTTTTCTGTTCTTCTGTGAATGTGATCGGAGAAGCTTCGTTGAAATGGATATTTATCAGCTTTGGAAGCACGGAAATAACAGGTGACACAGTCTGATTGGCAGGCTGTGTGCAGGCTTCTGTTGCGTGAGAAGAAAAGCACTGGATCCAGTAGAGATGACCGTTCTGTGAGTAGCAGCCGATTCCGGCAGAAACATTTTTGGAATTCATGATGTTCGTGTAATGTCCGGAAGATTCGATCCATGATTCCATAACTTCTTCAGGAGTTCCCTGGTTGATCGCAAGATTTTCACTTGGATCCTCAAAATAAGGAAAGGCTGAAAAACAGATGGAACCATTGGGACGGGTATGACTGGCGCAAACGGTCAGTTCTTCTGCTCTGGTCATGGCGCATTCCAGAAGGTTCTTATCCATAGTGACAGGATTCCGGTTCTTTTTGGCACGTTCCTGATTTACCAGATCAAGGACCTGGTAAGCATAATCATAGCGGCGGATACCCTGACTGAGTTTCAGCTGGACAGCAGTCTGGTCAGAGGCAGCCTGCACACGGACAATGTTGCCCGGCGCCAGCAGAAGAAGCAGAAGCAGTAGCGCAGGCCATAATAAGTATCTTGTTTTTTTCTCTTTTGTCTGGTTCATGATGTTTTCCTTCCCAATATAAAATGAAGATAGTTTCTTTTGTTATTCGTTGTAGTATCCATAGATCGCACGGCTGTCCTGTGCGATGGTGTTCTGTGCAGCAGAGGTATCGTTAAGATCCTGTGACATAAAGCAGACTACCAGGTCGATCCCCTTTGCAGTGTCATAGATGATGCCGACATCGTTTTCTACGTGATCCAGTTCACCGGTTTTGTTGGCAACCTTTACCTCGGAAGGCATCTGAGCCGGGATCTTGTTTTTCCTGGTCTGCATTTTCAGAAGACGATACATATATTCGGCTCCTGCCAGAGTATCGTTGTTATCGGTAGCAGTACCCTTGTCGATCTGATAGATGGTCTTCAGAAATTTTCCACAATCCTTTGCGGAAGTGTAGTTATCCTCATTGGAATTATCTGCAAGAAGAAGACGTCCCATGGAAGTGCTGGTGTATCCGTGATCCTGACAGAATTTATTCACACGGGCCATTCCGGCTGCGTCATCCCCGCCGCCAAGATAATTGACAAGTGTATTGGCAGCATCATTGTCGCTGACTGTGATCATGGAGTTCAGTGCATTGTCCAGCTGATCCTTGCTGTATTTGGAGGAAAGACTGTCATAATCTTCATATACGGCACCCATGATATAGAGCTTGATCAGGCTGGCAGCCTGCATCTGCTGATCGTTGATGGTACCTTCGGTATTTTTTGCAAGATTGCATACATATACGGACCAGGTTCCGTTATCGGTAGGAAGAAGAGACTGTACCTGGTTCAGAAGGTTGTCCATGCTGGAATCCGAATTGTCTGTGAAAGTGCTTCCGCTGGATGGAGAAAGAGTTCCTTCTTCCTGAGTGGAAGAAGAACTGTCCTTGCTGCCAGAAGCTTCGGAAGAATCGGAGGCTGCAGATGTATCTGTGGATTCTTCCTGTGCGGAAGGACCCTGGACCTCAGCTGAAGATGCTGCGGCAGCAGCGCTGGAAACGGTAGGATCATCAGGATAAAGAGCATCCAGCTGATCGGCTTTGCTGCTGAGCTCAGCGGCAGAATCAGAAACCTCCTGCACACTTTTCTGCAGCTTGTTAACTTTTGTCTGGAGAGATGCAAGCTTGTCCAGGGAGCGGACATTCAGTGCCCCAAGTCCTGCCAGTGCGATGACAAGCACTGCGATCACAATATACAGAAATGTATTTTTTTTCATATATAAACAAACTCCTTTTTATTATTGGAAATAAGCATCGATTCCATTGGCGATCCCTTCTGCCATAGTCTGTTGGAAGGAGGAATCCGCCATTTTCAGATCATCGCTCTGGTTGGTCATAAATCCCATTTCCACAATCGTCACCGGGATCGTGCTCCAGTTAATACCTGTCATGGAATCTGTGTAGATGATCCCGCGGTTCTGGAAGCCGGTAGCTGCGCAGTAGGAATCCACAATGCATTTGGATAGTTTGTTGGAACTGTCATAGAGACTGGAAACATAAGGATTCTGCTGGGATGGACACATGGTCAGAGCACCGGAGACATCTGCAGAATCATCTCCGTTTGCATGGATACGGACACAGATCTCCGCACCCTGGGAAGCGACCAGCTCTGCACGCTCCTTGTTGCTGATAGCGGTATCATTGTCTGTTCTTGTCATTACTACCTGGTATCCACGTTGTTCCAGGATATCCTTAAGCAGAAGAGAAACATCCAGGTTCAGCTGATACTCCGGGAGACCGCTGAAGGAACCTCTGGTTCCGGTGGAAGCCTTGGCCTTCATGGTGGAGGAACCGGGGCCGTTCGGCTCTGTGGCACTCATATCAACATTTTCGCCCTGATGTCCGGGATCGATCCCGACGATATGGCCGTTGTTGGAAGCAGAAGAGGTATCATTACCGCCATCGGTGAATCCCTCACCACCGGCTTCATTGAAAACAGAGGGTTTGGTCGTTTTCTGACTGTTTTCAGCTTCCGGTGCCCGTTCATGTTCACCGGTGTTGTTTTTGACAGCTTTTTCTGTCTGTGCCCGCTGCTGCAGGTATTTGTCGGTTGCCTGTTTCTTTTCGATCTTAGCTGTATAAAGTTCGATATCCTCTTTCATGGATTTCTGCTTTTTCTGGACCGGTTTGATCACAGAGGCCATTTTCTGGTCAACGGCATCGATCTTCCGGTAGGTTTTATAGCTGAGTCCAAAAAGTAATCCAATACAGATAAGACCCGTTAAAAACAGGACGATCGCCATCAGATGGGGCTTTTTTTCCATAAGCTCAAGTCCTTTCTGGGTGAGTATTTTGTATTTGTAAATATTATAAAGAAGGAGTCTGGAAAAAGCAATTGCGAAATTGTGCTTGACAACAGGAAAAAGTGTGGTACTATATATGTAAAATAATTATATATAAAAATTTTATATATAAAATAATTATATAAAGAGGTGTGCCTATGTATTATTATCCGGTGTCTGCAGTGCTGACGGAATGCCTGATCCTTTCTGTTGTAGAGCAGCAGGATTCTTACGGATATGAGATCAGCCAGACAGTGAAGATGGTAGCTTCTATCAAGGAATCCACATTGTATCCGATCCTTCGCAGACTGGAGACGGATGGTTATCTGACAACTTATTCAGAGGAATTTCAGGGACGGAAACGTAAATATTATTCCATCACAGAAGACGGACGGAAGCAGCTGGAATATTTGAGGAAAGAGTGGAGAGAATACCGCGATACTATAGACGATATTGTGGAAGGGAGACTTCGAAAATGACAAGAAAAGAGTATATGGAGCAGCTGAAGAAATATCTGAAGCGGCTTCCAAAAGAAGATTATGACAATGCCATTGAGTATTTTTCGGAATACTTCGATGAGGCTGGACCTGAGAATGAACAGCAGGTTATGGAAGAACTGGGACAGCCTAAAGAGGCGGCAAGGGAACTGCTTCTGAACCTTTTACAGGAGAGTGTTGGTGACAGTAAAGACATCACCGAGAAAAAAACAGCAGCTTTGCCGGCAGCAGGTTCATATTACGGAGAGAGCTCCCATGCACATAGCCGGACAGATTCAGGAAACCTGAGTACAACAGGGTACAGTACATCCGCAGGAAAGAAGCGTTCCCCCGGAAAGATCATTCTTCTCGCATTTCTGGTGATCTGTGCATCGCCGGTGAGCATTGCGCTGCTGTTTGCAGGCCTTGCAGTACTGGCAGCAGTGGTGATTGTCATCGCAGCAGTGATCTTTTCCATGGCAGTTACAGGTGTATCAGCAATTGCCGGAGGTATCGTGCTCACAGGTTTCGGCGTGACATTGATCGTAAGATCTCTGGCAGCAGCCTGCATGATGGTCGGCAGTGGATTTCTGATGGCAGGTGCGGGAATCCTCGTTGGAGTACTTACCATATATATATGTAAATGGTGTGCAATGGGAATCGGCCGTCTGGTTAACAGACTTGCAAGAAAGAAGGTGCATAAAAATGAATAAGATTGCAAAAACAGTGCTAATGACAGGTACAGCACTCTGTGTAACGGGAGTTGTTCTTTCCACAGCAGGATATTTTGCAGGGGGAAAAGATTTCACATATACTTCAGATCATATGTATGTATCCGGAGGAAATTCTTCCAGTCGTAAAAATCTTACAGTAATGAAAAAAGAACAGATTGATGATTTTACGAAGCTGAATGTGGATTTTGAGGATTTTGATCTGGATATCCGTACCTCAGATGATGACCATTATTATATGGAATATAAGCTTGAGAAAAACGGGAGGAAAAATCCTCTGACCTGGAAGGATAAGGATGGAGAGCTCACGCTTGAGGAGCCTGCAGGCGGCAGTGGAAGTTATTATATAACCTATGATCTGGGGATATTCTCTACACATGCGGATCTGACAGAAAAGAAAGATGCATTGAATACGGTGGTTCTTTATATTCCGGAGAAGGCACAGCTTTCCGAAGCGGAGCTTCAGCTTTCCGACGGGGATCTTGCTGCCGATCAGCTTTTGTGTAAAGAAATGACCCTGGAACTTCTCAGTGGAGATCTGATGCTGGATAAGGGCGAGTTCGAAAAGTTTGATGCAAAGCTTTCCGACGGGGATCTGAATGTAAAAGAACTTCAGTGTACAGATAACATGCAGCTGAAATCCGGAAACGGAGATGTGACCATAAAAAAGGCAGAGCTTGCAGATGGGCAGATAGCTCTCAGCGACGGAGATATTCAGATAGACAACAGCAGCTTTAATGGAGATATGAAGATCAATAGCTCCTGCGGTGATGTTTCTGTAGAAATGAAGAACGGCAGTGCAGAGAAAACCAATATTTATCTGAAAGCTGCAGACGGAGATGTGGACACGGAGGGGCTTTCCAGGGGAAAAACCGACAATGAGGAAGACCCCTCTGTTTATGAGAACAAGGCCGGTGCTTCAGCACCGACTTTAAATGTGGAATGCAGCGATGGGGATATTACATTAACAGAATCTGAAAAATAAAGAATATGAATATCCGTCTGGCTATGCATCTGCTTGTAAAAATCCTAAAAAAGAATAAATGAAATTATATGAAGCGCAGGGGTTTTTCCGGAGAAAAATTCCTGCGTTTTTTGGCTGAAATGTATTGACAAATCCCTGTACTATGATATAATTCAATCAAATCACAGAAAGCATATATAGTTACTAGGAAATAAGGAAATGGACATAAAGGAAATAAGGAGGATATCATCATGGGTAAAATTTACGGAAGCGCACTGGAACTGATCGGAAACACACCGCTTGTAGAGGTTAAGAACGTAGAGAAGTCTGAGGGACTTGAGGCTACAGTACTTGCCAAGCTTGAGTATTTTAACCCGGCAGGAAGCGTTAAGGACAGAATCGGTAAGGCAATGATCGAGGATGCAGAGCAGAAAGGCGTTCTGAAACCAGGCGCAACCATTATTGAGCCAACATCCGGCAATACAGGAATCGGACTTGCAGCCATCGCAGCTGCCAAGGGCTATAAGACGATCCTCACCATGCCGGAGACCATGAGTGTTGAGAGAAGAAACATCCTGAAGGCATATGGTGCAGAGGTAGTTCTCACAGACGGAGCCAAGGGAATGAAGGGTGCCATTGCCAAGGCAGAAGAGCTCGCCAAGGAGATTCCGGGAAGCTTCATCCCGGGACAGTTTGAGAACCCGGCTAACCCGAAGGCACATGCAGCAACAACAGGTCCTGAGATCTGGAATGACACAGACGGAAAGGTAGACATTTTCGTAGCAGGTGTCGGCACAGGCGGAACGATCACCGGTACAGGTGAGTACCTGAAGAGCCAGAACCCGAATGTGAAGGTAGTTGCTGTTGAGCCTGCAACTTCTCCTGTACTTTCTGAGGGAAAAGCAGGCCCGCATAAGATCCAGGGTATCGGCGCAGGTTTTGTTCCGGACACACTTGACACCAAGGTTTATGACGAGATCATTCCGGTAGAGAACGAGGATGCATTTGAAACATCCAAACTCCTTACCAAGAAAGAGGGAATCCTTACAGGAATTTCCTCCGGTGCAGCTCTCTATGCTGCGATCCAGCTTGCAAAACGCCCTGAGAACAAGGGGAAAGTGATTGTAGCACTTCTTCCGGACAGTGGAGACCGTTACTACTCCACACCACTGTTTACAAAATAATCGATCCGAAGACCGCTTCTTTTGCCCCGAAGCGTGATTCTGCGGGATTATTTACGGCGCTCCTGAATGCCTGTTCAAGCAGGCTGCCGGAGCGCCGGTTTTATTCTTGATTTCATCGAATTAAGTAAGCCCTCTGTGGGGCTGTGGTTACTGTTCACTGGTAAGGTCCCGCGAAAAGCAATAAGCAGTGTGTGGGGACTTGCTTGTATCTTGTAGCTTTTTCAGGTATAATAGAGAAAACAAACAAAACCTATTAACAATATAAAGAATAAAGTCTGCAAAGCAGATTCTGCTTCCTATGAAAGAAGATACAGGAAGCTGCCTGTGCATCACAGAGAAGGGTGCCGGTTATGGAATACAGAGGAATATTTCCGGCTGAACAGCTACACAATAACAGAAAGAGCAAAAGGCTATAAATCAGAAGAATACTGAAATATTGGAGGTAAATATTACATGAGGATTTCTACAAGAGGAAGATATGCGCTGAGACTGATGTTGGATCTTGCTACAAATTATACAGGAAAACCGATCCGCCTGAAGGATGTGGCGAAGCGCCAGGAGATCTCCGATAAATATCTGGAGCAGATCATCTCCATTCTGAACAAAGCAGGCTTTGTCCGCAGTGTCCGTGGCCCTCAGGGTGGCTATGCACTGCAGCAGACTCCGGATAAATACACGGTCGGAATGATCCTCCGCCTCACAGAAGGAAGCCTTTCCCCTGTGGAATGTCTGGACGACAACGGAGCCATCTGTGACCGTGAGGAGAACTGCGTCACCCAGATCCTCTGGAAAAAGCTGGACGACGCCATCAAAGGTGTGGTAGATCATATAACACTGGAAGACCTGATGAACTGGCAAGCCGTGAAGGCGGACGAATATATCATATAAAAAAAGCTGCGCAAGCAGCTTTTTTTATATCACATTTTTTTACTAACATTTTACAAAACCGCGATTTTATATTTTACCTTCCATTCCTATAATAACACCTGTATTTAAGCAGTAAGCAAGTAAAAATGATCATAGAAATGAGGAGAAAAAAATCATGAAAAAAAGAATCGCAGGTATCTTAACAGCAGCACTTATCGGAACTACAGTAATGGGAACCGTTGTAATGGCAGCACCATCCGGAGCGATCGACGTAATTTCCCGTGAGGACGGATCCGGAACACGTGGAGCATTCGTAGAGCTGTTTGGGATCGAAGAAGAAAAAGACGGCGAGAAAGTAGATATGACAACACAGGAAGCAAGCATCACAAACAACACAGATGTAATGCTTACCACAGTAGCAGGCGATGAGAACTCTATCGGATACGTATCCCTTGGTTCCCTCAACGATACAGTAAAAGCAGTAAAGATCGACGGAGCAGAGGCAACAGCAGAGAACGTTGCAGATGATACATACAAGGTAGCACGTCCGTTCAACATCGTAACAGGCGACAAGCTCAGTGATGCAGCACAGGATTTCATCAACTACATCATGAGCTCTGACGGACAGGACATCATCGAAAAAGAAGGCTACATCAAAGTAGATGAAAAAGCAGAGGCATACAAAGCCGGAGATGCAAAAGGCAAAGTCGTAGTTATGGGATCTTCTTCCGTAGGACCTGTAATGGAGAAGCTTGCAGAGGCATATCAGAAAACAAACAAAAACATCACAGTAGAAGTTCAGGTCAGCGACTCCACAACAGGAATCAATAGCGCAACAGAGGGTGTATGTGATATCGGAATGGCATCCCGTGAGCTGAAGGACGAGGAAACAGAGAAAGGTGTTAAAGCTACAGAGATCGCAAAAGATGGTATCGCAGTCATCGTAAATAACGACAATGACCTTGAGGAGCTTTCAAGTGACCAGGTAAAATCCATCTTCACAGGTGATATCACAGACTGGGAAGACGTGACCAAATAAATTCCCGGATAAAAAACGATTGAAGTATCTTACAAAGAGCGGCGATCATGACAAGGTCAGGAAAGCCGCTCCGTTATATATCAGCACAGTGGATATCCACTGGAACAGAGAGAAAGGTGTCTTATGAATCATTTAGGAGAAAAGGCCATGAAGGTCGTTTTTCTCATTGCGGCCTGTGCATCGGTTCTCGCAGTATTTCTTATTTGTGTGTTCCTTTTTGCAAACGGCCTTCCTGCAATGGGAAAGATCGGTCCCTTAAAATTCCTCTTCGGAACAGAATGGAGACCAACAAACGATAAATTCGGAATCCTGCCAATGATCGTGGCAAGTATTTATGTAACTGCAGGAGCAATCCTTATCGGAGTTCCGATCGCACTTTTTACATCCGTATTTATGGCAAGATATTGCCCGAAAAAAATCTATAAACCACTGAAATCCGGTATTGAGCTTATGGCAGGCGTTCCATCCATCGTATATGGCTATTTTGGTCTGGTTCTCCTGGTACCGCTGATCCGCCAGCTGTTCGGAGGAACCGGAAGCAGTATGCTGGCAGCATGTATCCTTCTGGGAATCATGATCCTTCCGACGATCATCGGAGTTACGGAATCGGCAGTACGAAGCGTTCCGGAAAGCTACTATGAAGGCTCACTTGCGCTTGGCGCAACAAAAGAAAGAAGCATTTTCTTTGTTATGCTTCCGGCAGCAAAATCCGGAATCCTGGCAGGCGTTGTCCTTGGAATCGGACGTGCCATCGGTGAGACCATGGCCGTGATCATGGTAGCCGGAAACCAGCCACGTATGCCGAAGGGACTTCTTCAGGGTGTCCGTACCATGACTGCAAACATCGTAACAGAGATGGGATATGCATCAGGACTTCACAGAGAAGCACTGATCGCAACAGGAGTTGTACTCTTTGTATTTATCCTGATCATCAACTTAAGTCTTTCACTGCTGAACAGGAGGGCGGAGTATGCAAACTAACGTATCAGTAACTGCAGATCCTGCGGCAGAAACAACCATGAAAAAAAGAAATACACTTACCATAGGAGACCAGCTGAAGTCTTATGCAAGACATCCTGGTGCAGGAATCCTGGCATTTCTCACACTGCTGGGAGCAGTGATCACGTTTGCACTGCTGTTCTTCCTGATCGGCTATGTGCTTGTAAAAGGTATTCCCTATCTGAATGCAAGTCTGTTCAGCCTTACCTATACCTCAGAGAACGTTTCCCTTCTCCCGTCACTGATCAATACCCTGATCATGACACTGGTATCTCTGGCGATTGCCGCTCCGGTAGGAATCTTTGCAGCGATCTTCCTTGTGGAATATGCAAAAAAAGGCAGCCGTTTTGTAAAGCTGATCCGTATTACCGCAGAGACACTTTCCGGTATTCCATCCATCGTATATGGTCTGTTCGGTATGCTGTTCTTTGTAACTGCATTGCACTGGGGCATGTCTCTTCTTTCCGGTGCCCTGACCATGGTGATCATGGTACTTCCCCTGATCATGCGTACCGCTGAGGAAGCACTGAAATCTGTTCCGGATTCTTACCGTGAGGCAAGCTTCGGACTTGGAGCAGGCAAGCTCCGTACTATTTTTACGATTGTACTTCCCTCCGCAGTTCCTGGAATCCTGGCAGGTGTGATCCTGGCCATCGGACGTGTGGTAGGTGAGACTGCAGCACTTCTTTATACCTCCGGTACTGTTGCGGCAGTTCCAAACAGCCTGATGGGTTCCGGACGTACCCTGGCACTTCACATGTATGTGCTTTCCAGTGAGGGACTTCATGTAAACCAGGCATCTGCAACAGCAGTAGTCATTCTGGCATTTGTACTTGTTATCAACGGACTGTCCGGTCTGGTAGCCAGAAAAATTGCGAAAGGATAATGATCGATCATGAGTGAAAATACAAAAATTTCAATTGACAATATGAATCTCCATTACGGAAGCTTTCATGCCCTGAAGGGAATCAATATGGAGATCCCGGAAAAGGAGATCACAGCATTTATCGGACCAAGCGGCTGCGGTAAATCCACACTTCTGAAATCCTTAAACCGTATGAATGACCTTGTGGAAGGCTGTACCATCACAGGAAAGGTAGAGCTTGACGGGGAAGATATTTACGGAGATATGGACGTGAATCTTCTGCGTAAACGTGTGGGAATGGTATTCCAGAAGCCCAATCCGTTCCCGATGAGCATTTATGATAATATTGCATACGGTCCGAGAACACACGGTATCCGTTCCAAGGCAAAGCTGGATGAGATCGTGGAAAAATCTCTCCGTGATGCGGCAATCTGGGATGAGGTCAAGGACCGCCTGAAAAAAAGTGCTCTTGGAATGTCAGGCGGACAGCAGCAGCGTCTCTGTATTGCCCGTGCCCTGGCAGTACAGCCGGAGGTACTTCTTATGGATGAGCCTACATCTGCCCTGGACCCGATCTCCACTTCCAAGATCGAGGATCTGGCAGTAGAGCTTAAAAAGGATTACACCATTGTCATGGTCACACATAACATGCAGCAGGCAACCCGTATCTCCGACAAGACAGCATTTTTCCTTCTTGGTGAGGTTGTGGAATTTGCGGATACAGACAAGCTGTTCTCCATGCCGGCGGATAAGCGTACAGAGGATTATATTACAGGAAGGTTTGGTTGATATTATGTCAGAACGTTTTGTAAGACAGCTGGAAGAGCTTCACGTGGAACTGATCACCATGGGAAGTCTCTGCGAAAAAGCAATTTCACTTTCTGCCAAAGCTATTCAGGGTGAAGGCGGGATGACTCTCATTGGCAAGATCTTTGAGACGGAAAAAGAGATCGATGCACAGGAAAAAGAGATTGAAAATCTCTGCATGAAGCTTCTTCTTCATGAGCATCCGGTAGCCGGAGATCTGCGATCCATTTCCGCAGCGCTGAAGATGATCTCCGATATGGAACGCATCGGTGATCAGGCAGCAGATATTGCGGATCTTTCCAAGCATATCGAGGACAAAGCAGTTACCGGAGATATCATTAATATCCGGAAGATGGCAGAGGATACTGTCCGGATGGTTACAGAAAGCATCGATGCCTTTGTAAAGGGTGATCTTGAGCTTTGCAGAAAGGTTATTGACGATGATGATAAGGTGGACGATGCCTTCAATGATATTAAGGAAAAGCTGGCCGAGGTTCTGAATAACGGAAAACCGGATGCAAGCATCGGTCTGGATATCCTTATGGCTGCAAAATATTTCGAGCGTATCGGTGATCACGCTGTGAACATTGCAGAGTGGGTGGAATATTCCATCACAGGAAACCACAGAAGCGGTTCCAGTCATACAGATAACTATTTTGTTGAGGAATAGAAATAAGTAAGAGCAGATTGCAAAGAGTTGCATTATTGTAAAAAAGTGCTGTGGTATTGAAAGGATATCACAGCACTTTTTATAATGTGATGAAATTTACAAGGATTTAACTTTTTTCAGATGATTGTTTTTACATTGCTTTTGTAAAATGCTATATAGATTTCGGAGAAAGGAAAGGGCTGAGCTTTGAGTAAAAAAATATTTAAGTATATCATGCTGGTTTCATCACTGATCACAGTACTGGGACTGGCATTTGTCGTGGGGATCCTTTATCACTATTTTCAGGGACAGCTGATGGGGGAGCTGAAGAAAGAAGCCGTGTATATTTCCAGAGGTGTGGAAAGTGCCGGGACAGATTATCTGAAGAAGCTGAATGATGAGGGTTCCAGGATCACTTATGTGGATGAAAGTGGAAAAGTTATCTACGACAATGAGGCAAATGTGGAAAGCATGGATAATCACGGACATCGCAAGGAGATCCGTGAAGCAGAGATCAACGGAGAAGGTGCGGATGAAAGAATGTCATCCACGCTTTCCGAAAAAACAATGTATTATGCAGTACGCCTTGAAAATGGCAATGTGCTGAGAGTTTCCAGTAACCAGGCTTCTGTATGGATGCTGCTCCTGCAGCTGCTTCCGCCTTTTGCTGCAGTTCTGATACTTATGCTGCTCCTGTCCGGCGTATTTGCATCCAGGCTTTCCGGGAAGGTTGTGGAACCTCTTAATGGGCTTGATCTGGAGCATCCGGATGAGAATGATGCCTATGATGAGGTACAGCCGCTTCTCAGCAAGATCAGCAGACAGAGCCGGCAGATCCGTCTGCAGCTTGAGGCAGCCAGAAGACAGCAGAAAGAATTTTCTATTATCACGGAGAACATGCAGGAGGGACTTCTTGTGATCGACCGTTATACCATGGTACTTTCTGTCAACTCCAGTGTGGGAAAGCTTCTTAAGGTAAAGGAGATCAAAACAGGAGAAAGTGTATATCTTCTGAACCGCTCGGAGGAGTTTCGAGGTGTCGTTGGGCAGGTCCTTGAAGGAAAGCATGAGAACAAGATCCTTCGTTTGGATGGCAATGAGATTCAGGTGATCGCCAATCCTGTCACAAGAGAAAATAAGACAGAGGGTGCGGTGATCCTTTTGGTGGATGTGACCGAAAAAGTAGAACGGGAACAGCTGCGAAGAGAATTTTCCGCAAATGTTTCTCATGAGCTGAAAACGCCGCTGACTTCCATTTCCGGATTTGCTGAGATCATGCAGGACGGATTTGTGAAGGATGAGGATGTGAAGGTTTTTGCAGGACGCATCTATAAGGAAGCGCAGAGACTGATCCGTCTGGTTGGGGATGTGATCCGGATCTCCCGTCTGGATGAGGGCGGATTGCCGTATCAGTGGGAAAAACTGGATCTTTACAGTCTGACTCATGATATTTTTTCTACCTTACATGAAGCTGCCGAAAAGCAGGAAGTGCATATGTATATGGAAGGCGGAAGTACAGTGCTGGATACAGTGCCGACGATCATGGAAGAGGTTCTCTATAATGTCTGCGATAATGCTGTCAAATATAACCACCGGGGTGGAGAGATCTTTGTGAGACTGAAGGATGGCGAGGATGCAGTTCGCGTGAATGTGCGGGATACAGGGATCGGTATTCCGAAGGAAGATCAGGAACGCATTTTTGAACGCTTTTATCGGGTGGACAAAAGCCATTCCAAGGAAATCGGCGGAACCGGCCTTGGCCTTTCCATTGTGAAGCACGGGGTAAAAACTCTGAACGGCAGGCTGTGGCTTAACAGTGAACCGGGACAGGGAACCGAGATCATTATGGAATTTCCGAAACATCATATGGAAAAGGAAGCAGCAGAGTGAACATAGGTCGTGCAGCGATGATGTTCATAGGCATGCAGCAGAGTGGAAGATGAAAGGCCGTTCTGTTGTATGTATCTGCTGCTTTTTATATCATAGTATATTGCTGGTTGGAGGTTGATGGTTTGACAGACCGGAAGGGTTATGCTATCTTATGTAATAATAATCAGAGTAAGCAACAGGAAAGCGGATGATAACGGTCCGCTTTCTGTATTATAATTGGTTCGGGATAATTCCGGACGACTATACTGAGGGGAATAAAAATATGATACAGGCAATTGTTTTACTGGTGTTCCTGATCTTTCTGAATTCTGTTTTCGCAGGTGCGGAAATGGCGGTTCTGTCCATGAATGAAGCGAAGATGAAGGAGCTGTCGGAAGAGGGAGATCACCGGGCGCAGATTTTGATAAAGCTTACAGAACAGCCGGCACATTTTATGACAGCGATCCGTGTAACGGTAACTACGGCAGGATTTCTGCAGAGCGCTTTTGCGGCAGAATATTTTGCACAGCCGATGACAGAGGCACTGATAAAGACAGGGATAGATGTACCACAGAATGTTCTGAAGATCGTATGCATGATCATTGTGACCATACTGCTTTCCTATGTAAGTCTTCTGTTCGGAGAACTGGTGCCAAGACGTCTGGGAATGAAAAATCCGGATGAGCTGTCTCTGCGTCTGGCAGGACTTCTTAAGATCGCGATGATCGCAGTCTGGCCGGCTACTGCACTTCTGACAGTAACTGCCAATGGTGTGCTGTATCTGATGGGGATCAAACCGGAAGAAAAAGAGGAGCAGGCCACAGAGGAAGAGATCCGTATGCTGCTTACAGAGGGAAATGAACAGGGCAGCATCCAGCAGGAAGAAAGCGAGATGATCCAGAATGTTTTTGACCTGGATGATACTGCGGCAGATGAGATCTGTACACACAGAAGAGATGTGGTTGTCCTCTATATGGAAGACTCCGATGAGGAATGGGAACGGATCATCAGAGAGAACCGTCACACCTTTTATCCGGTATGCGGGGAAGACCAAGATGATATTATCCATATTCTGGACACCAGAGATTATTTCCGCCTGGATGACAGATCCAGAGAAGCTGTTCTGCAGCATGCCTGTTATTCACCTTTTTTTGTACCGGAATCCATGCGTGCCAACCTGATCTTCCGGGAAATGAGGGAAAAACGGGATTATTTTGCAGTAGTGCTGGATGAATACGGCTGCTTTGTGGGAATTGTCACTCTGCATGATCTTGTGGAGACGCTGGTGGGAGATATTGACGACAGGACAGATCTGCCGAAGCCGGATGATATTGAGAAGACAGGAGAACATATCTGGAAAATACAGGGAGGAGCGATCCTGGATGATGTGGCAGAGGTCATAAATGTGGAGCTTCCTGTAGAAAAATATGATACTTTCAGCGGCTTTGTCTGCGGAGTTCTGGAACGTGTACCGGAGGACGGAGAACAGTTCCGATGCAGCTGGAAAAACCTGGATATTGTGGTAAATCAGGTCAGAAACCATACCGTTGTGGAGGGAATCGTTCATGTTCAGCCAGAGAAAAAAGTGCAGGAACAGAAAGAAGAGATCTGACAAAACCTTGTTCAGCCAGGTCATGGGACAGTTATCGGGAGAAAGATCTCCGGGGATTTATGGACATTTTCGAACATGTTGTTGCTTGAAAGTATGTTATTTTTATGACATAATAAGGAAATAACCCGAGGAAAGCTTGTGATGGGGGAGAAAAAATGCCAGGTTTTACAAGACAGATCATACTGCATACACTGACGGAACTTATGAACGAAAAACCATTGTCCAAGATCACGGTAAAGGACATCGTGGAACGCTGTGGAGTAAACAGGAATACATTTTACTACCATTTCAGGGATATTCCGGATGCAGTGGAAGCAATGGTAAAGGAAGAGCTGAATGACATTCTGAAGGATCAGAAAGTACCGGAATCAGTCAGCGACTGTATGGAAATCCTTGTCAACGCAGTTCAGAAGAACAAAAAAGCCATGATACATCTGTACCGCTCGATCCAGAGGGATGTATTTGCCGATTATCTGGATCATGCCGCAGAGCGTGTGGTGGAGGAGCTGATCAACAGGGCGGTCGGAGACTTTGAAATGGATCAGGAAGATAGGCATCTTATAAGCCGGTATTATAAATGCGTATTTGTGGGAGTGATCCTGGACTGGCTGCGGCATGATATGGATTATGATATCCTGTCAGATATGCATAAGCTGGAGTATATTTACGAGAAGAGCCTTGAGAGTCAGTACAAAAATCTGAAAGAAAAGCTATGATTTCAACTAAATGAAGATTAAAAATATCCATTTAGCTGTAGAACAGGAATGTCCTCGAATTTTATTAAGGTATAGAAACGGTTAATTTTGAGCTGGTGTCTGAAATTTAGGCACTGGCTCTTTTTTGTCTGTTTTTTTAAACGACACAGGGATGTATAATTCAGTACAATAAATGAGAAAAAATTATCAAGGAGGGAACGTATGGATGACCTGAAACAGCTGAAGCTTGTAAAAAACATCTACATCGTCATGTCATTACTGTTCTGTGTGCTGGGTATTTTTCTGATGGCAAGGCCCAAAAGCTCTGTAAAAATGCTGTGCGTGCTCATGGGAATCATGCTGATTCTGTACGGAGCTATTAAGATCAGTGGATATTTCACGAGAGATGCTTTCTGTCTGGCATTTCAGTTTGATCTGGCTTTCGGGATCCTGCTGATGGCAGTGGGAGTGATCCTGATAGCCAGAAAAAATTTCGCAGTGGATCTTATTTTTTCCGTGTTCGGAATCCTGATCCTGGCAGATGCCCTGTTTAAGATCCAGATGTCTGTAGATGCGAAGAGATTCGGTCTGGCGTTGTGGTGGCAGATCCTGCTGATCGCACTGGTCACCGGAGTGATCGGAGTTCTGGTTTTTATCAGACCATTTGAAGCAGCAGCTATGATGATGGTGTTGGTAGGATTTTCCATTTTACTGGAAGGGATCCTCAATCTATGGGTCGGGATCCTGACGATCAAGATCATCAAGAGTCGGCTTTAAACATAAACATAAAAATAACCAATCACTTTAGATAATAACATAGGAGGAAATAGAGTATGGGAATCGTAGACAAAGCAAAACAGGCAGCGATCGCAGCTACCGTAACAAAAGCACTGGATTATCTTGAGAAGGATCCGGAGACAAACATACCGAAGATCATGGAAATGGTTGATAAAGTAACACCGGATGGCTGGTATGCAGGACAGAGAAATGCGATCCGTCACTCCATCGAGGCAAAGGACAACTGGTATCAGCTGATCCTTCGTATGTATCAGCTGGATGCCGGCGTACGCCAGACATTTTTCCGCAACTTTATTGTAAATGCCAGTCTTAAGGGAAGTGCAACGCAGGAAAAGGTATCAGAAGAGAATGACTGCAATGTACCGTGGGCAATTCTTCTTGATCCTACCAGCGCATGTAACCTTCATTGCACAGGATGCTGGGCAGCAGAGTATGGACACAAGCTGAACCTGGATCTTGAGACCATCGATTCTATCGTAAAACAGGGTAAAGAACTGGGAACCTATATGTACATCTACACAGGCGGTGAGCCACTGGTCCGCAAAAAGGATCTCATTAAGATCTGTGAGATGAATCCGGACTGCGAGTTCCTTTCCTTCACAAACGGAACTCTTATTGACGAAGAATTCTGTCAGGAAATGCTCCGTGTGAAAAACTTCGTTCCGGCTATCAGCCTTGAGGGAACAGAGGCAACTACAGACGGACGTCGTGGTGATGGTGTATATCAGAAGGTTATGCACGCCATGGAGCTTCTGAAGAGCCACGGCCTTCCGTTCGGTGTTTCCACATGCTACACATCCGCAAACGTAGATGCAGTAAGCAGTGAGGAGTATTTTGATCATCTGATCGAGTGCGGAGCTTATTTTGCATGGTTCTTCCACTATATGCCGGTTGGAAATGATGCAGCAGCAGATCTCCTCCCCACACCGGAGCAGAGAATCAAAATGTACGACAGCGTCCGCAGATTCCGTGCCACAAAATCTCTCTTCACTATGGACTTCCAGAACGATGCAGAGTATGTAGGCGGATGTATCGCAGGTGGCCGTCGTTACCTCCATATCAATGCAAACGGAGACGTGGATCCTTGCGTATTCATTCATTTCTCCAATGCGAACATTAAAGAATGTACACTCCTTGAGGCGCTGAAGAGCCCGATCTTTATGGAGTATCACAAAGGTCAGCCGTTCAACAAAAACATGCTTCGTCCATGTCCGATGCTTGAAAATCCTGAGCTTCTCCGCAAGATGGTTGAGCGTGCAGGAGCGAAATCTACAGATCTTCAGTCTCCGGAAACAGCGGAGCATCTCTGTGCAAAATGTGATCACTATGCAGAGGTATGGAAGAAACAGGCCGATGAGCTCTGGAGTGAGAGCCAGGCAAAAAAAGCTGCAAAAAAATCAACAACTTGTTAATTAACACTTGATATAGATGTTGGGATACTGTATAATGAACCCGTTTTTCAGGAGTCTGAAATAACAGTTCAGATAAGAGTGTCGAAACAGAAGAGACACGATACGTGTACTGACAGATAACAGGGCGGTTATATTCAGCAGTGGGTATAACTGCCTTCTTTTTTATGTTATCGTCAGGACATAGGGAAAGAAAGGATGGATTCATTATGGAAAAACAGGAGAAAAACACAGCCAGCCCTTATGAGCTGGACGGACGCCCACCTCTTAAGGTGGCAATTCCCCTTGGACTGCAGCACGTGCTTGCCATGTTTGTGGGTAATCTTACCCCGCTTCTGATCATCACAGCTGCCTGCGGGATCGAAGCAGGAGGGGATCTTCAGGTTGCATTACTTCAGAATGCAATGCTGATCGCAGGAATTGTTACACTTGTACAGGTCTTTACGATCGGACCGGTCGGTGGCAAGCTTCCTATCGTTATGGGAACAAGTTCAGGCTTCATCGGCGTATGTCAGAGCGTTGCCGGAGTCATGGGAAATGGTATCGTTGCCTATGGTTCAATCATGGCAGCCTGCTTTATCGGCGGTCTTTTTGAGACTGTTCTGGGAAGCTTTCTGAAGCCCTTGAGAAAATTTTTCCCATCTGTTGTAACAGGTACGGTTGTACTTTCAATCGGTCTTTCACTGATCGGTGTGGGAATCAGCTCTTTCGGTGGCGGAAGCTCCGCAAAGGATTACGGTTCTCTTGAAAACCTTTTCGTAGGCTTTGTAGTTCTGATCGTGATCATTGTACTGAAGCATGGAACAAAAGGCTTCACAAGCTTTTCTTCAATCCTCATCGGTATTATCGTGGGATACATTCTGGTAAGTATCATGGCTATGGTACTTCCTACAACATTTACATATGTAGATGACACAGGTGCTACTGTGGAGGCTACAAAGGCCTGGGTTCTCAACTGGGACAAGGTTGCTCAGGCAAAATGGTTTGCGGTACCGGCACTGATGCCTGTAAAATGGGTGTTTGACGCACGTGCGATCGTGCCGATCCTGATCATGTTTATTGTAACTGCAGTTGAAACAGTTGGTGATATTTCCGGAATCACAGAGGGTGGTCTTGGAAGAGAGGCTACAGACAAAGAGCTTTCCGGTGGTGTTATGTGTGACGGACTTGGATCTTCCTTCGCAGCACTGTTCGGTGTGCTTCCGAACACATCCTTCAGCCAGAACGTTGGTCTGGTTGCAATGAATAAGGTTGTAAACCGTTTCTGTATCGCTACAGGAGGAATCTTCCTGATCGCATGCGGACTGTTCCCGAAGCTTGCTGCACTGATCTCCATCATGCCGCAGAGTGTTCTTGGCGGCGCTGCTGTTATGATGTTCTCATCTATTGTTGTCAGCGGTATCCAGTTAATTACCAAGTGGCCGATCGGACCGAGAAATGTTACGATCGTTTCCGTAGCACTTGGTCTTGGTTATGGACTTGGCTCCAATACAGCGATCCTGGTGCATCTGCCACAGGCGATCAGCCTGATCTTCGGCGGTTCCGGTATTGTTCCGGCAGCGGTATTTGCGATTATTCTTAATATTGTTCTTCCGAAGGATGAGAAGAGTGAGATTGAGAGAGCTGAGGAGATGCTGGAGAAAGTTAAGAATAAATAAGTGTAAGAATAAAAAGAGTTTTTTCTTTTTTAAGGCTGTTGGACCTTATTGGTCTGACGGCCTTTTTTTTATATGTTTTTATTTTTTGTTTTTGGGATAAAGGTTCGGCTTTTTGGAAGGCGGTAATTTGCGAGAAGGGGAAGCACTCGTAGTTGCGAAGGCCGTCTCCCCTTCTCGCGCTCTTCCCCTCCTGGCCACGCCGCTGTTCTGCGTTGTGGTGGGCGTGAATGTTCTGACAGGGTGCAGGATTCGGGGGTGTTGAGGAGGGGAGGCTGTGCCGCTCTGTTGGGAGGTAAAATGTCGAAATAATCTTCTTGTGATTTCGCCCATATTGTGCTAGACTGAAATTATATTCATCAAATAGGATTGAAATAATTTATTTGTAAAGGATAAGAAAGATAATAGAAATTCAGCTTGGATTGTAGTAATATGATATATATCTATTGAAAGCAGGTGATTTTATGCGTACACCTATGGATGAAGCAACATTTTTAGAATTTTATAAAAATACTCTTCTTTGTGGATCTAATAATTTTCAGCGTTTTATATGCAAAAAGCTCGAATTGGATAATAAAATCACATTTGAAGAACAGAGAAAATTGAGTGATAGTGACGAGACACTGTTTTTTGAATCAAAAAAGGATTTTAAGGGAATTATTACAAAGACAGCGACATCAAGAGCGTTTTCAAGTTTCTATGAAGAAATGGAGTATAAAAAGTTATATAAATATTCAGTTCCATTTTTTTATGAAACAGGGGAAAGAACAATAGAGGATATATTAAAAGAAAAACAGATTTCTATATTTGACGGTAAAACATACGAACCGGATTTAGTCATTGATAGAGTATTAAGTGAAGCAATTCCCAGAGCTTTCAGGGAGGACAAAAAATATTTCATAAAATTTGTCTTACAAAAAGCGTATTTACATTCGGAGACATTTGAGCAGATAAATTACAGATATCCGGTGGTGATTTATATTGATCCATTGATAAATGTATTAGAAATACGATATGATTCAATGAGATATAGTTACAATGAACAGGTTGACAAGGATGCATATTCTAAAATTGTGATGTACTGTGTAGAATGGATAAAAGATACGTTGGGTCTTAAACTGTTTGCTTGTGAACATACAGAAACTATTCGGATTATTAATAATATTCAGAATACAGAAGTACGAATGTATAAACAAATGATGGAAATGAAATCAGGCGGTTCTGCTGAATTAACAGCTGCTGAAAATGGTGATTATGTATTACCATTTATTGGAGAAATCAGGGAACTGATTGATGAAAATGAAGACCTGTTTAGTGAAGCGGATGAAGTAAAACAACTTTTATTGCAATATCTCAATGAAAAAGAAGCAACTGCAAGCTATCCATACATATATGTAAAATGGGTAAAACCAGTAGAAACACAGAGCTATATTGTAAAAATTACTTTTGATTATTTCAACAATAGATACACATTATTACAGCATATTACGGGAAGTTGTAAAGATTTAGGAATGGGGCGAATGAATGATGCAATTGAATATCTTTCAGTCAGTGGTTCCTTTGTTAAAGGAGAAGAAATTTAATATCGATTTTGACGCATTCTTAAACTATATGGGTCAGTATCATTCCAATGAATGGATTTATCCGGATGCAGTTCATAGAGAGCTTGGAATTGCAATTAAGGAAATTTATGGTATTTTGGAAGTATGTGTTGATAAAGGGCTGGTTGAACAATATTTACAGATTTATTGCCCAGTATGTCAGAGATTTACTGGAAACATTTTCAAAACAGTATTAGAGATCCCAGAGTTTGTTAACTGTGTACATTGTGATTCTGAGATTGAAAATCCGCTTCAGCATGCGATAATTATTTATAAGGTATTGTAATTGGATTTAGAAGAGAAAAGATTCAGAGATGCAGAAAACTTATTAAATCAGTCGGGGTACACACTGGCTGAGTTTCTAAGAGATTCTAGCCGTTATAAATCTACTTTATTAATGCTGCCAGATGATGAGCTCAGGGCATATCAAAAATTATATGCTGATATTGCAACAGGAGGATTATCCAAAGGGGAAAAAGGTAAAAAGCTTGAAGAATTATCAACGATACTGTTTCAAAAAAGTGCAGGTTCTTTATTAGATGTATATAGAAATTGCAGAACAAGTACGAATGAAATTGATTTGCTGATACGTTGGACTGAGAGAGCGAGATTATCAGGGATTCAAGCCGCTTTTCCATGTTTTGGTGACTCATTTTTATGTGAATGTAAGAATTATGATGGACCAGTAAATGTAACATATGTAGGTAAATTTAGTTCACTAATGTCTGCTGCTAATACAAATTTTGGAATTATGATCTCATGGGAGGGAATAACAGGAAGAAATAAATGGAGCGATTCACAAGGCTTAATTAAAAAAATTGCTTTGCGTGAAAAGCGGTATATTATAGTTCTGGATAAAGATGATTTGGAAAAAATATATAAAAAAGAAGAAAGTGTATTTTCTGTTATTTATGATAAATCACAAAGTAATTTTTGACTATCTTTTTAAAAGTTCTTATATGCCGGTATAGCCTATTGTTACAGGCTTTTCCGGCATTTTTCGTTATGGAAGATATTCTCAAATCTTCTTATATCCCCGTATGTTTTGGTGTTCAAAAGTAGTATGTGGAGTAGTAAATTCTCCGTTTACTACTTATGCAATCAGCCGCTTCATTTCTGTTATCGACGTTTCGGAAGTCGTATGCGCGTAATAGTTCAGTGTCATGTTGATATTAGAATGTCCCATAATGTACTGTAATGCCTTTGGGTTCATTCCTGCATTTGCTAACGTGGTGCAGAATGTGTGGCGTAAGGTATGCGGTGTCATTACCTTTGGCAATGCTACCTTTTGCGTTTTGTTGTATTTCCTTACAAGCCCCCGAAACATACTTTCATAGTTGACTGCCACTTTTGGCAAGCCGTTCCGGTTAAGGAACAGAAACTTTGTGTAGCCCTCCAAAATAACAGGCTGTGCATATTTCCGTTTGTTCAGCACCCGTTGAAATGCTTCCAACACTTTTTCACTCATAGGAATAACCCGGTTGCCGCTTTTCGTCTTAGGCGTTTCCACATAGTAGCCCACGTCTGCAATCTTCAAAAGTTGGTGGTCTACATTGATAAGCTGTTTGTCTAAGTCAATGTCAGCTTCCGTCAGTCCGCAGAGTTCCGAAATGCGAAGTCCTGTCCCTAACAGTATGATAATCTCGTCGTAGTATTTCTGATAGACTTTATCATGCTGCACAAAGGACAGAAAAGCCGCTTCCTGCGTAGGGGATAGAGGTTCCTTTGGTTCCGTATCATCTTCAAGGACTGTGTTCAACTGGAAGTCAAACGGATTTTTACGAATACAATCGTCCTGTATAGCTGTGTAAAAAGCAGCCTTTAAGGAACGCTTGTGGTTATTGATAGTTTTGAAGCCGTAACCTTTTTCTTTCATGCGTAACGCCCATTCCTTTGCGTCGGAGAGCTTCACATTTTCAATCCGGCAGGCTCCAAGTTTATCCTCCTGCAAAATCCGCATGAGCTGTTTTCGCCCCTGCTTTGTACCATGCCGCACATTTGCCCGGTGGCGTATCTGCTTTGCGTAGAGTTGGCAGACCGTCATTTTCTTTCCGATATGGTCGATACCGTCGTCAAGGTCTTTTTGGATTTCTTTCTCTTTTTCCCTCAACGCTATATCGTCGCGTTTTCCTGCCGGGGTTTTGTCCGTAGGTACTAACTTCCAAGAATACACAAACTGCGGTTTTCCAAAGGTATCTATATATTTGTAGGCATATCTCCCGTCTTTTCTCTGGCTCTCTCCGGTGCGGAGAATACGATTTTTATTATCCCGTCTTTTTTCCGACATCGTTATGCTCCTTTCCATAATGGAAAGAGCCTTGATATGCTTGACTACATTGTACCACATTCAAGGCTCGATTTCACTATCAGATTGCGTCCACCATATCAATCATTTTTTCAAACTGCTTACGCTTAATCTGAATACGGTTTCCGTTCATCATTACCCAGTCCGGGACGGGATTTTCTTCTGCCAGTTTCCGCAGCTTGCTTTCTCCGATACGGAAATATTTTGCTGCTTCTTCTATGGTAAGCGTGTACTTTTCCCAAATCGGCACGTCGTTATTGTTCAATTTGTCGTCCCCCTTTCTTAATGGGTCAAAAGTCAATTTGTAACATAGGCTTTAATCGGACGGCTATTAGCGTAACCTCATGGGACTTGCACCCCTCCGGCGGTCTGCCGAAGCCCTACCCATTGCCTGCGACGCTTCTAACGCTCGGACTATGGCTGTAAGGAAGTATCATTATGTATTCTGTGCGTTATCGCCCGCAAGTTGCTACACTTGCTTTGCAGCGGTGGTGTTGTTCGCTCGCTTTTCCCGTAGGAGAAAGGTCATGGCGCACCCGCCGTATGGCTCGGCACAAAAGGAACGTATCCGATTTGCCTTATGCTGCGCCGCCGTTTTCTTGCGCCGCTTTCTTTGTCAAGGTTCAAAATGGCTGTGCTGCCGCATTAGCAGCGGAACGGAAAAGGGGGAGTAAAGACGTTCCACTGCCGATTGCGGTTATTTCTCTGTTCTAAAATTGAGGACAGCCATCATCAGTTTGGCTTGCAGCCGTTCCCGAATGTCGTTGTCTATACCAAAATAAACATTTCCACGCTCGTCATATAACTTTCGCATGGATAAACGGGCTATGTAACCGCTGAAATGCTGCAAGACCATTTTCATAGCGTCCGGGTCGCCCTTTGTCGCTGCCACAATGACAGGATAAGGAACAAGGGCATTTTCCGGGTAGCCGGGTTGATTACCATTCGTCCCATTCATCAGCATTTTCCTCCAAATATTTTCTTAATTGTTCAAAAGAGCTTGTCCGTCTGTACTGTATTGTGCTTCTCGGTGTATTGAGCAACTCTGCAATTTCTGTATCGCTCATTCCCTCGAAATAATACAGCAATATGGCTTTGCGCTTTTCTTCCGGCAAAGTACGGATTGCTTCAAGAAGCAGCTTCGGCGTGATTTTCTTTCCGGCTTTTTCAAAGACGGTTTCAGCAGTTTCCCGTTTGAAATATTCATCAAAGGTATGTAGCTGTCGCGCTTCATCTAAGGTCATGTCGGAAAAGGTTACTTCCTTTGCCTTATGTGTACGAAGCTCTCTATGAGCGTCGCACGCTTCATTGTGCAATACCGCATTGCAATACTTCTGAAAAGAACATTGCTTATAAAACTCCCTGCTATTAGGTTCCACATTCTCACCTCCTTTCTTGTTGAAAGTTGGTGGTGCTTCCCCCTTTTCGCGGGGTAATACGGAGCCTTGAAAAAATGCCAAATATTTTCGGAAATTTTTTCAAAAATTTTTTTAAGCATACAAAATGCGCCCGTCCGCAAAAAAACGCGGACAGGCGCATAGGAACAATAAAAAGTATTTAGATGATTTAATAGTTCATATCTAAGGGTAGGAATATCCCCGGTGGCGGTCGGGCTTTTTTTGATAAATCAAAGAATGTAAGAATTTGTTGATGTGGTTTATAACTCATGGCGGCTACCTCCTAAAGCCGCCATGTCTACATGGTTAAGGGTCGTCGTACAGACAAAAAGAAACGGCGGCTCTGAAAATCAAAGCCGCCGAAATAGAATAGGCGCGTGAAAATATGGCTGCTCTGCGACGGCTTTTTTTCTTTGCCGTCGTCCGGCAGATGTTGGTTGTATCATTACTTATTTTTGATTGTTTTTTTAGATGTTAAAATCAAGACAGAAAACAATCCACAAAAGAACAAACTCATAAGGCTAATAATGATTTCTCCAAAGGTGGCAGAATAATAGCCGGAAATATTGAATGTAGCAGTAATAGGATAGCAAGCCGAAAGAACATCGGATATACTTGTGAATAATCCTGCAAAAGAATAAATTACTGTAAAAATCAAAGCAAGCCAATAGCCTTTCTTTATTCTTGATACAACCGCAATAACAGGTGCAATAGCAAAGAAAATTCCAATGCCGTCAAGTAAATAGATTTTGAAAAAACTTAAAATCATTTTGATAGACAAGCCCCTAAAATGCAAAATAACTTCAACTAAAAATGTAATGCCGAAAAGCAGCAAATAAAAGAGTACGCTAAATGCAAAAGTAATAAGTAATTTTGCAATCGTCATTTTAGCTTCACTTATAGGAATTAAACGTAATGATTTAATAGTATCTTCTTGTTCCTCACGACAAATCATATAGCTCCCAAAAAGTGCAATAACCGCAGGAAGAACAAAAAAAGTTGCTAAAGACTGTGCTGCGTTCATAAACCACCCTGCGTCATCTATATAGCGTTTTTCCCCAAAAGAAAACTGCCCTTGAGTAAAAACAATAATTGCAACCATAATAACTGCGAATATGGCGACCAACACAATTTTTGAACGTCGGAGTTTTTGATGTTCTGCCCAAATCAATTCTTTCATCATTCAATCACTCACTTTCTATGCTTTAAGGAAATGTACGCAAATACGATAGAAACAATAGTCCATATACCGATACAAAAAAGTGCAGCCGGAATATTGACTTCCTGTGCCAAAATAACACCGGGAATATCTCGCATGATAATTGCTGTTGCACTGGATAGAGGGTGTAGGTACATATTAACCATAAGCAAAATAAAGCTAAGAAAGGTGTAAACCAGTGTCACACATACAGGAAGTATATAGTTCTTCCCGGCAGCTGCAACCGCTAAAAGTGGTAATATGGAAAATGCGGTAAGTATGGCGATTTCAATACATTTCTTAAATAGATAACTGATACTATTCCATTCAAAGGTTATATAACCGGGAAGCATACCGAAAAATACAGACGCTATGGCTGTAAGCAACATAAAACAAACGGAATAAGACAGTACAACAATAAATTTGCTAAAAAAATATCCTGTCTTGCTAATCGGTATAATCCACAACTGTTTGAGCATATCGTTTTGATTTTCGTCATACATGAGCATAGTAGAAACCAAACCTAATACAACAGGAAGTATAATCCAAGCTGTATAGCTGAATGTAGTCCACTTATAAAATTGTAATGATTCAATAACTGTTTTATCAGCACTTCTGAAATAAAAGACTGCAAGAAGTGGCATGAAAAGAGCGGATAACAGCATTAACACAATAAATTTTTTTCGACGCAGTTTAAGAAACTCTGCCTGTATCAGCCTAAGCAATTCCTTCTCCTCCTGTGATTTTTTTGAAATAGTCCTCTAATGTATCATTGCATAGCTGAGAACTGATAACAGCTATATCCTGTACCACAAGAGCTTTATTGACAGCAGCCATATCCAACGAAGTGTCATAAATCCGCAGGGTGTGTTCGTCCTGTACGGAATATTCGGTAACCCCAAACTGCCTTTCCAAAACAAGAGAAGTTTTCGGTATATCAGAAACTTGCAGAAGTATATACTTACTGTTTTTCTTTTGCAGCTCATTCATGCTGTTTTCTTCCAGTAGTACACCATGGTCAATAATGCCGATGTCATCAGCCAGTAGTGCAATTTCGGACAGAATATGACTGGAAATAAGAATTGTTTTTCCACGCTCGATACTTAAAGTCTTAATAAAGTCCCTTACTTCTGCAATGCCTATCGGGTCAAGACCGTTTGTAGGTTCATCTAAGATTAGCAGTTCCGGGTCATGTAAAATAGCATTTGCTATTCCAAGACGCTGCTTCATTCCAAGAGAATACTTGCTAAACAATTTTTTATCCCGATAAGGCAGACCGACAATCTCCAAGGCGTTTTTTACTGCATTTGGCGCAGCAGTACCGCGCAGTTTTGCAAATATCTCCAAGTTTTCCGTACCTGTTAAATTCGGATAAAAGCCGGGTGTTTCAATAATAGCACCAATCCGGGGATATACTCTTTTTTCCCTCCCTTTGATATTTTGACCGAATACGTCTACTTCGCCGGAAGTAATATCGGTCAACCCCAAAATCATTTTCATAATTGTGGTTTTACCCGCCCCATTACGCCCCAACAGCCCATATATCTGTCCTTGTTTCACATGGATATTAACAGAATTGACTACCGTTTGCTCTCCATAAGTTTTTGTCAGTTGTTTTGTTTCAATTACATATTTATTCATCATATATCCTCACTTTCAATAGGTCTGTTTCCGCAATGCAAGTACGGAAACAATGGCTGAAATACTTCCAATTACCAAAAGAGAAATTAAACAGATATTCGGAGATATAGTTATTTCTATTCCTCCCGCCCATTTCTTAACCATTTCTGCTGCGTCAGATGAAATATAGGGATAAATTCCCATAACACTCGCCAGTGGGTGCAGTCCCATAATCCCCGACGGAATAAGCACGACAGGCACAAGATAAAGTAATGCAGCCCCAATCGGTAGAACATATCCCTTTGCCAATGTTGCTAAAAAAATAACGGGGAGCATTGCAAGTGGAACTAACACGCCACCGGCTAAAAATAATAATCCCGCCTGTAAAATTGTTTCCGTATTCAAATCTGTAAAGCCGCCTGCAAGAAAGCCGCCAAGAATACAGATTGCAAAAGTAAGCAGACATAGTGCTAATGACATAAAAATTACCACTGCTATCTTTGAAAAATAAAGTTGCGTTTTGGAAATCGGAATAATCAGAAGTCCTTTTAAGGTATCATTTTTCTGTTCATCAAAGAACAATGTGGTTGCAAACATACTCAACACAATAGGCAGAAACAAACTTGTAAGGTTCTTAAATGCCAATGTGTATAAATCACTAAAACTATTCATTAGTGAGCTACTTCTTGATATACTGAAAGCACGTTCAACTGCGAATATTCCTAAAATTGCAGTTAGAATAAAGATACCTAAGACTGTCTTATTGCGTTTCCATTTCAGCATTTCAGTAGAAATGATAGTCATTGTCTTTTCCTCCTTTCTACCTCCCATTATATAGTATCAACCTTGCCATAACCTTGCCGAAACCTTGCTTTTTTCTTGTTTTATAACAGGAAAGCCCCGCATTATTTACAGGGCTTTGGGAAGCAATATAGTAAATACAGTCCCTTTATCAGAGCTGTTTTCAGCGGTAATGGTTCCTTTGTGAACACTGATAAGCTCTTTCGCAATCGCCAGTCCTAAACCATTTCCCTTTGCAGACCGCGACTGGTCGCACTGGTACATTCTTTCAAAAATATGTGGCAGCTTGTCGGGAGCTATTCCTTTTCCATTATCTGAAATTATAATTTTAGCTTGTTGTATATCTTCACAAATATGCAGTGCCATTTTATCTCCCGCACTATGGATAATAATATTTTGAAAAAGATTGTTAAGTACGCGGGTATATGCGTTTACATCTATGCGAATAAAATACTCTGTTTCGGGTATGACAAACTCATATTCAAAATGATTGCTTTCTAAGACGGGAATCCAATCCGCTATAATGTTGCGGGATAACTCGTTAAGGTCAAATTTTTCAAAATGAAAAATCTGCTCTCCGGAATCCAGTTTTACCCATTCAAACAAATTTTCTACAAAGGATTTCATATAGTGGGCTTTTTCATGTGCGACATGGATATATTCGTCCTTTTCCTCTCCAATAACAATTTTGTTTTCAACCGCTTCCAGATAACCTACAAGAGAAGCAAGCGGGGTCTTTACATCATGTGAAAGACTTGTCATCAGCCGTTTATATGCCTGTTCAGATTGTCTTTGCCGTATAAGCTGCGCCTGACTGTTTACTGCTATTTTGTTAATGTCATAGCAAATTGTTTTTGTCATATCGTTTTCGCCTGCTAAAATACGTCGGTTCAAATTCCCGCCCTTTATATCCTCTAAGGCGTCTTTTATCAGCGCAAGCTGTGTCCGCACACGCCGTAAGACAAAAAGGAGATACATAATAATAAGCAGCATAAGGGCTATCACTATGAAAAGATAAACATTTATATCCATGTTACGCCTCCTTGTTAAAACGGTAGCCGACACCCCGGACAGTTAAAATGTAAAAGGGGTGGTCGGGGTCTGGCTCAATCTTTTTCCTTAATTTGCTAATAAAAGACATAATATTGCTATCATCAAAAGCGTATTCTTCCTCCCATACCTGTGAATAAATTTGTTTTTTGGTAAATACTCGTCCTTTGTTGGAAGCAAGAAAGAGAAGTAAATCAAATTCTTTTCCTGTAAGCAAAACGGGAATATCTTTGACCGTAACTGTACGATTTAATTTGTCAATTACCATATCTTTCAACGATATGCTGTCTATGTCTGCCGTAAAGGGGTTTAAGGTGGTATATCGCCGGATAAGGGAATTGACACGCGCCAAAAGCTCGTTAATACCAAATGGCTTTGTCAAGTAGTCGTCTGCTCCCAGTCGCAGACCGAAAACCTTATCTTCTTCGCTGCTTTTTGCAGTAAGCATAAGCACCGGGATATTGCTTTTATCTCTAATTTTTTGGAGAATCTGAAACCCGTCTATATCCGGCAGCATTACGTCCAAAATAATAAGGGAATAGCTATCTTTATTTTCATCAATTAGACGAACCCCCTCAATACCGTTATATACAGTTACGGCTGATAATTTTTCCTGCTCTATACACTTTTTCATAAGAGCGCAAAGCTCTTTATCATCATCTATAATCAAAACTTTATTCATGGTGCAGCTCCTTTCCTTGTTTTGTTCTCCCATCAATCGGTTTTTCTGCGTCTTTTGGTATCAACCACATATACCCAAGCTTTGAAACACCCGGTATGCGGTTATCTCTGCAAAGTATCTGTACACGTCGTTCAGAAATCCCCCATTTCTTCGCTGCTTCGGGGCAAGACATATATTCCATAACACTAAAGTCCTTTCTACAAATCATATCAGTATAATTATAGTCGGATACACGAACAATAGCAAGTATACAGATATGAATTATTATGGCTAATTAGCGGAACTGTATAGACATATCCAAGAAGAAAGGGGAACAGTAAAATGTAACTGGGTGAATAAATATGGCAAAAAGACCAGTAGAAAAATATGACTTCAAAGCATTTGGAGAAGCAATAAAAGCTGCGCGGACGGGACGCAAGGAAAGCCGTAAACAGGTAAGTGATGAAATGTATATTTCCCCTCGCTACCTTGCGAATATTGAAAATAAAGGACAACACCCCAGTCTGCAAATCTTTTTTGAGCTTATGCTCCGTTACAATATATCCGTAGACCAGTTTCTTTTAGATACGCCCGCCGGAAAAGATACAAAGCGGCGGCAGCTCGACGCTCTCCTTGATGATATGAGCGATAACGGCATACGGATTGTAACAGCAACCGCAAAGGAAATTTCAGAAGTCGAAAAAGAGGACAATAAAAACGTCCGGCAAAATTGAATATGGATTTTCGGAAGCGTTGTAATCTTTTTTGAGATTACAGCGTTTTTCTTTTGTATAAGTTCGGCAAAATGGCTTTTTCTTCGTAGAGGGAAATAAGGGCATAAAAGATAAAAACTTTCTTAGCAAGCATAGGAAAAGAGTACCCTTTTCCGTATTTTCGCCCTCTTGCCCTGCGGTGCGTCGGTTGAAAATTGCTTGTTGGGAAGTGTCCCAAACCCTCAAAGCGGAAAGGAGCGATTGCATGAACGGACGCAAAAGAAAAGTACAAATCAAATTCTATGTAACAGAGGAAGAACGGGCGTTGATTGAGCAGAAAATGAAGCTCGTTCCTACCCAAAACATGGCGGCGTATCTTCGCAAGATTGCCATTGACGGCTATATCATTCAGACAGACCATAGCGATATAAAAGCCATGACAGCGGAGATACAGAAAATCGGGGTCAACATCAATCAGATTGCAAAGCGCGTCAATGCGACAGGCAGCGTCTACCAAGAGGACATAGAGGAAATAAAGGGGGTGCTTGCGGAGATATGGCGGTTACAAAGATTAAGCCTATTAAAAGCACGTTGAGCAAAGCCCTTGATTATATCCAAAACCCGGATAAGACAGACGGGAAAACACTTGTGTCCTCTTTTGGGTGCAGCTATGAAACGGCAGATATTGAGTTTGAATATACTTTGTCGCAGGCTCGGCAGAAAGGGAACAACTTAGCCTTTCATCTGATACAATCGTTTGAACCGGGAGAGGTGGACTGTGAGAAAGCCCATGCAATCGGAAAGCAGCTTGCCGACGCAGTAACAAAGGGACAGCACGAATACGTCCTAACTACCCACATAGACAAGGGGCATATCCATAACCACATCATTTTTTGCGCGGTCAACTTTGTTGACTACCATAAGTACAATTCCAATAAGCGCAGTTACTACGGCATACGGAACATGAGCGATAAGCTGTGCAGGGAAAACGGGCTGTCCGTTGTCATTCCGGGTAAAGGCAGTAAGGGAAAAAGCTATGCAGAATATCAAGCGGAAAAGACGGGAACAAGTTGGAAAGGCAAGCTAAAAATTGCCGTTGATACACTTATCCCCCAAGTAGCAAGTTTTGAAGAATTATTGCAGCGGTTACAGGCGGCGGGCTATGAGATAAAGCCGGGAAAATATATCTCCTGCCGCGCTCCCGGACAGGAACGCTTTACCCGCTTAAAAACCCTCGGTGCAGATTATACAGAGGAAGCAATCAAAGAACGGATTGCAGGCAAGCGCACAAAGGCAGCGAAAGCTCCCAAAGAGCAGCGCGGCGTATCGCTGCTTATCGACATTGAAAGTAGTATCAAGGCACAAGAGAGCCGGGGCTATGAACAGTGGGCGAAAATCCATAATCTGAAACTGGCTGCAAAGACTATGAATTTCTTGACGGAACATAAGATTGAGCAGTATGCAGATTTAGTCAGTCGGATTGAGGACGTAAATGCGGAAAATGAAAAGACAGCAGACGCATTAAAGGGTGTGGAGAAGCGTCTTGCGGATATGGCGGTGCTGATGAAGCACGTTACCACCTACCAAAAAACAAAAAACGTCTATGAAGCATACCGCAGGGCAAAGGATAAGGACACATACCGGGCAAAGCAGGAAAGCAGTCTGATACTCCATGAAGCGGCGGCAAAGGCATTGAAAGCGGCGGGTGTTACCAAGCTCCCCAATCTTGCCGCCATGCAGGAAGAATACGGGAAGCTCCAAGCGCAGAAAGAAGCCCTTTACACTGATTATGGCAAGTTGAAAAAACAGGTCAAGGAATACGACGTTATCAAACAGAACATAGACAGTATTTTAAGACTGGAAAAAGAACCGGAACGGGGCAGGGAAACCGAACGCTTACAGTAGAAATATCTATAAAAGCGTGGTAGGATAAAGGTATTCCAATATAGACAGGAGCGTGAAAACATGGCAGACCAAACGATACCCGATTATGAAACCATACGCGCCGCCGTTACCGGAGAAACATGGGCGGTGGAAAAGGTGCTTATGTGCTACAAGGACGAAATCGACAGGCAGGCAACTGTAAAGAAACGTCAACCGGACGGAACATTCAAACTGGAAATTGATGAAGATATGCGCCAGTATATCACAATGAAGCTGATAGAAGCCCTCCCCCAATTTCCCCTTGAAGAAATGGAAAGAGAGGAAAAAAGAAATCGGGACAAAAAATCATAAAAAGGTAGACGGGAAGCTGCTGCGGACAGATAAGCAGTTTCGACATTTGAAACAACGGCAAAAAGAAACTATCAGTACATGGCTTTATGAAGAATACCGCCGCCTTTGGATAGAAAAGGGACAGGAGCCGCATAAACGCAACAACCGGGAAATCGTTGCCGCTGTTATGGAACGGATAGAAGCTGCGGGGATATGGCTGCCGGAACAGGAAGTAACAAAATATTTTTACCGCAGGAAAACCCATTACCGGAACCGGATAGAAAAAGAATTACAGCCGAAGCCGGAAATGCAGGATAAAGACAGTCAGACACAAAAAGAACAGGGCGCAGGAAGCCAGTAATGACCTCCCGCACCCTGTTCTTTTATAGGTACTAATTTTAAATTGTTACGCAGTAGAACCCTGATTTCAAGGGAAAAGGTATTCTGTATCGCCTATGCCAGTTTCACGCCGTTTATGCCCTGTAAATCAAGGCTTTTTTCGCCCTTATTGCGTAACCGCCGCACGTCGTTTCCTCATGCGCTCCGCTGCCTGTCTGCGGGTAATGCGTTTCCGGCAATCCGGGCAGTATTTGACGCTATTTGATTTTGATACAAAAAATGTGCCGCACTCGGTACAACGCTTTTTGTCCTCGGTTTTGAAAAGCTCTGCATACAGCAGCTTATCAAGAGGAAGTACGGCAATCTGAAACCACTTGCATAAAAGCGAACAGGAAATAAGCTGCGGGCAGACACATTCCTCCCCGTCGTCCAGTAAGATACAGTGTCCGCGCTCGCAGTTGCAGCACTCCTTTTTTACAAGGCTGTTGACTTTCCGGCTCTGTGGCGGCGTGAGCCGCTTACTCCTGGTCATACTTCATCAGCGGCGAAAATGGCAAGCTCCGCATACTCGTTTTCTGTTAGTGGGGAAATTTTCTGTAAGGTGCGTTCTGCAAAGGGGCGCATATCCTCGTCCATGAACGGCAGCGCAGCCGTCATATTTTCCATAAGCTGTGCTTTGCTTCCCTCATGGTAAATACTCAACAGGTTCATTTCTTCAACGGTCAGTCTAATCATGCTCATACCTCCAATTCGTGATGTTTTGTTTTTGCTGTCTTTTTCGGGACTTTTTGGGATTTTTCTGTTTGTAACTGCGCCCGGACAGAGGGAGGGGACTGTTTCATCTCTTTATTCCTCTCGCTTTTATCTATCAGCGCATAAACGCCATGCCTGCCCTCCAACGTAGATAAGGAAAGGCTTTTGTAAGGGAGCATGGAAAGCAGCCGTTCCATATCCTTATCCGTTGCCAGTGGAACAAAGTAGGGAGAAAGTTCTACCGCACAATGGGTCTTTTCGGGGCTGTCCGGTTCCCCAAGCCCTTTTACATTTTCCACAATCCGGCGGGCTTCTGCTTCAATCCGTCTGTCATGCAGGGCGGCGATATGTAACTGAAAATCCCTCTGCGTATGCGGTGTTCGTTTTTTCTGCTGTTCCCTCAAAAGGCTTTTTAAGGCTTCCGGGTCGTTTGGCTGTGCTTCAAAACGTATAAACTTTCCAAGTTGCGGGTCAGTGTCCCCGTCAAAATATTGTCCGGCAGGCTTTGTCAGCTCCCCATGCTCATAAATCAGCGTGTAGTTGTCGGCAGGGATTGATTTTTCGATTACTTCCCGGAAATGCTGCAAATAATCCAGTTCATAAAGATTGCCCTTGATTTTTCCCTGCTCTGTGCCTGTCAGTTCCACCGCATAGGCAAGGATAGTATCGCGGGTCTGTTCCCCGTAAAACCGCCATGTATTATGCTGCCTTGTATCCTTTAGAAAAACGTCCCGTTCCCGGAAGCAGCACGTCCCGGACGGGCGGGAAAACCACAAAAGCCGTTTGTCCTCCGGGACAGGGCTTACCGCCGCTTTCTGTAAAATCTGTTTGTCTATGTCAAAATCGCTCTGATAAAAAGCGGTATTCTGTTTCATTATGGCTTCAAGGGAAGCGATAACGTCCACATTTTCAAATTTTTGTAACTTCATAGGTCAGCTCCTTTCCAAATCCTGTGTTTTCTGTCTTGCCTGTTTCTTCGTCGTCTGTTCTTTCGCTGCTTTAAGCTGCGCCCGGATAGAGGGCTTTTCCTGTTTGGCAGACTTGCCGCGTTCCTTATCGGTTTTCAATGCTTTGGCGTATTCTGCAAGGGAAATCTGTTCCCCGGCTTTCGCCTTTTCCTCCAGTTCCGCAGCGGTCGGGGTGTTGTTTATCTGCCCGTCAATCATATTGTAATTTTGCTCGGTGGTCTGCTCGGCAGCTTTCAGATAGTTTTCCGGTTGCAAAAACTCCGACACGTCCTTATAGCCGAAGCTGTCTACATAGTGGGCGGTGTCCTGCCCGTTCTGATGAAGCACCACCACGTCGGAAACGGAAAGGCTGTGTCCCTTAAAATCTTTCGGGTGGTCGATATTAAAGCGGGTGTAAATATCTTCAAGGGAAGTCCCCTGCGTAAGAGGTGCGGAATAGACAAGCGCATAGTTTTTCGGGTCTACCCGCTGTCCTGTGGTAGTCAGACGGTCATAAGGTTCAAAGCGCAAGTCCCTTGTTTCGTTCCCGTCTTTTATCTGATAAATGGAAAAGGTGTCTTTGTCCTGTGGGGCTTCCTGTTCCTGTGCAGCTACCTTTTGCTGCCGGATATGCGCCCGCTGTAACTCGGTAGGCTTTTCCCCGGTAAGAGGTGCAATCGCCTTGACATAATCAGCCGCATAGTAGGCGTTACTGGTAAGCTGCCGCTGCCATGCCCCTGCTTTTGGCGACCAACGGAAGCCATTACTTTTTAAGGCTTCCCGCGTGGCTTCGTCCGGCTTATCCTCAAAGAAGATTTGCAGGCGGTTCGCTTCGGTGTTTGCTTCCACCTTGCCGCCGTCAAATTCCCAACCCACAAAACCGATTTCTTTTTGCTGTGAAAGGGATTTGATACGGTCTTTCACGCGCCGGATTTCTGCGCTGTTGTTGGATAACGCCCAAGTCGCAAAGGGCTTGTCCTCCAAATGCCAACTGCTCGACATGTCTGATTTCAGTTTTTCAAGCTGTTCCGGCGGTAAATGCGGGCAGCCGTCAAGGGTCTTATGTTTGCGGTAATAGGCGTTTACGGCTTTCATGGTTTCCTGCGATTTTTCAAGGCTTTCCAGTTTCTTTTCCAACTTCTGTACTGCCTGCGGGTCGTCTGCGCTGATACCGCCCATGCCGGTGCTGCGGATTTTATCAAGAAGTCCTTGTATGTCCTGCCATTCCCGGTAATTGCTGCCGCGGGCTGCGTTCTGCTTTTCTTTCTTCCTTGTGGGGAAGTTAGAGCCGCCTGCAATGAGGATAGAGGGAACACGCGCGTCAATCTCATAGCCTTTGTTCATGTTCGCCGCCAGTTTTCGGGCGTAAGTGTCAAGCAGGCTGTCGATTTTCTCATGGTACATCGGGTCTACCCGGCGTTTCTGCTGTTCTGCAAGCTGTACGGCTTCATCTACATAATGCCTGTATTCCGCTGTTACGCTGCCTTGCTTATAATCGGAAAAGCTGTTTGCGTCCTTTGCACGTTTGGCGGCAGCTTCGTTGATTGTGTAATAAGGTGCGGCGGGTGCAGCCTGTTCCGGCTGTGTGGGCTGTGGTGCTTCGCTGCTTGCGCCTGTATCAGCTTCCGGCTCTGTCTGTGCTTCTTTTTCCAGTGCCGGGGCTGTTTCTTCGGGAAGCTCCGGCGCGGCGGTTTCTTCTTCGGGCTGTTTGGCGGTTTCCTGTGCGGGCTGTGCCTGTTCGGTGGTCTGTTCCTTATCCTGTGCCTTTTGGATTTCTGCAAAATGTCCGTCTATGGTATCAATCAGCTTTGCGGCAGTGCTGCGGATTGTTTCAAGAGAGCCTTTCAGTTCTGCAAGTTCTTTTCCGCTGCTCCACCCGGCAATATACCCAAAAGAATAGTCCGACGTATCAAGCCCGTAATGTTGGCAGACAGCATAGGCGACGCTTTCTGCCTGTACCTCGCGGGTGCGGCGGTCGGGGCGTTCCGACGCGTCTTTGTCTATGTCATGGAGCGTCGCATGGGCGATTTCATGGATTGCAGTCTTGATGTTCTGCAATTCGTCCATTCCCTCGTTGATGAGAATACGCTTTTCCTCATAATTACAGCGTCCTTTTGCGCCGCCGCTTAGGGCTTCAAATCCCATAGCAAAGGGGGAAGTCTTTTCAAGGGCAGCGAAAAAATCCCTGTATTGTTCCACGTTGCCCGTCAGCTCATAAGTAAGGGCAGGAAGCTCCTTTCCCTCGGTCTGTGAAATATCAAAGACAGATACCACACGAAAAGCGGGTATCTTGATTTCCTTTTCCTCGGTAACAGGCTTCCCGTCCTTATCGAAAACAGGCTTTTGGGTGTCCGGGTCTATTTTTTCCACCTGTTTCTTGACGGTAAACGGGGACGGTGCAAGTATCTTGATAGCTTTTTCTCCGGGCTTTACATGGCGGTCAAATTCCTTTTCCCATTGCTTATAGCCTTTTACAAGATTGCCGCCCTGCATGGCGATAAGGATTGTATTGTTAAGGCTGTAATCATGGAATTTTGACATGGTACGCAGATAATCGGCGTAACGGTCGCTTTCATATAGTCCTAAAATCCCCTGTTCCAGTCGGTCGGTAATCTCTTTCATTTTGTCAGCGGGCTTTTCAGAAGATAGGATAATCGGGAGAACCGGGGGCTGCTCTGCGGCGGTGGTCGGTATAGCTGCGGAAGCGTCAAGGTCTGCCTGTTCCTTTTCCTGTACTGGCGGCTGCGGCGTTACCCGGTATTCCTCCGGCACGTCGCGCCCGTCGTACCATTGTGTAAAGGTGTTGCGGTTGTTATAGATATAGCCCTGCTCGGTAAATCTGCCCCCGTCATTGATAGCAGTGTCCCGCCCATATTCCTCATACATGAAATAATTTTTTGCTTCTTCCAGTAGCTCCAACTCGTCCAGTTCTTCAATCAGATAATGCCCGTAATCTTCCTCGCTCTGTACGGACGGGTAAAGCCAGTAACAGTCAAGGTTTTGTGCAAGGTTGATGATGTCCTGCAAATCCCTTGTATGGTCGCCGTATGTGATAGCCGCAGCAAATTTTTTCCGGTCGTCGTCAAACTGCATTTTCAAAAGCTCGCCTAAATAGTTCAGCTCGTCAAGGCTTTCAAGCTCGGTCAGTTTTCCTGCCAGTCCCGCAATAGAGGACTGGTATTCTGTGATGTGCAGCTCCCCGTAGTTTTTGCCGTCAATCCCGATACGGTCAAAGACTTCTTTCAAATGTTTAGCAGTCGTGGGGAATGATACCCATTCGCCCGCAGGTCTGCCCTCGGTGTACTTTCCAAGATTAGAAAGATACCCGCTTAAAATCGTTTCTGCCATGCGTTCACTCCTTTCTTTCTCAATCATGCGGTGCATAAGTTCGTAGTCCTCCATGCTCATGCTCCCGTCAAATAGATAGGGGTCGGGTTCTTCGCCGTCCCGGTAGCCTTTTTCAGAGAAAGGCAGCCCCGCAGCGTGGGCGGCGGCTCTTGCTTCCTCGATAAGCTCCGGCGGCAGCCTGTCGTCGTGGGCTTCGATAAATTCCTCGATATTGCTATATCCGTTTTCGTAATGGTGGCGCACTCCTGCGGTCAGCTCGTCAAGGCTCATATCCTCGCCAAGATAGCCGGAATAATAGCCGTTTACCACAACGGCGGCAGGGTCAGCCTGCTTGATTTCCTCCATGCGGCTTCTGTCCTCCGGGTAAAGGTAGTCGCCCATTTCAAGGGAAAAATGCTCGGCGTTCCAAGAACGTCCCGTTTTCCAAAACGCCACCCAAGCGATACCGTCCCGTAATTCTTCTTGATAGTCCTTTACGGTGTCCCGTAAACTTTCCATGTGTAACCTCCTTTCCAAACGGCAGCGCGGACGCTGCATTTTCCGGTTTCATCATTCAGTACCCCGCGCCCGCGTTTTTGCCAAAAATTTTAGATATTTTTTCAAGATTTCAGAGGGTTTGGGACACTTCCCAACAAGCAAAAATCCCCGCCGTTCTCGGTAGAGAAAGCAGGGATTTTACGGAAAAGGGTACTCTTTTCCTATGCTTGCTATTCAGTTATTTTTTCTTCGGAAGCTCCACCCGGTAGTTGACGTATTTCCCGCCCGTATCAGCTAATACGATAGTTCCGTCGTAGGTTTTGCCCGTCTTTGGGGAATAGAGCTTCTTCACGTTTACTTTGCCGGATTTTAAGAGCGCGGCGGCAATCTTCGTGGTAAAGGCTACTTTTCGTTCTTCAAAGAAACGGTCATTTTTCCACATGGTAAAGATACATTCTTTATTGCTGCAATAGTAGTTTTTCTTTCCCTCATAGACAGGAGAACCGCAGCGGGGGCAGCTTCCCAACGCTTCCCGTTCCGGCTTGAACATCTGCGCTTTATCATCAGAAAGAAACGGATAGGTCTTTACCAGTTCTCGCGCCATATCCTCGATACCCTCCATAAATGCGGCGGGGTTTGCCTTGCCTTTTGCAATCTGCGTCAGATTGTTTTCCCATTCTGCGGTAAGCTGCGGGCTTGTCAAAGTGTCCGGTAGGACGCACACAAGGTTGATACCGTCTTTTGTGGGAAGTAGCTGCTTGCCTTTTCGCTCCACAAAACCGCCCTTTACCAGTTTTTCAATGACGGCGGCGCGGGTGGCGGGAGTTCCAAGCCCTTTGCGTTCTGCGTCCGGGTCGGTGTCCTCGCTTCCGGCGTGCTCCATAGCAGAGAGCAGCGACGCTTCGTTGTGAGGTTTTGGCGGTGTTGTGTCATGCTCCGTTACCTTTGCCGCCGGTTTTTCAAAGGTCTGTCCCTCGGTAAATGGCGGCAGGGTCTTTTCTGTGTCGCTGTCTGCGTCGTCCGTTTCGGGCTTGTTCTTTAAGGCTGCCCTGTATTTTCGGTCAATCTCTTTCCAACCCTCACAAAGAATGGTCTTGCCCCTTGCGGTAAAGGACTGTCCGGCACATTCAAAAACTGCTGTAACCGCTTCAAAGGTATGCGGTACAGCGGTCGCCGTGAGCAGACGCGCCCCGGCAAGGGTAAGGATATTCCTTTCACTTTTCGGCAGCGCAGCAAGGTCGGTCTTTGCAAGCTCCATAGTCGGTATAATAGCATGGTGGTCTGATACCTTTTTACTGTTCAGAACCTTTCCAAGCTCCGGCGTGAAGTCTTTTCCCGCCATAAAAGAAAATTTCCTATAAAGCAGCTTGATAATGCCCGCCGCTGTGTCGCCCATGTCGTCGGTCAGAAATACGCTGTCTGTTCTCGGATAAGTAAGAAGTCTTTTTTCATACAGGGCTTGTGCAAGGTCAAGGGTCTGCTTTGCGGTATAACCGAACAGGCGGTTTGCTTCCCTTTGTAAAGAAGTAAGGTCAAAGAGCTTCGGCGGGGCTGCGGTCTTTTTCTCTTTCACAAGGGAAGTACAGACTGCCCGCAACGCTTCGCAAGCAGCTTTCAGCCTGTCAGCTTCGGAACGGTCAGACAGTTTTTCACTTGCAGCTTCCGCGCCGGATAAGGCAAGGCGCACATGGTAGTATTTTTCTTTCTTAAATGTGGTAATCGCTGCGTCCCGGTCAACAAGCATTTTTAAGGTCGGGGTCTGTACGCGTCCCACGTTCAAGGTATGATTGTAAAGGACAGAGAAAAGGCGGGTGGCGTTGATACCGATAAGCCAGTCAGCCTTTGCCCTGCACAATGCGGAAGCAAAGAGCGCGTCGTATTCTTCGCCGTTCTTCAGACGGGAAAAGCCCTCTTTGATTGCGCTGTCCTCCATAGAAGAAATCCAAAGGCGGCGCATAGGTTTCTTGCAGCCCGCCATTTCATAGACAAAACGGAAAATGAGTTCTCCCTCACGCCCTGCGTCGCAGGCATTGACGACTTCGGAAACATCTGCCCGGTGCATAAGCTCTTTTAGGGTCTTGAATTGTTTTTCTTTGTCAGAAGCAACGGTGTACTTCCATTCCTGCGGTAAAATCGGTAAGCTGTCATAGCTCCACTTTTTATACTGTTCCCCGTAGGCGGCAGCTTCGGAAAGCCCTACCAAATGTCCCACGCACCAAGAAACGATATAGCCGCTTCCTGTGAGAAATCCGTCTTTCTTTTCCTTTGCCCCAAGTACGGCAGCGATTGTCTGCGCCACACTGGGCTTTTCTGCGATAACTAAAATCAATGATAAATCCTCCTTTCAGCGTTCCGGCTCGGCTTCTTTTTTCTTCTGTACCTGTTTCAGACAGTACCCCACACAAGTGGACTGTCCCTTGTAAGGGCAGGAAGCGCAAGCCGGGGGATAAGGAACAGGCGGCGCATTATCACGCCGCCCGTCCGGTTTCTGTATCATCATCTTTTCAAAGGGATTGTCGGTAAACAGGGTCATAGGGTTTCTTCCTCCGTTTCTTCATCTTCGGGAGTTTCCCCGGTATCTGTTTCCGGCTCGTCCTCGTCGTAATCCTCAAATTCAAAATCTTCAAGGTCAGTGTTCCCTTTCACGTTCTGCTTCGGTTTTAGAAACTTAAAGTAGTAGAACGCTGCGCCGCCACCAAGCAGGGCAAAGAGGACTAAGGCAAGCACCACACCGGGATTGCCGCCTTTTTCTTTCGGTTCTTCCGACTGCTCTGTTGGTGTTGGGGTGGGTTCTTTGCCTGTGCAGCCTGTCATACTGGTAACACATACCGGGCAGGACGTGTTTACCTTTCCGGCTTCGCATTTTTCCGTACAGTTACAGATTTCCGGCTTTTTGGCAGCTTCACCGTTTTCGGTCAGTGCCATAAGGTCGGCTTCGTCCACTTGATTTAGGAAATGTACGGTCTGTTCGCCCTCGGCGGCGCGGTCAATGAGGATATAGAAATAGTTGCCGCTTTTGGTGGTAACAGTGATAAGCTGCTTATTGCCGCCGTAATCGTCAACCAGTGTTGCGTTTCCCTTTGGGGTAAGGGGCGGCGTTTCCTCTTTTTCCTCCACAACTACGTTGCTGTCGTTGGTCGCGTCCCCTGCGGGCTGCTCTGTGGCTGCGCCCTGTGCATAGGCAGGGACAGAAAAACCGCCCATAAGGATAAGGGCGGCACAAAGGGCAGTCATGGTCTTTTTCAGTTTATTCTTCATCTGCATTTTCCTCCTGTTCGTTTTCTCCTGCGGGTGCGGCAGTCATGCCGGGAATACCGCCGCCGGACAGCATAGCGTTCAGTTCCTGCGGGGTCAGACGCATAGCTCGTACAAGCTGTACGATTTCAAGGTTTTCCGCTTCGGTTTTCTGCGCTTCCAGTCCTTTTAACTTGTTCTGATACTCTGTGATTTTCTCGCGGGTCTTTGCGATTTCCTTATTGATACGGTCGATTTTATTGTTTGCCATAGGTCATTTCTCCTTTCTTTTTGGGGCTGCTTTACCAGTTCATCAGCCCGTAGCCTTTGATACATTGATAGTTAAGGTCATAGCTCTTTATCTTGCAGGCGTCGCCGGAATTGCCCTCAACGGTATAGACGCGGCTTTCGTCCCTGCCAAGCACAAGCCCCACATGGTCGGCAACGCCGTCTAAATCCCAATCGAAAAAGATTGCGTCGCCCGGTGCAATATTCTCATAGCCGCGTGCGCCCCATTGTCCCCTTGACTGAAACCAAGGGACACCCTGCCATTCGCAGCCCGCAAATCGGGGTTCGCTTTTTCCGGCTTGATTGTAGCACCATGATACAAAACAGGCACACCATTCCACGCGGCTGTTAAAGCCGTACCAAGACCAGTAAGGGTATCCGCCCACATTTCCGACTTGCTGTTTTGCAAGCTCCATAAGCTCTTGATTTCCGGGGCGCGTACCGTTTACAAACTCCACGCCGCTTAAATCCTCGGACGGGCTTCCGTCGGGAGAACCGCCGCCAAAAATCAGCGGTTTGTTGCCGCTTGTTTCCAAGTACACATGGAACATTTCAAGCTGCTGTGGCGTAAGAAGTTCCTCTGCAAGCTCGGAAATCGGCTTGTTTGTCAGTTTCACATTCAAGATGTAATACTCATAAGGGACTTCCTCGGTGGTGGTTTCCCCGGTTTCCGGGTCGGTGCTTGTTTCGGTGCGGTAGCGTATTTCCACTTCCTCGGTCAGCGTCAAGGTGTATTGCATGGCAAAGATACGTTCAAGCTCTGCCTGTGCGCTCTGCGGGGTGTAGCTCTGCAAGAAGGCGGTCAAGTAAGACGCTAATTCGTGGGGGTTATGCCCGATACTGTCAAGGTCATAGCGGTATTCATCATAGCCGGGGTGGGTGCTTTCGATAGCGTCAATCTCACTTTGCAGCCCGTTTTCCAATGCGGCATAGTTGTTTTCAACTGCCACAAGGTCGCTGTCCTCGGACGTGTAGGAAGTCCCTAACACGCTGTTCATGCTGCCGGAAAACATTGCCCCGCAAGAGGAAAGCCCTACGGATACCATGATGAACAGAAGCAGCGCGGCGATAGCGATTATCACGCCTGCCGGGTGTCGTCCTGCAAAGGCAGCCGCTTTCTTTGCCGCTGTTTGGGACGCTCCGGCGGCAGCTTTGGCGGTGGCTGCACCGCCTTTCTTTGCCGCCTTTGCATACTGACGTTTTATCTGCTGTTTCTGCATGAAACGGGAAAGAGGGTTAGAAGTAAGCTGCGGGTTGTCGTGCAGGGTCTTGTGATACTGGAAGTTGACGTTTGCCTTAAATGCTGCCTTTTCTGCCTTTGCTGCTTCCCGGTAGGTTTTGAGCTTATGGCTGCGGTAGCCCTGTTTTAATTTCCTCACCCCGTATTTCGCGCCGCGCTCGGCAAGTTCCTCTGATTTATGCGCCCCCTCAACGCCGGAATTGTCCTTTTCAACGGAATGTATCTTGTTGTGGACGAAAATACCCGCTCCCTGCGCGGGGCGGGATAACGGGTTCCTGTGGGCTTTGCCGCCGGGTATGGGCTTTTCCTGTTCTTCAAAGCGTAAGCGGGTCTTTGCCTTGCCTGCGGCTTCATCAAAGGTGCGCTCCTTAACCAGATTCTTTTGCTTCGGGATTGCTGTCTTTACTGCGTCCAGTCGGTCAGCGGCGTTTTCCGATTTTTTGATGTAAGTTTCCAGTTCCGGCGTTGCCCGTTCCTCGTCGGTAAACTGTAAGCGGGAAGTGGAAGTACGCAAAGCAGTAGCTTCCTGCTCTTTTTTGACTGCCTTTTTGTTTGTTTTTCGGGTATGTGCTGCGTCAAGATGTTCTATGGCGCGTTCCGCTGCGGCACTGTCCGGCTTTGAAAAGTCGCTGTCTGCTTCCCGGCTGCTGATACGCTCGGCGGTCTGCTGTGTTTCGTTTACCTCAATAAGCCCGTCGCGGGTCATTTTCTGTGTGATTTTATCGCGTGGTTTTAACTGCTTGATAGTCCTGCACCTCCAATCCGCGCCCTCGCAAGGGCGCAATACTCTGCATTTAATTCAATCCCGATATAATGGCGGTCAAGGCTTTTTGCTGCAAATCCTGTGGTGCCGCTTCCAAAAAACGGGTCTATGACAATCCCGCCTTTGGGGCAGCCTGCCAAGATACAGGTTTCCGCTAATTTTGGGGGAAAAGCTGCAAAATGCGCCCCTTTATATGGGACAGTGTTAATCAGCCACACGTCCCGCTTGTTCCGCGTGGTCGGCATGAGCGCGTCGTCATAGTAGCCGCCGTCCCGCGGTCGGTTTAGTCCCTGCACCTTTCCTTGTCCGGGTATTTCCAGTGTGTATTTGCTGTTGGTGCTGCGCGCTCTGCGATACCGTTCTGCGGTAGTAGGTGCTAAGGGTTCTGCAATGGCGGCAGCGTCATAGTAATATTTCTTTTCCTTTGAAAGCAGGAAGATATGTTCATAGCAGCGGGTCGGGCGGTCTTTGCAGCTTTCCGGCATAGGATTTTGTTTCTGCCATATAATATCGCTGCGCAGATACCACCCCTGTTCCCGCAGGGAAAACGCCAGGAGCCAGGGAATACCGATTAAGTCCTTTTGCTTGCAGCCGGTAACGCGGCTGTTCCTTGCAATCCGCTGTCCGGTGCGCCCCTTTGGGTTTTTCGGGTCAGCATAGCCGCCTTTATTTCCTGTACCGCAATAGGTGTCTGCGATATTCAGCCATAACGTACCGTCCTTTCTAAGCACCCGGTAAAGCTCGCCAAAAACAGCGGTCAGCCTATCAATATACTGTTCCGGCGTGTCCTCCTGTCCGATTTGTGCGTCAAGCCCATAGTCCCGCAGCGCAAAGTAGGGCGGGCTTGTAACGCAGCAATGGACGCTTTCACTGGGTAATTCCTGCAAAGCACAAAGCGCGTCCCGGTTGATAATCACGTCTGTTTTCATAGGCTGCTCACTTCCTCCGGCTTCGTCGTCATAATGCGGTAAAGCTCGGTATCTTTCGGGAAATGGTCTACAAAAGGCAGCACCACATTTCCGTAAAAGATAAGTCCCTCGCCCGCTTCGGTGTGGGTAACGTATTTCATCTGCTGTGGGCTGATATTTAGCTGCTTTGCAAGGATAGCCCGGTCGCCCTGTGCCTGATTGAGCATAAGGACAAAATCAGAGTTTTCAAAGATATTTTCCACCTCGCGGCTTGCCAAAAGGTCTTTGATGTTCTGCGTGATTGCTGTGGGTATGCCGCCCCATTTACGGAAACGCTTCCAAATCTCCACGCTGTACGCGGCGGTCTGTTCCTCTTTTAAGAGCAGATGAAATTCGTCCATATAGTAGCGGGTAGATTTTTTCTCTGCCCGGTTAATGGTAACGCGGTTCCATATCTGGTCTTGCACAATGAGCATACCTAACTTTTTGAGCTGTTTTCCAAGCTGCTTAATATCAAAGCAGACAAGGCGGTTAGAAAGCTCCACATTCGTTCTGTGGTTGAATACATTAAGGCTGCCGGAAACATACAGCTCCAATGCTGCCGCAATGCGGGCAGCTTCCGGCTCCGGCTGCTTTAACAGTTCGTCGTAAAGGTCGCCCAAGATAGGCATTTTCTCCGGTACAGGGTCAGCAAGATAGTCCCGGTACACATTCCTTACGGCGCGGTCAATGACGGTCTTATCAACAGGCTGCAAGCCCTCCTTGCCGCCAATGACAAGCTCGCAGAGGGAAAGGATAAAATCACTTTTCAGTGCAAGGGGGCTGTCGTCCTCGCTGTAATTGAGGTTCATATCCATAGGGTTCACATACTGGGGCGTACCGTCCATGCCTTTCCCTGTCGGGGATAACCGTATCACTTGCCCGCCAAGCCGCTTTACAAGGGCAAAATATTCCGCTTCCGGGTCGCAGATAAAAATATCGTCGTCAGTAATGAGAAAGGCATTTGTGATTTCCCGCTTTGCTGCAAAGGATTTTCCACTGCCCGGTGTTCCCAAGATAAGCCCATTCGGGTTTTTAAGCTGTTTACGGTCGCAGAGTATCATGTTGTTTGACAGGGCATTTAAGCCATAATACAGGGCAGCCCCGGTCTGAAATAGCTCCTGCGTGATGAACGGGATAAAAATAGCGGTGCTGCTCGTCGTCAACCCTCTCTGAATAGGGATAAGGTTCTCGCCCAAAGGGATAGAGGACATTAGCCCCGCTTCCTGCTGATAGTCAAGACGGGTCAAGGCGCAGTTGTATTTCTGTGCAATGCCCGCCGCCGCGAAAATGTCATTTTCCAGTTTCCGTTTCGTGTCTGCCATGTTTACCACAAGGAACGTAAGGAGAAACATTCGCTCGTTTCGGCTCTGTAAATCCTGCAACAAGTTCTTTGCTTCATTCCCAAAAGTAGCAAGGTCAGACGGGATTATATCCATGTCATAGCCGCTTCTAACCGCTTTTTTCTGTTCCTCAATCTTCATCTTGTCAAGGTCTGTGATTTTGCGCTTAATGGTCTTGATTGCTTCCGACTGGTCGATACTTTTAATGTGGAGATTGACAATAACCCCTGTTTCCAAGTCCAACATATCCGCTAAGATACGGTCGTTCAGCTCCGGGGCAAGGATTTCAAGGAACGACACCGCCCCCGTCTTTTTCCCCATAGCAAAGTAGCGTCCCTCCCCAAACTTGAAAGAGGACGGGGCGATAAAGTCCTTTGTGGTAAGCCCTGTCGGGGTCAGCCAGTCATAGGAGAATGAGAACGGCTCGCCTGCCGGGTGGAATACCCCATGCAGCACCTTTAAGCGTTCATAGCCGGATAAGGGGTGCGCCGATACGCCAAGCACCTTGAAATTGTTGAGTACGTCCGTTTCGATACGGGAAAGCCGCGCCCTTGCCGCCGCCGGATTGTCCGCTTCAATGGAAAACGTGATGTACTTGTGCTTTACAAGCCCGTTGTTCCCTTTGGCAAGCTGCATTTTCAGCATATCGGAATACTCGGTGCGGATAGAGTTAAAATCGTCATTTTGCGGCGGGATATGGATTGCCCGCGCTGCCTGTTCCTGCTGTGAGCCTTGATTGATAAAAGAAAGCTGCACGTTCACGCTCGCGTCAAAGTAGTTGAGAAAATCGCACCAGTTTTCAAAAATGGCGGTCTTATCGTCTGCCTGTGCAAGCTGATAGTTAATGTCCTCAAAAGCAATGCTCTTTGAATATTTCCGCTGCGCCACTTTGCAGATACCGTCCGGGTACATGGCAAGGTAGGGAATGGTCTGCTGTGCGGTGTGGGCTTTGCCGTCCCCCTTTGCCTGCCGGATAACCGCCGCTATCTGTTTCTTTTCCACGCGGGTCAGCTTACGCCTGTTTCCTGCGGCTTCCCGCGTCTTTTTTGTCTGTCCTTTTGACAATCGCTGATACCTCCTTTTCTAATGCCCGCTGTTTCTCCAAGAGTGCATATAGGTTTTCTGTCTGATATGGTCGCACTTTGGGGCGGGTAAATTTTGTCTGAATGATGTTCTTTATTACCACTTCAAGGGGCTGCCCATGCTTTTCATACATGGCAACCAAGAAGCAGGGAAGCATGACGACAATCATTACCATTGCCGCAAGGCTCGTCCCTGCGCTGTCTTTGAGCAAAAAGAAAAGCGGCAGTCCTATAAGAAGTGCCACTGAAAAACAAAGGATTTGCCGCTTTGTCAGATTGAAAGCGACTTTTGTTTTGACTTTGGAAAGGTCTTTGGGTACAGGTACATACGCCAAGAAAAAACCTCCTTTCTGCCCTTAGTGGGCGTTGAATATGGATTTTGCCAGTGCGCCGGATTTGAACAGGGAGAAACAGAGGATAACGGTATAGGCTGCAAGGGAAAAAATCGCGCTGTGCAGATTGTCCGCTAAGACCATTTCGCCTACCAAAACTGCGTAAATGCCGACGCATATCATAATGAGGAAGCCTTGAAAACCAAGTGCAAACAGCCCCTTTAGGTAGTTGTTCCCAATCTGTCCCCATTCTCGGTTTGTCATGGTGGCAAAAGGGATAGGGGAAACGGAACAGTAGGCGTATATCTCAATCATTCTGCCGTAGAGGATAACGGTTATCAGTACGGACATGATTTTCATACAAAGGCTTACAAGGCTCGTTTCCATAACAAGTAACAGTAGTTCGGGGATTTCCATATCTTTTAGTCCCTCCTGCATGGCGGCAAGGGCTTCGGTTACGTCGATATTCGTATCGCCGCCGATGACCCCTGCCGCGCCGGACACAATATGCTGCGCCATATCAAACACCGCCATAGTAATATCAAAGGTATGTGTTACCAGGAAAACGGCAACAAAGGCTTTGAAAAACCACTTAAAAAATAGGAATGTGTCAACGTCGTGCATATTGTTTTTTTCCGTTACCATGCTGATAAGCTCATAACAGAGGACATAGGTAATGACAAGCCCCGCAATGGGTACAATCACATTTTCCGACAGATTTTGTATCATGCTGAAAATGTTTGCGTTCCACCCCTGCGGGGTCTTGCCTACCTCCGCTGCAATGGTGCCTACTTTTTCGTTTACGTCCCCGAACATAGTTGACAGATTACCGTTTATCGCGCCGATAAGGATTTCCTTTATCCATTCGTTAATCGCGTCAAGTATGCTCTCCATAGGCTACCCTCCGTAAACTTATCCGAACAGACCGGAAAGCAGAGGTACAAGGATAGTGCCGATAAGGGCAACACCGCCGCCCGCCATAAGCTGCTTAATGCCCTGTGATTTTGCACCCGGATTGTCGTTTCCATATCCCTCCAAGAGATTGATAACGCCCCAAATGCCTAAGCCTGCGCCCAGTGCGATAACAAGGGTCTGTAATACGTCGATAGCAGAGTTAAAAAATTCCATAAAGCTCCTTTCTGCCGCAAATGCGGCTTGCCCCCTAAAAAGGGCATAAAAAACGGCGGTCAGTTTTGTAACTGCCGCGGTCGTAAGTCCCCACGCTGCGTAAAATTCTGCCGCGCGGCGGTATTCAGTTTTTAAGTGTGGGCGTTATGGATTTTCCAGTAGGGGCGCGTATTCTGCACCCACTCATAAATTTTGTTACTGCGTCAATTCCTCCTTTCTTTTCGCTGCTGCTCATACAGGGCTTCACACCGTTTCACAAACTGCTGGATAGCAGCCTGCCGCTGTCTTTCCTGCCACTCGGCAATGGAGATAAGTCCGTTTATGGCTTCTGTGATTTTCTTGTCCTTTTTCTTTCTGATACGTCTATTCATGGTCGGTGTCCTCCTGCAAATCGCTTTCGCTGATTTCGTAGTAGTCAAATACTTCGTCCGGCTTCACAAGGGCGGGTCTGCGCCTTAAATGCTTTTCCATATCAAAGGTATTTTTCTTGTCATAGTCGGAAAGATATTTATAGTTGGGGTGCTTTGTAATGTCGTACTTATCAGAGAAGAACGGGCGCACCCCTCGTAGCTGTAAAATACATTTCCCGCCGTCCATGACTGCTATTTCATCTTCCGTCATAAGCTGCTTGCCTAACTTCTGATAGTTCAGCCCATGCGATACCTCGCGCCCCCGGTTCTCGGAAGTGTTGAAGCTGTCAATGGTTTCTTTCCCCAAGATTTCCGACATTTCTTTGAGGGTGGTTTTCTCCTTGCCGCCCAAGAAAAGGGTGGTGTCGCAGTTGCCGACTATGGTATCGGCGTTGTCCTTATAGATTGCCTTTAACTGGCTTTGCGACTGTAAGATAATCGACGCGGAGATTTCCCGGCTTCGTATGGTGGCTATGAGCTTTTCAAACTTCGGTATCTGCCCGATATTTGCAAACTCGTCTAACAGACAGCGCACATGGACGGGCAGCCTGCCGCCGTATTCATCATCTGCCTTGTCGCAAAGCAGATTGAAAAGCTGCGTGTAAAGAATACTCACGACAAAGTTAAAAGTATCGTCGGTGTCGCTGATGATAACAAACAGGGCGGTCTTGCGGTCGCCTATGGTGTCAAGCTCCATTTCGTCAGTTTCCATAAGGTCGCGCAGCTCCTTAATGTCAAAGGGTGCAAGCCGCGCCCCGCAGGAAATGAGGATAGAGCTTCTTGTTTTTCCCGCAGATAACAGGAATTTCTTATACTGCCGGACGGCAAAGTGTTCCGGGTCTTTTTCCTCCAACCGTTCAAACATGAGGTCAACGGGGGACTGAAATTCCGGGTCGTCCTCGCGGGCTTCACTGGCATTTATCATTTCAAGCAGCGTCGTGAAGTTCTTTTCTTCCTCCGGGGCTTCGTACCAAATGTAGCCGATAAGGGCGCAGTAAAAGAGCCGTTCCGATTTTACCCAAAAATCCTCCCCGGCTTTTTCCCCGTCCCCTTTGGTGTTGGCAATCAAGGTATTTACCAGTTTCAAAATGTCTTTTTCGCTGCGGAGATAGGCAAAGGGATTGTATTTCATACTTTTTTTGAAGTTTATCGTGTTTAGCACCTTTATCCGATACCCGCCGCGCTGTAAGAGCTTCCCACACTCGACTAAAACCGTACCTTTCGGGTCGGTTACAACGTAACTTGAGTGCATTTGCATTAAGTTGGGCTTCACAAAAAATCTCGTCTTGCCGCTGCCGCTTCCCCCGATAACAAGGATATTTTTATTCCTTGCATACTTCGGCTGCTTCGGGCGGCTGTTCATGGTAAGCTGTTCCGTCTGTGTCAGCAGCACGTTATTTTGAAATATCGGGTCGGTGTAGGGCTTTATATCTTCGGCGTTGCCCCAACGGGCTGAACCGTATTCGATACCTTTTCGATATTTCTTCGCGTTCTTGCCTTTGAAGTACACCATAAGCCGGATAAGGACAGCCCCCACAATACCGATAAGCAAATCCATAGGGGCAAGGCTCGGAAGCGGGGTTGCAAAAGCCATAGAAAAGCCCTCCCCAAGCGACAGCACCTTGCCGGATAGGTCAGCCCCCGGCGCAAGGCGTACCGCCTGTCCGACTTTATCAAAGAGATACACAAAGAGCAGATAGGGAATGTTGGGAAGTAGCAGCTTTTTCCAGTTGATAGCGTTCATCTTACAATCCCCCTGTCTTTGTTTTTTACTTTGTCCCGCTGTGCGTTCAGAGCCGCCGCCTTTTCTTTGAGGGAAACAATCAGCTTGCGGATAGAGGGCTTTTGTCCCTGTGTCAGCTTCTTTGCGGAAAACTCCTTGAAAGCTGCGGTCAGTGCGTCCGCGTCCCGTCCCTTGAAAAACACAAGATAGCGGGGTGGGGTTTCGGTGCTGTCTTTCTTTAGTGCAAAATCAATCCCGTATTTTTTCGCCGTACTCTCAAAGGCTTTGATATTGTCCTTTGTGATTTCAATGTTGGAAACACCCGCGTTCTGCTTCATAAGCTGCTTTAGGGTCTGCTTTCCATGCGGGATTTTCTGTTTGTCATGCTGCTTTTTCATCTGTGCAAGCAGAGCTTTCATAGCCTTTTGGAGCTGCTGCGCGGTCAGCTTCCCGGTCTTGATGTAAAGGGCTATGGTCTTTTCGTTGGTTTCCTCCTGCAATGGGTGTCCTCCTTTCGTGTTCTATGGTGGTATGCCCGCCGCTGGGAAGCGGGGCGGGCATGAAAAAAGAGCGTCCGCTTTCACGCCGCCCTGTTAAATCCGTACTCGCAGCCCGGAAAGGTCTGCCGCCCGAATACCCACAAGATACCAGTTGTCCCCGTACTCCATACGGGTCGGCTTCCACTTGCCCCGCACAAAGACTTCCATGCAGTCGCCGCAATGCAAGCCCCCGTAATAGTCGTTTACGTCAAAGCGAATGTCGTAGCGGTCAGCGGTTTCATCAAAAATCAAAGCTCCTGTTTTCTGCGTCATAATCAAATCCTCCTTTGGGTTGGTTTACAGGCTTTCGCCCTCGTTGCAAGAATAATAGTCCGGGTCGCCAAACTGCGGCTTCTTCGGTGCCAGTGCGCCGCTTGCCATGTCGTGCGCTACAAGGGACGTATAGTAGCTGTTCATAGTGGACGGGGCATTGAAAAGCACTGCCCGCAGGTATTGTTTGATGTTGCGGATTTTGGTGGTGTTCTCGCTCATGCAGGCAAGGACAAATTCAATGTGGCTGCTGTCAAGTTTCATAAACCTTGCCTTGACAAGCCCTGCCGGATAATCGTCCCCGGCGATACGGATAGTTTTTCGTTTAGTGCAGACCGTTTCAAGTATGAGGGTCACAATCTCATTGATGAGGTCTTTATCAAGGCGGTTATCCTGCATGAGTATGTCATACTCGATATTGTCCTTGATGATTTCCTCATAAATATCAAATGCGCTCGGTTCCGTTTCCTTTCGCTTCCGTTCCGGCGGCTGTGCCGCGTCCTCTAAGGGAGAGGGATTTAGGGAACGGAAAGGAATGGAATGGGTACTTGATATATCTGTATTTAATTTTTCTTTTTTTGGTAAGTTAGTCTTTAATAGTTCTTTATTTAATTGCGTTGGATTTTCCAACGTAGGTTTTTCCAATGTTGGATTATCCAATGTTGGTTTTTCCAATGTAGGTAAATCCAACTTAGGCGGCTGCTCATAGATAACATACGTTGTACCGCGTAAGCGTCCTTTCTCATCACGTTCCCTTGAACGCTGTATATATCCGGCATTTTCCAGTTCCCGTACTGCTTCCCGGATAGCGTCAATTTTTTCCCGGTTGATAAGGGACAGTCCTGCAAGGGTGTAGTCCCAATCTTCGGGAAGTGAGAGCATTTGCGACAACAAGCCCTTTGCCTTTAGGGAAAGTTCCTTGTTGCGTAAATGGTGGTTGCTCATAACCGTATAACCTTTGTTCTTTTCCACGCGGAAAACTGCCATAGCTTCGTCACTCCTTTTCGTTGGATTTGTTACGCAGTAGAAACGCGGTTTTGAGGGAAAAGGTATCAACCCTTGTCCTTCTCATTTCCGCGCGCTAAGAGCCGCATAAATCAAGGCTTTGTTTGCCCTTACTGCGTAACATGAGGGCATAAAAAAAGCAGCGTTCCTGTTCTCCTGTGTAGGAGTGAGAAACGCCGCCTTATAGGTGGTGCTTATTTTATTTTTTCTTTTCGACGTGCCGCGTAAGGTGGTGCAGCGGTCTATCCGGCAGCCCGCAGGTGTTTTTTGCATATCAAGGCTCAATTTGTTAAAAGTAGTAAATGAGTAGTAAAATCAATCTGCAACCCTGCGAATATGCCCGTAAATCAAGCATTTTTCAAGACAATCAACTAATTTTAATGAAATATATTGCTTTAAAGAATGAAATTGATTATCGCCAATATATAGATAGACATGAAGCAGAAGATATGATTATTGAGAAGGGGCAGTAAACCCTTCTCTTTTTTTCAAGAATGGCAATGAATAGAAATATATGCCATAATTTACCCAGGTATGTTATACTTGTTTTATAAGAGGACTACGAAAACTGGAGGATAAATAACATGGCGGAGCAGGAAAACAGTAAGGATCTGATCAGTGTATTGTGGAGTGGGGCGGATATACTTCGTTCCAAAATGGATGCCAATGAATATAAAAATTATTTGCTTGGTATTGTTTTTTATAAATATTTGTCAGATTCTTTTTTGATCAAGGTATATGACATGATCTGTGATGATAAACCGGAATCATTAAAAGAGGCGTTAGACGTTTATGTGGAAGAATTGCAAGGTGAAGATGCCGATGAGCTGATAAAGGAAATGAAGGATGAATGCCATTATATCATTGAGCCGGAACTTACGTACACCTGTTTTGCAGATGCAGCCAGAAATAATGTATTTAACCGTGAGCAGTTACAAAAGGCATTTAACAATATTGAACAGAGTGATCCTATATTTGCGGATCTGTTTGCGGATATTGATCTGTATTCCAACCGCCTGGGAGCGGGCGATCAGAAACAGAGTGACACGATTGCCAGTCTGATCAGAGAAATTGATAAAGCAGACTTGTTGAACACAGATGCGGAGATTCTTGGAAATGCTTATGAATACCTGATCGGACAGTTTGCGTCAGAGACAGGAAAGAAAGCAGGAGAATTCTATACTCCCCAGGCAGTATCCAAGATACTGACTCAAATTGCTATTGCAGGGCAGGAGGATAAAAGAGGTCTGTCTGTTTATGATCCCTGTATGGGATCCGGTTCCCTTCTTCTGAATGCAAAAAAATATGCGGAGAAACCGGAATATATTAAATATTACGGCCAGGAGCTGAATACATCTACCTATAATCTCGCCAGAATGAATATGTTTCTTCATGGAATCTCACCGGAAAATCAGAACCTCCGCAATGGAGATACCCTGGATGAAGACTGGCCAACAGGAGAAGAAACAGATTTTAATATGGTACTTATGAATCCTCCTTATTCGGCCAAATGGAGTGCAGCAGCCGGATTTTTGCAGGACGAAAGATTCAGTGATTATGGAGTACTGGCACCGAAATCAAAAGCAGATTATGCATTCCTTCTCCATGGCCTGTATCATCTGAAGGGTAATGGAACTATGGCAATCGTATTACCACATGGCGTACTGTTCCGTGGGGCAGCAGAAGGAAAAATCAGGGAAAAACTTCTTCGTTCCGGAAATATCTACGCAGTCATCGGACTTCCGGCAAACCTGTTTTACAATACGTCCATTCCAACCTGCATTATCGTGCTGAAAAAACAAAGAGATTTATTGGAGAGGGATGTTTTATTTATTGATGCTTCTAAGAAATTCAACAAAGGAAAGAAACAGAATGAGATGACAGATCAGCATATTACTGAGGTTATGGAGCTGTACAGCAAACGTGAAACAATAGAAAAAGAATCTTTCCTTGCAAGCTTCGATGACATAGAGAAAAATGATTTTAACCTGAACATTCCCCGCTATGTAGATAATTTTGAAAAAGAGGAAGAAATAGATCTGAATGAACTGTTATCTAAAATGAAGAAAACAGATGAAGAACTGCAGCAGACACAGACAGAGTTCATGTCTCTTTTAAAGGAACTGACATCTCCAGATGAAAAAATAATGTCTTCATTAAACAATCTGATCGAAAAAATGGAGGGCAGATAGTATGGCAAAACCAACGATTAGATTTAGAGGATTTGATGATGAGTGGGAACAGCGTAAGTTGGGAGAAGTTCTAAAAGAAAGGTCTGAACGTGCAAATGGTAGTGAAGAGTTACTATCTGTAACAATCGGAAATGGTGTCATTAAGCAGGCAGATTCCGACAAGCGTAATACGGCATCAGACGATAAAAGTAATTACAAAATTGTGCGAAAAGGGGATTTGCCGTATAATTCTATGCGTATGTGGCAAGGGGCTGTAGGAAATTCAGAATATGACGGAATAGTAAGCCCTGCATACACTGTATTAGTACCAACTGAAGAAGCGAATAGTAAATTTTTTATGGAACTATTTAAGAAAGAATCTACTTTACAAATCTTTCAAAGATGGTCCCAAGGGCTTACGTCAGATACCTGGAATTTAAAATATCCAGCATTGTCAACGATTCAATTTTATATTCCATCTGTTTTTGAACAGACGAAAATAGCTGATTACTTTATACAGCTCGATCACCTCATCACTCTTCACCAGCGCAAGTGCGACGAAACAAAAAAACTAAAAAAATATATGCTTCAAAAAATGTTTCCACAAAATGGCAGTAAAGTTCCGGAAATCAGATTCAAAGGATTTACTGACGAGTGGGAACAGCGTAAGTTAGATGATGTAGTTGAATTTCTTGATACAATGAGAAAACCTTTAGAAGGTGCAAAACGCATTTCTGGCCCGTATCCATATTATGGAGCCTCTGGTATTGTTGATTATGTGGATGGATATTTATTCGACGAAGAGTTGATATTGTTAAGTGAAGATGGTGCCAATATTATTGACAGAAATTATCCGGTATGCTTTCTAGCAAGCGGAAAATACTGGGTAAATAACCATGCGCATGTTCTTCGAACAAAGCAGGGAAATGAAAATAATTTTATTTGCAATTCATTAGAACGAAAAGACTATACGCAATATAATACAGGAATGGCAATGCCAAAACTTAATAAGGAGACATGTAAAAAAATCCCTATTTTATGCCCTGGATTTGAAGAGCAAAAGAAAATTGGAGATTATTTTAGAAGTCTTGATAACCTCATCACTCTTCACCAGCATAAGTGCGAAGAAATAAAGAAATTAAAGAAATTTATGTTACAAAATATGTTTATTTAGGAAAAATAAATAAGGCTTTCATAAGAATTCTAAAAGGTGAAAAAAATACTATTGAAAATGCTTAATGAAATAAAAAAATATGGCTTAAGATGAAAGCAAGTGATGGATAATGATGTATGAACTGTAAGGTATGGAGGGTGCAAAATGGAGCATGGTAAAGTAGAACGTCAGATCGTTGAATTTCCTGAAATCAGAAAAAACAGATATACAAAAGATTTTTGATGGAAAAATGCAAGAATTTGATACTGTAGAAGGTCCAATGACAGATGATAAAATTTAGAATTTTGTAAATGATTTCTTGAATCATAGTATTCGGGTTTGGGAATGTCTTGAATACGAGAGGGGTGAAGCTGTCAATGACGATACAATGGAATAAAGATGATTTATTTTATGTGTGCACAATGATTGAATATGTTTCCAGAAAAACGCATAATAAAAGTAAAGATGTTGTAGTTCGAATGCCTGATAAAGCCCTGGCACATCAGCTGAAAGTTGCAGGTATTAATCATTGTCTTTCCTTCGAGCAGGTAGCTGATGAATGGATTGAAGATTATGGGATACCGAATGGGAATTATGATAATATTTCAAAATGCAGATATGAAGTACCGACCGTTACAGCAATAGGACGTGTATATTAGACATTGATATCAGAGGTAGATTCTTTATATCAGGACATTGTTGAAGCGATAAAAATGGTTTACAGTTCTTTTATCAGCGATGAAATATCTGATTATAATTCCAGTGTATATTACAGTAATCCAGACTATATTAGATGTTCTTATGAGGCAGGAAAATTATTGGATTAAGAAAATTGTTTTATGAGTTCAGAATAATGAGGTGATTTTAATGAGTGAACAGAAAAGAAAAATAGGTTTTACTGTTGCATGTGTAAATGAATTTGCCAATAAGTATGATCTGAGCATTAAAGAGGCATTTCAATATCTTTTTCGTTATAAAGGAATAGCTTTTATTAAAGAAAATTATGATGTTGAGCATACACTGGATTTTGAAACAATATTAGAGGATCTGGGAATTCTGTGCAAAAATAACGGGGGTACATTATGAGATTATATCATGGGAGTAATATAGTGATTGATAATATAAATCTGGCAATGTGCAGACCATACAAGGATTTTGGACAGGGATTCTATCTGACAGATATTGAAGAACAGGCTCAAAAGATGGCAGCAAGAGTAGCAAGGATTTATGGAAAAATGCCGATTATAAATGTCTATGAGATTGATGATAATTTCAGAGATTTATATAATCTTAAAATTAAAGATTTCGGGATACAGACGACAGAAGAATGGGCAAAATTTGTAATGAATAATAGAAGCAGGGCATTTACAGATACGAAAGATACTTTGTGTAACAAAGACAATAAATATGATATTGTCATAGGCCCTGTCGCAGATGACAATATGGCTTTGCTGTTTCGACAGTACGAAAATGAAGTTATAGATTTTCAAACATTATTAAAGGGAATGATTTATAAGAAAACTTCTTCACAATATTCCTTTCATACTGAAAACAGCGTGAAACTTTTGCGAAAGGTGATGAGCAAAGATGTGTAAAAAGGATCAATTGCTGGAATATTCCATACAGGATATTGTTGATATGATCAGTACCGATCAGAATATAGAATATGATGAAGCGATGAACAAATTTTATAATTCGGAAGTTTTTGAAAAGCTTGTAGATAAAGAAACGGGATTGTATTTGGAAAGCCCGGAATATGTATACGATTTATTTAAAGATGAAATGAATTTTGGACATATTATTCAGGCAGAAATTTAATCGCATCAAATAAGTTGTGAATGCGGAAGTTTACTGATTGTCAGTGTAAGTGCCTGGTATTGTTGTTTTTATAATCTAATGCTTGGGAACAGCGTAAGTTGGGGGATGTCCTTGATGATATGTATAATGGACAAACTCCATCGAGAAATAAAAGTGAATATTGGAACGGAAATATAAAATGGCTGTCAAGCGGAGAATTAAATCGTGGAACAGTATACGACAGCATAGAAATGATAACAGAAGACGGTCAAAAATCAGCCAATTTACGGATAGTTCCTAAGGGTACTTTCATAATGGCTATTACAGGTCTTGAAGCGGCTGGAACCCGTGGAAACTGCGCATTACTTGGGTTTGATACAACACTCAATCAGTCATGTATGGCATTGTTTCCAAAGAAAGATTTGCTTACTTCGGATTTTTTATTTCAATGGTATAGAAAAGTCGGAGAAGAGTACGGGCTTAATTATACTCAGGGAACGAAACAGCAAAGCTATAATGCTGAACTAATTAAAATACTACCGATTTCATTGCCTTCGGTAGCTGAGCAGAAAAAAATAGCTTCTTATTTGAGCCACATCGACCACCTCATCACTCTTCACCAGCGCAAGCTACCATTCACCCGAATACTACGAAAATACACCAAAATCACAAAGGAGACAACGCAAATGTCTGAATTAGAGAGAATATTAGAAGAAAAACTGATCGAACAACTTGTTTATGGAGATTCTCAGTGGACATACCGTAAGGATCTGAAAACAGAGGAGGATCTGTGGGAAAATTTCAAATATATCCTGGAACAGAACAATAAGGATCGATTAAACGGAGAACCGTTGTCTGATACAGAATTTGAACAGGTAAAAAATCAGCTGCAGTTTTCTTCTTTTTATAAGGCTGGTGAGTGGCTTGTCGGTGAAAATGGTAAAGTTCAGGTTCATGTGCAGAGAGATACCGAGCGTTTGCATCTGGTAGTTATGAATCATGAGCATATTGCGGGAGGTAGCAGTGTTTATGAGGTCATCAATCAGTATGAAGCGTTGAAAAGTGATGAAGATGCAGGCATTTCGGAGCGTGACAGAAGATTTGATGTGACTTTGCTTATCAACGGTCTTCCCATGATACATATTGAGCTGAAAAACAAGCAGCATTCCTATATGGAGGCATTTCGTCAGATAAAAAAATATATCGGAGAAGGCAAGTTCACCGGTATTTTTTCAGCAGTACAGATGTTTGTGGTAAGTAATGGAGTAGACACCAGATATTTTGCAGCAGCCAGTGATACAGAGCTGAACGAGAAGTTTATGAGCGGATGGGTAGATAGGGAAAATAAGCCGGTATCGGATTATCTTGATTTTGCAAAAAGTGTACTTCGTATTCCGGAAGCTCATGAGATGATCGCAAGATATACTGTTTTGGATAAAGATGCGAAACGACTGATTCTTCTTCGACCATATCAGATTCATGCGATTGAATCCATACGGGAAGCATCCAAAACTACAAAATCCGGCTATGTATGGCATACAACCGGCTCCGGAAAAACGTTGACTTCATACAAAGCAACAAGGAATCTTCTTATGGATATTCCTTCTATTGATAAAGCAATCTTTCTCATTGACCGAAGAGATTTGGACACACAGACAACCATGGCATTTCAGGCTTATGCCAACAATGATTCCATTGATGTTGATGAAACCAGCAATGTAACAGATCTGAAAAATAAACTGAAGTCCGGCGACCGGCAGGTAATTGTAACAACGATACAGAAGCTGCAGATACTGATCAGTAAGCGAATTATAGAAGATACACCAGAATACAGAAAAATTAAAAATCTTAAAATCGCTTTTGTAGTGGATGAATGTCACAGGGCTGTCACACCAAAAACCAAAAGAGAACTGGAACATTTTTTTGGAAGATCTTTATGGTATGGATTTACCGGCACGCCAAGATTTCCGGAAAATCCATATCCACAGCTGGGAGATCTGCCACGTACAACGAAGGATCTGTATGGGGAATGTCTTCACAAATACACAATACAGAATGCGATTCATGATAATGCTGTACTGGGCTTTCAGGTGGAGCATAATGGACCGAAACAGATTACAGATGAAACCGATACCAGTGCATATGATAATGAAGCTCATATGTTGAAAGTGCTGGATGTTATTTTGAATAAATCTTATTATAAGCTGGGATTTCAGAACGGAAAAGGAGAAACCTATGAGGGACTTCTTACAACAAGTTCCATTCAGTTGGCACAGAAGTATTATGATCTTCTTTTAAGAGTAAAAAAGGGAGAAACGTCGCTGAAGATCGATGAGAGAATCCGACAGGTGCTTCCGGATTTTCCGAAATTTGCCATTACCTATTCAGTAACAGAAAATGAAGAAGGTTCCCACGTAAATCAGCAGAAGATGCAAAGATCATTAGATGAATACAATAGGATGTTTGGAACAAAATATGAGCTTTCTCAGATCCAGAGCTACAACGGAAATCTGAATAAGCGTCTTGCGCGCAAAGATGCAAAATTCAAAAGCCGAAACGAACAGCTGGATCTGGTTATTGTTGTAGATCGACTGTTGACGGGATTTGATGCTCCGTGTCTGTCCACAATTTTTATTGACAGACAACCCATGGGACCCCATGATCTGATCCAGGCATTTTCCAGAACAAACCGTATTTTTAACAGAAATAAAACCTATGGACAGATCGTAACCTTTCAGGCACCGAAATTATTCCGGAAAAGTGTGGACGATGCCGTAAAATTATATTCTGCCGGCAGTACAGGCTCAACATTTGTAGCAGATTGGGAAGAAGTGGAACCGGCCTTTCGTAAGGCACTGGCAGCTTTACGTATTTCAGCAGAAACACCGGATGAAATAGCGGATATGTCACTGAAAGAGAAGAAGGTGTTTGTAAAAATATTCCAGAATTTTGACCGACTGTTTGCACAGCTGAAATCTTTTACAAAATATGAGGATAGTATGCTGGAGGAATATTGTATTACTCAGAAAGAATACGAGGATTATGCCGGGTATTATCAGAATGCAATGGAAGAAATCCGAATCGCAAACGGAGATGGAAAAGACCAGCCAGGGGATGATGAGACGCAACCAGCAGATTTGGATTATGAGTTAATGGCGTACAGTAACACCAAAATTGATTATGAATATATCATTAATCTGATCCAGAATATTGTTACACCGGATGAAGATTCAGAAGATAGTTCACCGGAAGAACGTCAAAAGCGTATAGATGAGGTTAAGCAATATGTCTGTGAATTGCAGAAAACAAACTCTAAGGTAGCAAAAATCATGACAGATCTGATCTATGAAATTGAAATGGATGACAGAAAATTCAGGGGAAAATCCATTCTTAATATAATGGAAAAAATGAAATATGATTGCATTGATAAAGTGGTTTCGGATTTTTGTACAACCTGGTATGCATCAAAAGAAGATGTAATGTATGCGGCCATGCATTACAGAAATGGAAAGATACCTAATGAAAGCGTGATCAAAGATACTATTAATTATGCAGAGTATAAGGCAGCACAGGAAAAACCTTTGCCAAAATTTAAGTATAATCGGCGCTGTATAGAAGAATTAGGTAAGATCCTGGATGAGGAAATAAAGCCGCTGATCAATATTGCATAATATACTGTAATTGCTTATATCAGTGTAAGTGATTTCTGGAAAGGAATAACCTATGCAGAATGATGTAAACAAAAAACAGCTGTTTTACGAGTATTATCATCAATGGATAGAAGTATACAAAAGAGGTGCAATCAGAGAAGCGACAATGGCAAAATATCTGATGACGTTGAAATGGGTAAAAAAACTTGCTCCGAATCTGCAGGTGTCGGAACTTACCCGGACAACGTACCAGAAACTGCTTAATGACTATGCCAGGGAACATGAAAGACAGACAACACTGGATTTTCATCATCAGCTGAAAGGTGCGGTTCTGGATGCGGTAGACGAAGGTCTCATTGAACGTGATCCAACCAGAAAGGCGATTATCAAAGGAAAATCACCAGGCGCAAAGAAGATAAAATATCTTAATCAATTTGAACTTCATACCCTGATCGCACATCTGGACATTGGGGAGCAGGTAAATTGGGATTGCTTTATCCTTCTGGTTGCAAAGACTGGCATGCGTTTTTCGGAGGCACTTGCCATCACACCGGCAGATTTTGATTTTGCACGACAGACTTTATCTGTAAGTAAAACCTGGGATTATAAAGGTGATGGTGGATTTCTACCAACAAAAAATAAATCATCTGTAAGAAAAATCCAGATTGACTGGCAGATCGTAGTTAAGTTTTCGGAATTGATAAAGGGACTTCCCCAGGACGAACCGATTTTTGTAGGCGAAACAAAGATATATAATTCTACAGTAAATGATGCACTGACCAGACATTGCAAAGAATGTGGAATATCGGAAATATCGATTCATGGACTCAGGCATACCCATGCATCATTACTGTTGTTTGCCGGGGTATCCATTGCCAGTGTGGCCAGAAGACTGGGGCATGCCAGTATGACAACAACACAGAAAACATATCTGCACATTATTCAGGAACTGGAAAATAAAGATGTGGACCTGGTTATGCGAACTCTGTCCGGTTTATAAAGTATTATATTAATAAAAATCATGAAAATGTTGTCTGTTATAGAGTTACATAGCAAATAAGGATTGCAGATATGCGTCTGACAAAAAGAAATACTTACGCTGATTGAAAAAAGAACCTGTAAAAAGTGAATCAGATAACACTTTTTTACAGGCCCTTTTTTCACATTAATTCCGGAGCTGCTATAAATTGTAGCCAATCAGTAATTGTAGGCTCCCTCATAAGCATTGCATCGTTCCTTCCGATGTCCCTGCTCTACACAGGAGCTGCACCGGTCACAAAATTCCTGTTCATAGCAGGTAGAACAGACACACCCTTTACAGGCATCCCGGTCATAAGCCGGCGTGCAGGTAAAAGGAAGAGTATTCTTCGTAGTTTCCGTACTCATAAAGATCACGCTCCTTTTTTTTATATTATAGACCTGTCAAAGAAGCGTTTCAATACAAATCTTACCGGGAGGAACTCCACCGTCCGGAAGCTCCGCAAGGAAGCACCAGCCCACTCTCCGTCACAGGAAGTCCGATCTCCTGTGACTCCACATTACCCTTCCAGGGCTTCAGCTCCGTAGCAAGCATATAAGTCAGAACAGCCGGTGCAAGACCTGTAGTATAGGAATTTACCAGGAAAAACAGCGGATCATCACTGAGGATCTTCGTACAAAGCTTGATCAGCGGATGGATCGCATCCTCGATCTTCCAGATCTCGCCCTTAGGTCCGCGGCCGTAAGAAGGCGGGTCCATAATGATCGCATCGTAATGATTTCCTCTGCGGATCTCACGCTCTACGAACTTCACGCAGTCATCCACAAGCCAGCGGATCGGCGCACCGGAAAGTCCGGAAGCAGCAGCATTCTCTTTTGCCCAGTTCACCATACCCTTGGAAGCGTCCACGTGAGTAACGGAAGCGCCGGCAGCAGCTGCAGCCAGAGTAGCGCCGCCGGTATAGGCAAAAAGATTTAAGACCTTGATCGGGCGTCCCGCATTGCGGATCTTTTCACCGAACCAGTCCCAGTTCACAGCCTGCTCCGGGAAAAGTCCTGTATGCTTGAAGCTGAAAGGCTTCAGATTAAAAGTGAGGTCCTTGTAATGGAGCTCCCACTGATGAGGCAGATCAAAGAACTCCCACTCACCGCCGCCACGGCTGCTTCTGTGATAATGTCCGTTCATATGCTTCCAGCCACGGTTTTTGCGGGGAGTATCCCAGATTACCTGCGGGTCCGGACGAACCAGAAGATAATCCCCCCAGCGCTCCAGCTTTTCTCCTTTTGATGTATCAATAACTTCATATTCTTTCCATCCATCTGCAATCCACATGATGATCAATACCTCTTTCATAATAGTAAATTTATAAGATATATATAGCATTTTTATATAGCATTTCCGGAGATTACTGTACCAGATCCGGCTGACCGGGACATGAATCCATAAAAACGCCATAATAATGTTTTTTCCAGTATAGAGGAAAAATGGATGCTGTGCAAGAGAAGTGCAGAATTTTCCACGAAAGATTTGACAACAGCGCTTTTACATACTAAAATGTACGCAGAGATTTTCTGCCGGGGCAGAGGATTCCCGCTTCCGTGAAACTGTGGCTGTTTTTTGCGGAAGAGATTTTGCAGAGAATTCCTGACAGACAGAAATCGTTAACAGAAGAAACACAGCAACCGCAGATATGAAACTGTGCACAAAAAGAGGAGAAGCAAACTTATGAAAAAATATTGTGAGATGAGCAGGGAAGAGCTACTCGATTTAAAGAAAGAACTCGACCGTGAGTTCGACGAGATCAAAGCCGAAGGTCTGGCACTGGATATGTCCCGTGGTAAACCTGCACCGGATCAGCTTGATCTTTCCATGAAAATGATGGAAGTACTTGCAGGGGATGCAGATCTGAAATGTGAGACCGGTGTGGACTGCCGTAACTATGGAGTCATCGACGGAATCCCGGAAGCCAAGAGACTCCTCGGTGAGATGTCAGAGGTAGAGCCAGAGAACATCATCATCTATGGTAACTCCAGTCTGAACGTAATGTTCGATACCATTGCACGTTCCTATTCCCACGGAGTAATGGGAAATACACCATGGTGCAAGCTTGACAAGGTGAAATTCCTCTGTCCTGTACCAGGATACGACCGTCATTTTCGTATCACAGAATTTTTCGGCATTGAGATGATCAACATTCCGATGTCTCCGGAAGGCCCGGATATGGACATGGTTGAGAAATATGTCAATGAAGATCCGGCAGTAAAAGGAATCTGGTGTGTTCCGAAATATTCCAATCCGCAGGGCTACACCTATTCCGAAGAAACAGTTAAGCGTTTTGCGCATCTGAAGCCGGCTGCACCGGACTTCCGTATTTACTGGGATAACGCTTACAGCATCCATCATCTTTATGATGACAATCAGGATTTCCTTCTTGAGATCCTTGATGAGTGTGCGAAAGCAGGAAATCCGGACATTGTTTATAAATTTACTTCTACCTCCAAGGTAAGCTTCCCTGGTTCCGGTATCGCAGCAGTTGCTGCATCCAAGGCGAACCTGGATGACTTCCGCAAATACATGACTGTACAGACCATCGGACACGACAAACTGAACCAGCTTCGTCACGTTCGTTTCTTCAAAGATATCAACGGACTGCATGAGCATATGAAGAAACACGCAGACATCCTTCGTCCGAAATTCGAGCTTGTTCTCGCAACACTGGATAAAGAGCTTAACGGACTTGGAATCGGTGAGTGGACCAAACCGCATGGTGGATATTTTATTTCCTTTGATTCTATGGAAGGCTGTGCGAAAGCCATCGTTGCCAAAGCAAAAGAAGCAGGCGTTGTTATGACTGGAGCAGGCGCAACCTATCCATATGGAAAGGACCCGAAAGACAGCAATATCCGTATTGCACCAAGCTACCCAAGCGTTGAGGAGCTTGGCAAGGCAGCAGAGGTATTTGTTCTCTGTGTGAAGCTTGTAAGTGTGGAAAAACTTCTGGAGAAATAAATCGATCACATCAGACTGCCCGGTATTTCAGCACGCGTAATACCGGGCAGTCATAACTATTGGAGAGAGCTCATGGATGAGGAAAAAGAAAAAATGAAAACGGGCAAAAAGTTGGTCATTGCACTGATCATGATCCTGCTGATCCTTACAGCAGGGGCTTATGGATATGGTGTACACTATTTTACAGATCATTTTTTGCCGGGATCTCAGGTGAATGGTTTTAACTGCTCCTATAAAACTGCAGATGAAACAGAAAAGCTTCTTGCAAAGGAAGTGCAGGCATATGTTCTTACCGTTGATACAAGAAACAACGGAAAAGAGAGCATTACCGCAAAAGAAGCCGGCCTGGTCTACAAGCCGGATGGCGGAGCCAAAAAGCTGATCAAGAAACAGGACCGGTACAAATGGTTCCTTGCTTTTAATCAGAAGAAAAAATATACACTGGCAACGGATACTGCTTATGAAGATCAGAACAAGCTGACAGAGGCTGTGAAGAATCTGAAATGCATGCAGAAGGACAATATGGAAAAGCCTGAAGACGCATGCATTAAGGATAATGGCGAAACCTACGAGATCCAGCCGGAAAAAGAAGGAACGACCCTGGATACAAAAAAGGTTCAGAAGGTGATCCGTGCAGCTGTTTCCGCAGGAGACAAAGCAGTCAGTCTGGAAAAGAAAAACTGCTACAAAAAACCATCGATATATAAAGACGATGAAGCTCTGAAAAAAGACTGTGATCAGATGAACAAGCTTACCAGCTGCGTGATCACCTATGATTTTTCGGACCGGTCTGAACAGCTTGACCGAAATACCATCAAAGACTGGCTGGTCAGGGACGCAAACGGAGATTATATAGTAAACAAAGACCAGGTTGCAGCTTATGTGAACAGCCTGGGATACAAATATGATACCTTTGGCTGCACGAGGACATTTACCACCTACGATGGCCGCCAGAAAACCATCAAGGGCGGTGATTATGGATGGGCTATCGATCAGACCGCAGAGACTGAATGGCTTTATAATGCCATTCTTGCAGGAACCACAGAAGTGAGACAGCCGGCTTATGCTTACAGTGGACTTTGCAGAGATACCAATGATATCGGAAATACATATGTAGAGATTGACCTGACCAACCAGAGAATGGTATTCTATAAAGACGGACAGCTTCTGGTAGATACACCGGTAGTTACCGGCTGTGTCCGAAAGGGCCATTCCACACCAACCGGATGCTTTGCACTGGATGCCATGCGTTCACCGGCAGTTTTGAAGGGACCTGGATATGCATCACCGGTTACATACTGGATGCCGTTTTCCGGAGGAGTCGGAATCCATGACGCAAGCTGGCGTTCACAGTATGGTGGGCAGATCTATATCACAAATGGTTCTCATGGCTGTGTAAACACCCCGAAGGATAAGGCGGCAATCATTTATAATAATATTAGTGTAGGAGTACCGATCGTAGTTTATGAATAAGAGATTAAAAGAAATATTAAAAGAATACGAAGAAAGAAAACACAAGATCATCAAGGGAGATGAAAGTATGAATATCGTTGTATTGGCAGGCGGAACCAGTACAGAAAGAGAGATTTCCATCGTAACAGGAACAGGTGTCTGCAAGGCACTTCGTAAAAAAGGCCATAATGCCATTCTTGTAGATATTTTCTGCGGACTGGAGCCGGTGGACTGGGATGAGCCCTTTGGAGATAAAGATTATGAGGTAGATTCTGCGGCAGAGTATATGAGAAGCTTCGATGATGATATCGAAGAGATCAAACGCACAAGAAGAAGCTTTTTCGGACCGAATGTACTGGAATTGTGTCAGGCAGCAGACATTGTATTTATGGGACTTCACGGTTCCAACGGAGAGGATGGAAAGGTTCAGGCAACCTTCGATCTCCTGGGAATCCGTTACACAGGAACCGGATATTTAAGCAGTGCCCTTGCTATGGATAAGGGTCTCACTAAGAAGATCTTTCTCATGGATCAGGTACCGACACCGAAGGGCGTTTCCATGCTGAAAGAAAACTGCACAAGAAACATCCATGATCTTGGTATGGAATTTCCTGTTGTTGTAAAAACATGCTGCGGTGGTTCAAGCGTAGGTGTTTATATTGTAAATAATCAGAAAGAATATGAGGATGCCATTGATGGTGCTTATTCTTATGAAGATGAGGTAGTTGTTGAAGAGTATATCAGGGGCCGTGAGTTTTCCGTTGCAGTTGTAGACGGAAAGGCTTATCCGATCATCGAGATCGCACCGAAGCAGGGCTTTTATGATTACAAAAACAAATATCAGGCAGGCTCCACAGTAGAAACCTGTCCGGCTGAGATCTCACCGGAACTGACTGAGAAAATGCAGCATTATGCGGAAGCTGGCGCAAAGGCTCTCTGCATTGAAGGCTATGCACGTTTTGACTTCATGATGAAAGAAAACGGTGATATGTACTGCCTGGAGGCAAACACACTTCCGGGAATGACACCCACCAGTCTGATCCCGCAGGAAGCAAAGGTCCTGGGAATCGACTATCCGGACCTCTGTGAAGAACTGATTCGCATTTCTTTTAAGAAATACAGAAAATAAAATATCTGACCGTAACTCCTCCTGTTGACAGGAGGAGTTTCTGGCAAAAGAAAGGATTTTATTCATGAAAAATCTTACATTGGAAAATATCACAAAAGTCTGCAATGGTATTTACCACGGCCCGCAGGAAAAACTTCAGGAGGAAGTGACTGCGATCACAACTGACAGCCGTAAGGTGGAAAAAGGAGGTCTTTTTGTACCGGTAGTAGGAGAGCGTGTGGATGCTCACCGTTTTATCCCGCAGGTAATGGAAGCAGGTGCACTTGCAACCTTATCCGAGAGAACTCTTGAAGGAGCGGATCATCCGTATATCCAGGTAGGTTCCTCCCTTCAGGCAGTAAAAGACATTGCGGAGTTTTATCTGGAGCAGCTTGATATTCCTGTTGTGGGAATCACAGGAAGCGTTGGAAAGACCAGCACAAAAGAGGTGATCGCCTCTGTGCTGAAGGAAAAATACCGTACACTGAAAACCCAGGGAAATTTCAACAATGAGCTGGGACTTCCACTGACAGTATTCCGCCTTCGTGATGAAGATGAGATCGCAGTTCTGGAAATGGGAATCAGTGATTTCGGTGAGATGACCCGTCTTGCAAAGATCGCAAAACCGGACACCTGCGTGATCACAAACATCGGAACCTGTCATCTGGAAAACCTTGGGGACAGAGACGGCGTCCTGAAGGCAAAAACAGAGATTTTTCAGTATGTGAAGAAAAATATCGTACTTAACGGTGATGATGATAAGCTCTCCACAGTAAAGGAATACAACGGTATGCAGCCAGTATTTTTCGGAAACGGAGAAAATGCTTCTGTTACCTGTGAAAATGTGGAAAGCCGTGGACTGAAGGGAATGAGCTGTGACATCTGTCTGAAGGGAAAAATGGCAGAGAACGGAGAGCTCCAGATATTTCATGTAGATATTCCAATGCCGGGACGTCATATGGTATCCAATGCGCTGGCAGCAGCAGCTGTGGGCAGACTTTACGGACTGAATGCAGAGCAGATCAAAAATGGCATCGAAAGCCTGGAACCGGTCAGCGGAAGATTCAATATGATCGAGACCGATAAATTCATGATCGTAGATGACTGCTACAACGCAAACCCCATGTCCATGAAGGCTTCCCTGGATGTTCTTCAGGATGGACTTGGAAGAAAGGTTGCCATCCTTGGTGATATGGGTGAGCTTGGAACTGATGAAGCTGCACTTCATGAAGGTGTAGGCGTTCATGCAGGTCAGTGCAGGATCGACGCATGCATCTGCGTAGGACCACTTGCAGCCCATATCGCGGAAAAAGCATCTCAGACCAATCCGGACCTGACAGTCATCCGGGAAAAAGATCTGGAAAGCCTTCTTAAGAACCTGAACACATATGTGAAACCTGGAGATACCATCCTCGTAAAGGCTTCTCACTTCATGAAATTTGAAAATGTAGTCAAAGCACTGCAGGAAATGTAAAAAGACCGAAAACAGGGGCAGCATTTGACGAACGAAAATTCTTTCCAGTTAAGTTATATAGAAGTATAATATTCCTAAGGCGATGAGCAGTGCAGCTATAGAACGAAAGTACGCTCAGGCACTGTGCGGCAGTGAAAAAGGGAGGGCTTATGCTGGAGATGATCATGAAGCTGAACATCCCGCTTTACGTCATGACATCCATGGGATGTATCGGCGGTCTGGGGATGCTGGCAACAAACCTTACCTACCGAAGAATGATCCGAAATACGCAGCGATTACAGAATCTGAAAGAAAAATGGCTGAACCTGTGGAAGTCAAGGGACAGGCTCTGGCATCGGATGAACCGATTTGTGTGGTATCCGTCACTGTTTTGTACATTTCTTCTGGGACTGTCTGTTTTTCTCAACAGCAGACTGGGATACAGGGAAGGATTGCCTATGCTTTATCTCTATATAGGGGCAGCAGTGCCGGTAGTACTGCTTCTTCTTCGTCAGGCATTGGACTTTTCTTATAAGGAAGAGCTTGTGATGGCTTCTCTTGCAGATTATGTGGAACAGGTCCGTACCTGGGTAGAGGAAGTACCGGTCGCAGAAAAACCGGATCCTGTTTTGCAGGAAGAGATCGTAGATAAGATCACCAGAAGTATCCGTCAGACGGCTGCTACCGGAAGCCACTTCAGCAAGATGCTTTCTCCGGAGGAGGAAGAGATCATGCGGGAGATCATACGGGAATTTATGAATGCAGAGTAAAAACATATCCCGGTATATTTGAGAAAATACAGAAATGTACACAAAGATATTCCGGAATAAGGAAACCGGATGCAAAAAAAACTCTCCGGCAGATACGATTCTCTGTATCCGCCGGAGAGCTTTTTTATGTATGCAGTTGTGTAAGATAAGGAATTTATCAGCTATACCTTATCACCCCATGGAGATCGGGCCGCCACGGAGCTTGCCGGCTGTGGTGATCCTCTTGATCGCAACCATGTAAGCTGCCATACGGAGCGTTACATTTTTCTCCTGGCTGAGAGCATAAACTTCATTAAAGGCAGTAAGCATGATCTTCTGAAATATACCTCCCAGATTGGGAATTTTTAAAAAAAGAGAACGCAGGATAAGCATTCGTGGCTTTCCTGCGTCCTTTTATATGTTATTCAGTCTTCCTCGATCACCTGGATCTCCAGGTAGTCGAACTCAATATGTTCAATGAAATTATCCTGATAAAAACGGGCCTTATCATGCTTTTTGAAATCCCGCACTGTGGCATCCAGCCAGATAGGATTTCCCAGATCCATCTGATAACAGATTTCCTCAAGTCCGTGAAAGATCTTGTGGGTTCTGGTATCATCGCTGTCATCACAGACAACGGTGTCCTGAAGCATGCGATTGTCTTTCCATATTTTTCCCCATAAACGAAACATAAACAGTACCTCCGTATTGAAACTGTCACAGCCGGCAGAATATGAATATCCGTCCGATATGGTCTTCAGTATAGCGGATTTTGCAGGGAAAGTAAAGCACAGGACAATAACGCTTGTATACAAAACAATGCACCAGGTGTGCTCACTTTTATTGACTAATGTGTAAAAATCCTCTATAATAAACGAAATTATGAAAAAAAAAGAATCATTACAGATTGGAGGAACCGAAATGAAACTTTACGATACCGGCGTTTATCTTCAGAACGGACAGGAAATCATTCCCGAGAACCAGGCTGATCTGCCTGTAGCGAAAGAAGAGGCTGCTAAGAATACCATCGCATATTCTATTCTCAAGGCTCATAATAAATCCGATAACATGGAGAAACTTCAGATCAAATTCGATAAACTGACTTCCCATGATATCACATTTGTAGGAATCATCCAGACTGCAAGAGCTTCAGGACTTGAGAAGTTCCCGGTACCATATGTACTGACCAACTGCCATAACTCCCTCTGTGCAGTAGGCGGAACCATCAATGAAGATGACCACATGTTTGGTCTCACCTGTGCCAAAAAGTACGGCGGAGTTTATGTACCGCCTCATCAGGCAGTTATCCATCAGTTTGCAAGAGAAATGCTTGCAGGCGGCGGAAAGATGATTCTCGGCTCCGACAGTCATACAAGATACGGAGCACTTGGAACCATGGCTATGGGAGAGGGCGGACCGGAGCTTGTAAAACAGCTTCTCTGCCAGACATACGATATTAATATGCCAGGAGTAGTTGCTATTTATCTGAAAGGTGCTCCACGTCCGGGTGTAGGACCGCAGGATGTTGCGCTTGCCATCATCGGCGAGGTTTTTGCCAACGGCTATGTGAAGAATAAGGTTATGGAGTTCGTTGGACCAGGCGTTGCCAGCTTAAGCGCAGATTTCCGTATCGGTGTTGATGTTATGACAACAGAAACCACATGTCTTTCCTCCATCTGGCAGACAGATGCGAAGATCGAGGAATTCTATGCGATCCACGGAAGACCGGAGGATTACAAAGAACTGAAACCGGGCAACGTTGCATACTATGACGGCTGTGTAGAGATCGACCTCAGTGAGATCAAACCAATGATCGCAATGCCGTTCCACCCAAGTAACACCTACACCATCGATGAGCTGAAGGCAAACCTTGACGATATCCTTGCAGATGTGGAGAAGAGAGCACAGGTAAGCCTTGACGGAAAGATTCCGTTCACATTGAGAGACAAGGTAGTTGATGGCAAGCTTTATGTTGAGCAGGGAATCATCGCCGGCTGTGCAGGCGGTGGATTCGAGAATATCTGCGCTGCAGCAGATATCCTCAAGGGCAAAAATATCGGCCATGATGCCTTCACCTTAAGTGTATACCCGGCAAGTACTCCAATCTACATGGAACTGGCTAAGAATGGTGTTCTTGCAGACCTGATCGGAACAGGCGCAGTTGTGAAAACTGCATTCTGCGGACCGTGCTTCGGTGCCGGAGATACACCTGCAAACAATGCATTCAGTATCCGTCATACAACCAGAAACTTCCCGAACCGTGAAGGCTCCAAGATCCAGAACGGTCAGATCTCTTCGGTTGCACTTATGGATGCACGTTCCATTGCAGCTACAGCAGCAAACAAGGGATTCCTTACCTCAGCAGAGGAGTTTGACGGAAGCTATTCCGAGCATAAATACTACTTCGATAAGTCTATCTACGAGAACCGTGTATTTGACAGCAAGGGCGTGGCAGATCCAAGCGTAGAGATCCAGTTTGGACCGAATATCAAAGACTGGCCGGAGATGGCTGCACTTGCAGACAACCTGATCCTGAAGGTTGTTTCCGAGATCCACGATCCGGTTACTACCACTGACGAGCTGATCCCGTCCGGTGAGACATCCTCCTACCGTTCCAATCCGCTTGGACTTGCAGAGTTCACACTGTCCAGAAAGGATCCGGCTTATGTTGGCCGTGCAAAAGAGATCCAGGCAGCACAGAAGGCGATTCAGGCAGGTAACTGCCCGGCAGAGGCTGTTCCGGAACTGAAACCGGTTATTAAAACCATCAACAAGACTTATCCGGATGTAGATAAGACCAACCTTGGCGTAGGAAGTACCATCTTTGCAGTGAAACCGGGCGATGGCTCTGCCAGAGAGCAGGCTGCATCCTGCCAGAAGGTACTTGGCGGCTGGGCAAACATTGCCAATGAGTATGCAACCAAGAGGTATCGTTCCAATCTGATCAACTGGGGTATGCTTCCATTCCTGATCCCGTCCGGAGATCTTCCGTTCAAGAACGGTGATTATCTGTTCTTCCCAGGAATCCGCAAGGCGGTTGAGGAAAAAGCAGACGTGATCAAGGGATATACTGTTGAAGGTGACGCTCTGAAGGAGTTCGATGTAACTCTGGGTGAGCTGACAGATGATGAGAGAGAGATCATCCTTAAGGGTTGTCTGATCAATTATAATCGTAAATAGATGCAGGGATTGAACACATATAGAGCGTGAAGGTGATGGAAGTGTGTTCATGAATATGCTGCAGAGCGGAATATAGTAATTTAAGAATTTCCGTGTTGTTTTGCAGACTGGTGACCGTTTTAATCGAGGTTGCCGGTCTGCTTTTTTACTTTTAGAGTTTAGAGGTGTGGTTGTGGGGAGTTTTTAGGGTTGTGGATACTTATGACGATGCGGACGCGTGAGGTGTCCTGTGGGGAGCAGAGGCTGTCGTTTCGCCTGGTCATACTTGGCGGCTGAGGCAACCTGTGAAAAGGCCGGCCCATAACACGCCATGTACGCTGATGCGTACCTGGCTCAGACAGATGGGCCTTATTCTGCGGCCTGTATCCGCAGAATACCTTTCCACAGGTCACCTCAGCCGCCAAGTATGACCAAAGGCTCACTCCGAAGCCCCTGCTCCCCACAGGACACCTCACGCTGACATTCCCAGAGACAAACCCCAGCCCCGGTAAAAATATCAAGAAAAGCTCAACATCTCAATCCCCTGCAAACATTGCAAAGTACAAACATTGCAATGTTTGCAGGGCCAATACAGTCACACAGAAACTTTTCTAACTAACTTTCCATGTTCGAAAGTCAGGGCGTGAAGGACGGGCGGGGCGGGTGACTCTGCAGGAGTCGTAGTACTTCTTAGGCCGCGGGGAGGCTGCGTTGCTGGAAAAATCCCAGCTGTTTGAGCGTCAGCGAGTTCTGGGATTTTTTCAGCGGTTTTAGCAGAATCCCCGCAGCCTTAGAAGCACTAGACCTCCGAAGCCTCACCCGCCCCGCCCGTCCTTCACGCCCGTCCGTTCGCGACATACCATCCCGTTCTTCACAACTTCACAATATCGTAAATTAACAGAAAATAATAAAAAATATAAACAAATTATAAAATATAAACACCTAATAAAACAAATAAATAAAAATAATAGCATAAAAACACAAAAATGTATTGACAAATACCTGCAACGATGTTATTATAAGACCATCAAAAACAACAAGAGAAAAACAAAAAAGAAAATCATTCAATTCATAGCATAGATGCACATGAAGGATGAAGAAAGGAAAAGGTGATTCCAGTGGGAACATAAACAAACACCATCATCAATATGAGAGTGACAGGAACCGGATTTCCTGCAAGAAAGACCTGATACAGATCACATATGATACACCTTAAGAAAACAGAAGTTTCTTTTATGAAATATAAATAAGAGCCTCTTAAATCTTACTTATATTTTAAGAAATCAGAAACAAAAGGAAATCAGTATTTCAGGTAATATAGAATCGGTAACTCATATTGAACAACTGTCACACACCTGATACAAAGATTTCAGGAAATATGTAAAGAAATATTTCCCGAAAGAGTAAAACCCTCAACTCACCGGTTCGTTGGAAAGAAGAGATTCCAAGAACAAACGTGAAGATGAGAACGATACTTTGAAATGCATATCAGAACCATTAGGATATGGATTGAAGCTTTGCATCAGAAGAATATCTGAGAGGATATTAAAAACAGAAGAATCGGGCAGGAACTTTTTTCCAGGATACTTTAAAGAACTGCAGAGGAGAAAATCCCAATAGGTCGATTTGAATCAGCAGATCGCAAAGTACAGAGATGACAAATGGTTTTGAATTTAAGAAGTTAAGTCCAGAATTGTTTAGTGAACAGGAAAAAGTATAACCACCGAAAGTCTTCAGATAAACAGGAAATCAAACATCGTAAAAAACGATTTCTGATCTATAAAACTTTCTAAATAATCGAAAAGATATACTTACATATATCAGTCGTTTATGAGCAGGAAATAAAAAAGAAGAGAGAATCTGAAAAAGAAAAATTTCAAAATTGAATAAAGAGAATCGAAATTATTTTATAAAGTATATAAAATCAAAGATTTCGATTGATAAATGTAATAAGTATAACAAGAAAACTTTATTCGAAAGAACGAAGAGGAAGAAAAATTGAATAACGAAGAGTGTTGAGACGGTCATCATTTTTGGAAACTGTAAAAGTAAAAAAAGTGATGACCGTCTCGTTGTGTATATAAGATTGCATATATTAAGTATATAACCGTTCCGAAAAACTCTGGATAAAATAATATGATCCGAGCAGAGAGCAAAATTTTCGATCAGAGATTTTCCGAACAGTTATATTTATCAGTTGCCATCAAAAACATCATCAGTTATACTTCTGTGAGAAAGGAAGTAAGATGAGAAAATATGTGGAATTATCAGATTGAAGAAAATATTTTATATGAAGACAAAGAGATCCTTGTGTGCAGAAAAACAGCAGGAATGCCGGTGCAGGCAGCAAAAATAGGAACAATGGATATGGAAAGTGCCCTGAAAAATTATCTGGCACAAAAAACACAGGGAAAGATCCCATATCTGGGAGTAGTACATCGCCTTGATCAGCCGGTAGAAGGCATTCTTGTATTTGCGAAAACATCCGAAGCAGCAGGAAATTTGAGTAAACAGATGATGGCAGGAGGTGCCGGAAAATATTACCTGGCAGTAACGGAGGGAAAAGCAAAGAGCTCAGAAGGGACTCTTACAGACTATCTGAAAAAAAATGGAAAAGCCAACATGTCTCAGGTGGTGTCTGCCAATACACCGGGAGCAAAAAAAGCGATCCTTCACTATAAAGTTCTGGATCAGCAGGAGATAAACGGAAAATCCCGGACACTTCTTAAGATCAGGCTGGAAACAGGTCGGCATCATCAGATCCGTGTGCAGCTTTCTCATGAGGGACTGCCCCTTCTCGGAGACCGGAAATATAATCCTTCGGGAGAAAAAGGTACATCACTGGGACTTTGTTCCAGTTGTCTGGAATTCAAACACCCCAGAACAGGAAAAATGATGAAGTTTGAAACAGAGCCACAGGGAAGCGCGTTTCTGGATTTTGTGAAAAAAGTGTAAAAACTCTGGACGGAAATACGAAAAAGTGTATAATGTAAAAAGCAAGTAACCAAATGTAAGATTTTTGTAAAGTATAAGTTACTGTGGACGGACAAGGCAGACGATAAAGAACAGTAACCAGCGAGGAAGAGGAGATTACAATGAAAAGAGCTGCAGTAGCGTCAGCAGCCTTGTTGGCTGTGGCAACCCTGCTGACAGGCTGTCAGAAAGAAGAAGTAGAAAAGCTTGTTGCACCGATTGTAGCAGATGTCCAGGAAACCCCTGAAGCAACCGAAGTGGAAGAAGAAAAAAGCCCGCTGATCCCTGAGATCGATGACACTCTTTCTATTGAAGAAGGTGCCAGAATAGCTGTTGTCAGCAAAAGCAAAAAAGGCGAGTTCTGGAATAAAGTAAAAGAAGGAATGGAAGCTGCTGTCAAGGACGTAAATGAAGCGTATGGTTTCAAAAAAGACAAGCAGATCACGATGACCTTTGAGGGTCCGGATGATGAAGAGGACGTAGAAAGTCAGATCAATACTCTTGATGCAGTGATCGCTGAGAATCCATCTGTAGTGTGTCTTTCTGCCGGAGATATGGATTCCTGTCAGGCACAGCTGGAAGCAGCGAAAGAGAACGGAATTCCGGTGGTCGCATTTGATTCCAATGTCAGTGATACAAAGCTGGTCAGAGCTTTCCGTGGAACAGACAATACACAGATCGGCAAATATGCAGCATATAAGCTTGGCAGCGCCATTGGAAAAATGGGAAATGTGGCTGTTTTTTCCGCACAGGAGAAAACACAGAGCGCGCAGGAGCGTGTAAAAGGATTTCTGGATAATATTGCAAATTATACGGATATTAAGGTGGTGGAAACCGTATATTCTGACCAGGTTGATGATATGAAGGAAGCCATGAAGGAAGTTCTGGATAAATATCCGGCATTGGATGGAGTTTTCTGCACCAATGCCGAGGTTTCTGAAATGTTTCTGGAGGTAAATAAGGACACAGGAGAAAATAAAGTTGCTATGGTAGGCGTAGATGCAACCAGCAAACAGCAGGAAGCGATCCAGAAAGGGGAAGAACTGGGAGTGCTTTCACAGAATCCTTATGCGATGGGATATCAGACCATGTGGGCGGCTATTCAGTCTACTGCACCGAAGAAGGAAACAAAGATTGATAAGAAGGTTTTACTTGATCCGGTATGGATCGATGCTGAGAATATCAAAAGCGAAGACATTGCAAATTACCTGTACAATTAACAAATAGAACAGATAGCCACTGTAGGTCGGTTAAATAGGTTAGTCCGCATTCACCGTCCGTTCATAACTGAAAGCCATCAGTCCGATGAAGATGTAAAAAACATTTTCATCGGGCTGATGGCTTTTTTGAATAAAAATAAAAAATATGAATAGAATAAACAAATAAAAAGTGTGCGAAAAAATGGCAAAAATATAACATATATGACGACTTTTTGACACAATACAAATAAATTTATCGTTAAATTGCATAATAAACATTGTTTTGAAAAAGCGATTGTGGTACAATTTGGATATGCAGAGAGGCGGTGATCAGATGATCCAGGAAACGATCAAGGCAGTGAAAGAGGCGGAGGCAAAAGCACAGCAGAAGATAAAGGATGCATCCGTCCGTGCACAGAGTATCATCAGCGAAGCTGAGAAAGAGGCAGAGAATATTATCAGAAAGGCGGAAACAGCCGCCGGCGAACAGGCGGCATCTGATATGAAAGCAGCCGAGGAACGTGCACACAGTACAGAGAACACTGTCGTTGGACAGGCGGAGGAAGAGCTTGCAGCTTTGAAAAAGAAAGCGGAGTCGAAGCACGAGCAGGCGATCCAGACAGTAATGGACAGTTTGTTCTGAGAGGGGGAGTGCGAAAATGGCAGTATTGCAGATGCAGCGAATCAGTATCTGCGCAATGAAAAAGAACCGTAAGGCCATATTGGAAGAACTGCAGTCACTTGGAGTATTGGAGATCGATGCAGCGGAATTGGATCCGGAGCTTAAGACGATGGATACTATGAATGCCCGGCTGATCTTTGAGAAAAACGCATCCCTTTGTGATCAGGCAATCGAAATACTGGATGAATTTTCGAAGGAAAAGCAATCCATGCTGGCATCCCTGGCAGGGAAACCGCTGATCGGAAGGAAGCAGGAGGAAGAAGCTATCCGGGATCAGGAAGAGATCCTGAGAACAGCTAGAGAAATCCAGGGATACCGGAAGAAGCTTACAGAGAACAATGCGGCAGCAGTTAAGATCGAGCAGCAGGAAGCAGCTCTTGCTCCATGGCTGAAGCTGGATATTCCGATGAACTTCGGCGGTACAGCGAAAGCAGCGGTACTTGTGGGAAGTATTGATGGAAATATAACTCTGGATCAGGTATACAGTCAGCTGGCAGCGGATGCACCACAGCTTGAAGCCTTTGACATTCGGGAAATCTCAAATGACGCCGGTAAGCTGAGCCTGGTGGTTGTCTGCTTGAAAGCACAGGCACAGGAACTGGAAGAAGCGCTTCGGATGCAGGGATTTGCAAGACCGGCACAGCTGGTATCAGAGGTTCCGGCACAGGAGCTGGAGAACCTTAAGAATGAAGTGGTACACATTCAGGAAGAGTCCGAACAGATCCGGGAACAGATACGCGCTCTTCACGACAGGAAGAGCTCTCTTCAGCTTTTGTCCGATTATTTCCGGATCCGTGCACAGAAATATGAGGTATTAGGACAGCTCCGCCAGTCGGAGAGCACTTTTTTTGTGACAGGATATCTTCCGAAGAAACAGGTTCCTGCAATGGAGAAACGGCTTACGGAGAAGTACGATATTGTTTTTGAAGCAGAAGATGCTGAGGGAGAAAATGTTCCGGTTGCCCTTCAGAACGGCAAATTCGGAGCAGCAGGAGAGGGAGTTCTGGCAGCATTTGGTCTTCCCGGAAAGGGAGAGATCGATCCTTCCATGATCATGACAGCCTGCTATGTATTTCTTTTCGGACTGATGCTGTCAGACGCAGCATATGGACTGATCGTCTTTGCAGTCTGTCTGGGAGTACTTCTGAAGTTCCCCAGGATGGAGAGCGGAATGCAGAAATCCATCCGGCTTTTTATGTACTGTGGATTGTCCACTTTGTTCTGGGGCGTGATGTTTGGCGGATATTTCGGAGATTTTATCGATGTATTTTCGAAGGTATATCTGCACAGGCCGGTCACGGTGAAGCCGGTATGGTTTGCACCTTTAAATGAGCCAATGAGACTTCTGGTGTTCTCCATGCTGTTTGGCCTGATCCATATGTTTCTGGGAATGGGTCTTAAGGGCTACATGCTGTTACGTGACAGAAAATATCTCGACTTTTTCTGTGACGTAGTACTCTGGTTCCTGCTTCTTATGGGACTGATCCTGATCTTTATCCCAAGCAGCATGTTCCGTTCTATTTCTCAGATGGATCTGAACCTTTCACCGGCAGTGATACAGGTCGGAAAATGGATGGCGATCATCGGTGCTGTGGGAATTCTCTTTATGTCAGGAAGAGATAAGAAGAATCCGTTCCTGAGGCTGGCGCTTGGAGCCTACGATCTTTACAATATCACGGGATGGGTCAGTGATATCCTTTCCTATTCCAGACTTCTGGCCCTGGGACTTGCTACCGGAGTTATCGCATCAGTTATGAACCAGATGGGAAGTATGCTGGGAGACAGTATTCTGGGATGGATCGTATTTATCCTTGTATTTGTGATTGGTCATATCTTTAACCTTCTGATCAATCTTCTGGGTGCATACGTGCACACCTGCCGATTACAGTACGTAGAGTTTTTCGGCAAATTCTTTGAGGGCGGAGGAAAAGAGTTCCACCCCTTCCGCGAAAATACAAAATATGTAGATATTAAGGAGGATTAATATTATGAGTGGTATCGTTTGGGCATTATTGGGAGCAGCAATTTCCGTAGCTCTTGCAGGTATAGGTTCCGCCATCGGTGTTGGTACAGCCGGCCGTGCAGCAGCAGGTGTTGTAACTGAAGACCCGGACAAATTTGCTAAGGTTCTGCTTCTTCAGCTTCTTCCCGGTACGCAGGGTATTTACGGACTGCTGGTAGCATTCCTTGCACTTTCCAAGGTTGGTATCCTGGGCGGCGGTGTTGCTGATATTTCCCTGGAAACCGGTCTTATGATCTTTGTGGCTTGTCTTCCGATCGCTATCGCAGGTCTTCTTTCTGCGATCCATCAGGGAAAAACTTCCGTAGCTTCCATCGGTATCGTAGCCAAGAAGCCGGAGCAGTTCGGTAAAGCCATGCTTTTCCCTGCAATGGTTGAGACATATGCGATTCTGGCTCTTCTGATCTCCATTCTTGCAGTCAGCGGAATTCAGGTTTGATTCATCAGGAGGGCAGAGCATGACAGGATTAGAGAAGATGGTAAGCCAGATTCTTGAAGAGGCCGATGCTTCTGCAGCCGTTACGATCAGTGATGCGGAGAAAAAAGCCGCAGAGATCCTCAGGGAAGCCGGAGAAAAGGCAGATAAGATCCGGCAGCAGAGAGAAGAACAGTCCAGGGCAAAGGTGAAAAGCTATGAAGAGCGGACAGCTTCCGCTGCAGATATGAAGAAGCGTACCGCAGTTCTTGCAGCCAAGCAGGAGCTGATCGGAAATGTGATCGCAGATGCCTGTGACCGTGTGAAGAATCTGGATGAAGAAAAATATTTTGGGATCCTTAAGAATATGGCTGAGAAATATCTTCTTCCAAGAGAAGGAGAGATCTGTTTTTCAAAAAAGGATCTGGAACGTATGCCGGCAGGTTTCCGTGAGGAAATAAAGAGCCTGGCACAGAAAAAGGGTGGTGTGCTGGAAATTTCCGGTGAAACCCGAAACATAGACGGAGGTTTTATCCTGATATACGGCGGCATTGAGGAAAACTGTTCCATTGATGCCATGTTCGCAGAGAAGCGGGATGAGCTTCTGGATCAGGTAAGAAAGATTTTGTTTGCGTAAAACACCATCGCAAAAAGGAGGGCGTGAATGATGTTTGGTGAAGATTATGCCTATGCGGTGGCGCGGATACGTGTTCTGGAGACCGGACTTCTGAATCAGGCAGCGATCGAGCAGCTTCTGGCATGTCAGGATGAGCAGCAGTGCCTTCAGATTCTTACGGAGAAGGGCTGGGGAAACGGTGATCCTGCAGCCGGTGCGGATGCCATTCTTTCCCGGGAGAGAGAAAAGATCTGGGAGATCATGGATTCGCTGGTAGCGGACCGATCTGTGTTTTCTGTTCTTTCCTATCAGGATCTTTTCCATAACCTGAAAGCGGCTGTGAAGGCAAGCATCCTGCAAGGGGCAGCGCCGAATATTTTTTTCAGCGACTGTTCCATTGACGGAGAGGATATGGTGAAATTCCTGACAGATAAGGAATATGATCGTTTTCCTGAGGATATGCGGGAAGCGGCAAGAGAAGCCTATGAGACCTTTTTGCACACAAGAGACGGACAGCTTGCGGATATTATCGTAGACAGGGCAGCACTGGATGCCATAAAAAAAGCCGGAGAACGGTCAAAAGAGGAGATCGTCCGGCAGTATGCGGAATCCACGGTAGCGGTAGCAGATATCCGGATCGCAGTCCGTGCCTGCAAAACAGGAAAAAGTTCGGACTTTATGAAAAAAGCCATGGCAGAATGTGACACACTGGATAAGGAAAGACTGATCCACGCGGCAGTAAGCGGAATGGATCAGATCATGGGTTATCTGGCAGAAACGAAATATGGGGACGGAGCTCTGGCATTGGCGGAATCAGCTTCCGCTTTTGAGAGATGGTGTGATAACCAGATCATGGAGACCATCCGCCCTCAGCTGTACAATTCATTTTCACTGGGACCGCTGGTAGCTTATGTGCTTGCCCGTGAAAATGAGATCAAGACGGTGCGGATCATTCTCACCGGAAAGCGCAGCGGCCTTCCGGAAGAGTTTATCCGGGAAAGGGCAAGGGAAATGTATGTATAAGATCGCAGTTTTAGGTGATTATAACAGCATTTACGGGTTTGCGGCTCTTGGCCTTGATACTTTTCCGGTGGAGGATCCTGCAGAAGGTAAAGAGAAGCTTAACCGTCTGGCGGCCGGTGAATATGCGGTTATTTATATTACGGAACAGCTGGCGGCCCAGCTTTCCGCAGAGATCAGTAAATACAGTGAGGAGCTGATGCCTGCGATCATTCAGATTCCCGGAATTTCCGGAAATACAGGTGCAGGTATCGAAAATGTAAAGAAATCCGTGGAGACGGCAGTTGGCTCCGATATTCTTTTCAGTAATGAGTGACAAGAAAGCAGGTGATTGGTTCAGATGAGCAGAGGAACCATTAAGAAGGTGGCAGGACCGCTGGTAATTGCCAAGGGTATGCGGGATGCAAATATGTATGACGTGGTTCGTGTAAGCAGCCAGCGTCTGATCGGTGAGATCATTGAGATGCATGAAGATGAGGCTTCCATACAGGTATATGAGGAGACTTCAGGACTTCGTCCGGGAGAACCGGTAGAGTCCATGGAGGTGCCCCTTTCCGTGGAGCTTGGTCCTGGCCTTATTACAAGCATTTACGATGGAATCCAGCGTCCGCTGGATGACATCATGAAGGTAGCAGGCAGCAACAACCTGAAACGAGGCGTTGAGGTTCCTGCCCTGAAGCGGGATAAAAAATGGAATTTCATTCCAGTTGCGAAGGTGGGAGATCAGCTGGAGGGCGGCGATGTTCTTGGAACCGTTCAGGAGACTATCGTTGTTACACAGAAGATTATGGTACCTCCCAATATGAAAGGTACTCTGAAGGAAATTAAATCCGGCGAGTTTACCGTGGATGAGACCGTTGCAGTTCTTTCCACAGCAGACGGCGATAAAGAGCTGACCCTGATGCAACACTGGCCGGTACGACGTGGCCGTCCATATAAGAAGAAACTTCCGCCAGCCAAGCCTCTGGTAACAGGACAGCGTGTTATTGATACCATGTTCCCTATTGCCAAGGGTGGTGTGGCAGCAGTTCCCGGCCCCTTCGGAAGCGGTAAGACGGTTATCCAGCATCAGCTTGCAAAATGGGCTGAGGCAGATATCGTGGTCTATATCGGCTGCGGTGAGCGTGGAAATGAGATGACAGATGTTCTGAACGAGTTCCCGGAGCTGAAGGATCCAAAAACAGGACAGTCTCTGATGGAGCGTACGGTTCTGATCGCCAATACCTCAGATATGCCGGTTGCAGCTCGTGAGGCGTCGATCTATACAGGTATTACAATTGCGGAGTATTTCCGTGATATGGGATATTCCGTAGCATTGATGGCAGATTCCACTTCTAGATGGGCTGAGGCTCTCCGTGAGATGTCCGGACGACTGGAGGAGATGCCAGGCGAGGAAGGTTATCCTGCATATCTTGGTTCCCGTCTTGCACAGTTCTATGAGCGTGCCGGACATGTGATCTGCAGTGGAAAAGACGGAAGAGAGGGTGCCCTGACAGCAATCGGCGCCGTATCTCCTCCAGGTGGTGATATCTCCGAGCCGGTTTCCCAGGCGACACTTCGAATCGTAAAGGTATTCTGGGGACTGGACGCAAACCTTGCATACAAACGTCATTTCCCGGCGATCAACTGGCTGACCAGCTATTCTCTGTATCTGGACAGCGTTGGCGGATGGTTTGACGAAAATGTAGCGAATGACTGGATGAAGCTCCGTCAGAGAATGATGACCCTTCTTCAGGAAGAGGCAGAGCTGGAAGAAATCGTAAAGATGGTAGGTATGGATGCGCTTTCTCCGGGTGACCGACTGAAAATGGAAGCAGCCCGTTCCATCCGAGAGGATTTCCTCCACCAGAACTCTTTCCACGAGATCGATACCTACACATCTCTGGAAAAACAGCACAATATGATGCGTCTGGTACTTGCATTTTATGATGCGGGACTGGATGCGCTGAAACAGGGTGCGGATATCAATGATATCGTAAAGCTTCCGGTACGTGAGCAGATCGGCCGTTATAAATATACAAAAGAAGATCAGCTGGCAGCAGAGTATGAGAAGGTAACCCGCCAGCTTGCAGCAGAGACTGCAGAACTTCTGGAAAAGGAGGGCCTGTAAAATGCCAAAAGAATATAGGACCATACAGGAAGTTGCCGGCCCTTTGATGCTGGTACGGGGCGTTGAAGATGTGGCATTTGACGAGCTTGGTGAGATCGAGCTTGCCGATGGCGAAACAAGAAGATGCCGTGTTCTGGAGATCGACGGAAGCAATGCACTGGTGCAGCTGTTTGAGAGTTCCACGGGTATCAACCTTTCCAACAGCAAGGTACGTTTCCTGGGACGGAGCATGGAGCTTGGTGTATCCGGCGATATGCTGGGTCGTGTTTTTGACGGACTGGGACGTCCCATTGATGACGGCCCGGAGATCCTTCCGGAAGAGAGAAGAGATATCAATGGACTTCCCATGAATCCGGCGGCCAGAAGCTATCCGGAGGAGTTTATCCAGACGGGTGTATCTGCGATTGACGGACTGAACACCCTGGTACGTGGACAGAAGCTTCCGATCTTCTCCGCATCCGGTCTTCCCCATGCACAGCTTGCAGCACAGATCGCAAGACAGGCGAAGGTTCGCGGAAAAGATGAGCAGTTTGCCGTTGTATTTGCAGCCATGGGTATCACTTTCGAGGAGTCAAACTTCTTTGTAGAGAGCTTTAAGGAAACCGGAGCTATAGATCGTACTGTTCTGTTTGTGAACCTGGCAAATGACCCGGCTGTTGAGCGTATCGCTACTCCGCGAATGGCACTGACAGCGGCTGAATATCTTGCCTTCGAAAAAGACATGCACGTATTGGTAATCCTTACGGATATCACAAACTATGCGGATGCGCTCCGTGAGGTTTCCGCGGCTCGTAAGGAGGTTCCGGGACGTCGCGGATATCCCGGATATATGTACACAGATCTTGCTTCTCTTTATGAGCGTGCAGGCCGTCAGAAAGGAAAATCAGGAAGTATCACCATGGTTCCGATCCTGACTATGCCTGAGGATGATAAGACCCATCCGATCCCGGACCTTACCGGTTACATCACAGAGGGACAGATCATCCTGAGCCGTGAGCTTTACCGTAAGGGAATCACACCGCCCATCGATGTTCTTCCGTCTCTGTCACGACTGAAGGATAAGGGTATCGGTGAAGGCAAGACAAGAGCAGACCATGCAAACACCATGAACCAGCTGTTTGCCGCATATGCCCGTGGTAAAGAGGCCAAAGAGCTGATGACCATTCTTGGTGAGGCAGCTCTTTCCGATATTGACCTGATCTATGCAAAATTTGCAGATGCTTTCGAGAAGGAATATGTTTCCCAGGGCTATCAGGCTAACCGTGATATTGAGGAAACACTGGCCATCGGCTGGAAGCTGCTTTCCATTCTTCCGAGAAGCGAGCTGAAACGTATCGATGACAAATTCCTTGATCAGTATTACGGAAAAGTATAAAGGGGGGATGATTTGTGGCATCAACACAGGTGAATCCTACCCGTATGGAGCTTACGAAGCAGAAAAAGAAGCTGGTGACTGCAGTACGTGGCCATAAGCTTCTGAAGGATAAGCGGGACGAGCTGATGAGACAGTTCCTGGATCTGGTACGGGAGAATATGGAGCTGCGAAAAAAAGTAGAAGCCGGTATCCGAAGCGCCAACACCAATTTTGTCATTGCAAAAGCAGGAATGTCGGAGGAGACGCTGAATACGGCACTGATGGCTCCCAAGCAGGAAGTTTATCTGGAAACCGGAAAAAAGAATGTCATGAGTGTGGATATTCCTGTTTTTGAATACAAAACAAGAACACCGGATGCCAACGATATTTATTCCTATGGCTTTGCTTTTACATCCAGTGATCTGGACGGAGCGGTAAAATCCCTGGCAGACATCCTGCCGGATATGCTTCGTCTGGCAGAAGTGGAAAAGGCCTGTCAGCTTATGGCTTCCGAGATCGAAAAAACAAGGCGTCGTGTAAATGCCCTGGAGCATGTCATCATACCGGAAGCCCGGGCAAACATTAAATACATCACCATGAAGCTGGATGAGAACGAGAGAAGTACTCAGATCCGACTGATGAAGGTGAAAGATATGATGCTGGAGGAGGCACATCATTATAAGGAGCGGGAGGCAGAGCGCGGAGCGTAAAGCGCAGCCATCCTGAAAGAAAAAGAAAAGTTTATATAGAAAGTTTTAAGTAACGGAAAGGAGATGTCCCTGTACTGTGTGAAATTTCGGCAGTGCAGGGGCGTTTTATTTATAAAATATTTAGCTTTTGTTATCAGAAAATCAAGAAAAATACAGTATAATAGATAATAAGTAAATCAGACAGCTGCAGATGCAGAAATATAAAAGAAAACTGCTCTGTCTGTTGAAAAATAAAGAAATGAAAAATAAAGAAAGAGGAGAAAGCTGATCTGACCAGGTAAACTGCCGGGCAGCTGCATGGCTATGAACAGCTGGCAAAGCAGATTGCGGTAGCGTCTGATCAGTAAGAGGTATATGAATATTTTACAGTCAATACAACAGCTGGACGGAGAAATCCTTCTCCTGATCCAGCGATATTTAAGAACGGATATGCTGACACCATTTATGAAATCTGTTACATTTCTGGGAAACGGAGGATGGTTCTGGATCCTCTGTGCAGTTGTTCTTCTTGCTGTTCCAAAGACAAGAAAAACAGGCTATGCGGCAGCCTTATCCCTGATCTTCGGGGCGATCGTTACCAACCTGCTTCTCAAAAATATAGTGGCAAGACCAAGGCCTTTTGCGGAAATCGAAGCTCTCATCCCTATGATCACCAAACCGAAGGATTTCTCTTTTCCGTCAGGTCACACCACAGCATCCTTTGCCGTTGCTCTGGTAATGCTCCGGATGCTTCCGAAGAAATTCGGAATCCCGGCAGTAGTCCTGGCAGCACTGGTGGCATTTTCCAGACTGTATCTTGGTGTCCATTATCCGACAGATGTTCTGGCCGGATTCGTGATCGCGCTGGTGGGAAGCACGTTGTCAGTATGGATCGTGCGAACGAAACCGGAAGACAAACAGGTACACTAGCATTGTCCATAGGAAACATGAAGCACTTTACCTGGACAAAGTATTGACACGCTGAAGCAAGACGGGGTAAAATTGTAGACAGTACAACAGATTTTGGCTATGGTAGAAATAATGATATGAAACCCTGTAAAATCGGATAAAAGGAGAGAGCACAAAATGATATCAGAAAAAATGAAACCCTACGTAAAAAATAATTCCGCCATCCGTATGATGTTTGAGGAAGGAAACCGCCTCCGTGCGAAATATGGCGCAGACAAGGTTTTTGACTTCAGCCTCGGAAATCCAAGTGTACCGGCACCGGACAGCGTCCGCGAAGCAATTATCGAGCTTGTAAACACTACGGATCCGACAGTTCTTCACGGATATATGAGCAACGCAGGCTTTGAGGATGTACGCCAGACCATCGCAGAATCCCTCAACAGACGTTTCGATACAAAATTTTCCGCAAAGAATCTGATCATGACCGTCGGCGCTGCAAGCGGACTGAATGTGATTCTGAAAACAATCCTGAATCCTGGAGAAGAGGTGATCGTTTTTGCGCCATATTTTCTGGAATACGGTGCATATGTCCGCAATTATGATGGTGTCCTTGTGGAAATCTCTCCGGATACCACAACCTTCCAGCCAAATCTCGCTGAGTTTGAACAGAAGATCACACCGAAGACAAGAGCAGTTATCGTAAATACCCCGCACAATCCTACCGGAGTTGTATATTCAGAAGAAACGATCAAGAAACTTTCCGCAATCCTGGAAGCAAAACAGAAAGAGTTCGGAACTGTGATCTACCTGATCTCCGATGAGCCATACCGTGAGCTGGCTTATGATGGCGTGGAGGTACCATACCTGACAAAATATTATGACAATACTGTTGTAGGCTATTCCTACAGCAAATCTCTTTCCCTTCCGGGTGAACGTATCGGATATCTGGTGATCCCTGATGAGGCAGACGGAAGCGAAGAGCTGATCTCTGCAGCAACCATTGCAAACCGTACACTTGGCTGTGTAAATGCACCGTCCCTGATCCAGAAGGTAGTTGCAAAATGTGTAGACGCCAAGACGGATCTTGCAGCTTATGATAAAAATCGGCAGGCACTTTATAATGGCCTGAAAGAATGCGGATTTGAGTGCATCAAACCACAGGGTGCCTTCTATCTCTTTGTAAAATCTCCGGTTGAAGACGAAAAAGCCTTCTGTGAAGCCGGTAAGAAATATAACATCCTTATGGTACCGGGAAGCTCCTTCGCATGCCCCGGTTATGTGAGACTTGCATATTGTGTATCCTATGAGACAATTGTGAATTCTCTTCCTGAATTTAAAAAACTTGCAGCAGAGTATGGCTTGAAATAAACGATCATTACAAAGCAGTTGAATAAAAGATCCCCGGTACAGTCTGTTCATGCAGCCCTGTATCGGGGATCTTTTGCAAGAGGGAATAAGCAAATGAAACGTAGTCGGGAGTGAATAGACTCCCGACTGTGTTTCGTTAAAAGGATGTTCCACATTTATTTGGCTTTTTTCTTTTCTTTATTTGGCATTTCTCCGTAATAAGCTTTCAGATAGATATCTTTCAGCTCGGATACAAGCGGATATCTCGGGTTGGCACCGGTACACTGGTCATTGAAAGCCTGCTCGGACATCTCATCCAGAGTTTCCAGGAAATGCTTCTCATCTACGCCGTAATCACGGATCGTCGGCAGGATCTCGATAGTTCTCATAAGCTCATCCAGTTTAGCAAGAAGCTTTTCGAATACTTCTGCATCGTTCTTGCCTGTAAGACCTACAGAACGTCCGATCTCAGCGTAGCGTGCAAGTGTCTTCGGATACTGATACTGTGGGAAAGTACCCATCTTAGTCGGAACCTCAGCACTGTTGTAACGCATAACATCCAGAAGAACAACTGCGTTTGCGATACCGTGTGGCAGGTGGTGGAAAGCACCGAGCTTGTGAGCGAGAGAGTGGTTAACGCCGAGGAATGCATTGGCGAATGCAAGACCTGCCATGCAGGAAGCGTTAGCCATATGATCTCTGGCCTCTACGTCATTGCCATCTTTATATGCACGCGGCAGATACTCAAATACAAGCTTGATCGCTTTCAGTGCAAGACCATCGGTGTAATCGGAAGCCATCATGGAAACATAAGCCTCAATGGCATGTGTCATAACATCGATACCGGAAGCACGGGTAAGTCCCTTCGGTGCGCTCATCATGTTATTGGTATCTACGATCGCCATATCCGGGAGAAGCTCGTAATCAGCCAGTGGCCATTTAACGCCGGTATCCTGATCTGTGATGATGGCGAAAGGAGTAACCTCGGAGCCTGTACCGGAAGAGGTTGGAATCGCTACGAAGTAAGCTTTTTTACCCATCTTCGGGAAGGTATAAACTCTCTTACGGATATCCATGAAGTCCATGGACATATCGGAGAAGTCAGCGTCCGGATTCTCATAAAGCATCCACATAACCTTGCCGGCATCCATTGCGGAACCGCCGCCAAGAGCGATGATGCAGTCTGGCTCAAAGGCGGTCATAGCCTTGGCACCGGCTTTGGCGGAAGCGAGAGACGGGTCAGGAGCTACATCAGAGAAGCATGTATGAACGATGCCCATCTGATCCAGTTTATCTTCAATCGGTTTGGTGTAGCCATTCTTGTAGAGGAAGGAGTCTGTTACGATGAAGCAGCGTTTCTTGCCCATAACAGTACCGAGCTCATCAAGAGCAACCGGCATACAGCCCTTCTTAAAGTAAACCTTTTCCGGTGTTCTCATCCAGAGCATATTCTCTCTCCTTTCAGCAACAGTCTTGGTATTGAGAAGGTGTTTGACACCAACGTTCTCGGATACGGAGTTACCGCCCCAGGAACCGCAGCCAAGAGTAAGGGATGGAGCAAGCTTGAAGTTATAAAGGTCACCGATACCACCCTGGGAAGAAGGTGTATTGATAAGGATACGGCAGGTTTTCATAGCTGCTTCGAATTTATCCATCTTCTCTGTTTCATTTACGTTGATGTAGAGGGAAGAGGTATGACCATAGCCGCCGTCTGCAACGAGCTGCGCAGCCTTTGCAACAGCATCGTCAAAATTCTTGGCCTTGTACATGGCAAGTACAGGGGAAAGCTTCTCGTGTGCGAATTCTTCGCTGATATCAACGGACTCAACCTCACCGATCAGGATCTTGGTCTCAGCCGGTACAGTAACGCCTGCCATTTCAGCGATAGTAGCAGCCTTCTGTCCTACGATCTTGGCATTCAGTGCACCGTTGATAAGGATGGTCTTTCTGACCTTCTCGATCTCGTCTTTTTTAAGGAAGTAGCATCCTCTGTAAAGGAACTCTTCCTTCACTTCTTTATAAATGCTCTCCAGAACAGTTACGGACTGCTCGGAAGCACAGATCATACCATTGTCAAAGGTCTTGGAGTGGATGATGGAGTTAACTGCAAGACGGATATCTGCGCTGTCATCAATAATGGCAGGTGTATTTCCGGGTCCTACACCAACAGCCGGTTTACCAGAGGAGTAAGCTGCTTTGACCATTCCGGGACCACCGGTGGCAAGGATGATATCTGCGTTCTGCATTACCATGTTGGTAAGGTCAAGGCTTGGGATATCAATCCATCCGATGATTCCTTCCGGCGCACCTGCGGCAACAGCTGCTTCCAGAACAACTTTTGCAGCTTCAATAGTGGATTTCTTAGCACGCGGATGCGGGCTGATGATGATCGCATTACGGGTTTTCAGGGAAATAAGAGATTTATAGATTGCTGTGGAGGTCGGGTTGGTTGTAGGGATAACTGCAGCGATCAGTCCTACAGGTTCCAGGATCTTCTTGAGTCCGTATGCCTTGTCTTCTTCTACAACACCACATGTCTGAGTGTTCTTATATGCATTGTAAACATACTCTGCTGCGTAATGGTTCTTGATAACCTTGTCTTCCATGATACCCATGCCTGTTTCCTCAACAGCCATTTTGGCAAGTGGGATACGCATCTTGTCAGCAGCAGTAGCAGCTGCCTTAAAGATCTTGTCGACCTGCTCCTGTGTGTAGGTAGCAAAGATCTTCTGTGCCTCTTTCATTGCAGCCATTTTCGCGGTCAGGGCTTCTGGAGTGTCGATGATGGTAGGGATAGTTTCTTTCTTTGCCATGTGGAATCCTCCTGTTTTCATATGATAATGGTCTGTGGTCCTGCGGGCTTATCCTTTTTTCGCCGGCAGATGCTGCAGAGTTTTTGTAAGTCCCCGTGCTGCGTTTCGTTGTTGATTCAATCTGATTGAATTTTTAGTTTCGATACTGATATAGTATCAAAATTCTGAAAAAAACGCAAATTCTGAATTTTGTCGCTATGTGCAAAATGACGAACAGAAAATTCGGGGAAAATACTGTAAATTTTACTTTGCAGAACGCTGAATTATTGGAAAAATCTTAAAAAAAATTTTTGAAATTCAGCACTGTGCACAAAAAACATGTTAAAAAATTGTCAGCACTGACAAAAAACATGCACACATATGAAGGGCGGCAAAAGATAAAACGCAACACGTAGTTAAAACATTAACGTTAAACTTTTGTCAAACGATCATGTACACATTATAATTTAACTGATTTCAGACGTCAATAGAGAATTTGATAAATAATTCACAAAAATACGGAATGATTTTGATAAAAAATTCACAAAAATATTGTGGCAAAGTAAAGCGTGATAACATAAGAAACCAAAAAACTTGAAATTATTTAAATTTCCAGAATAATTAGGCGGAAATTATCGGGATTTTTTTCAGAAATGCAGAAAAAAAACTGCCATACAGGAAATGCTTCCCATATGGCAGTTTATATAAATATAGGTCAGGCGGATAAAAGCATCCGCATTCACTATGCGGCTTTGCGCCGAATTACTGTAAAAGGTTTCTGCTCAACAGTAAATGATAGCCAGGTTCGATCAGCTCTTGCGGAATGCGGCACGTTTTCTGTCTCTGGAGTCCAGAATACGTTTACGGATACGAAGGCTTGTCGGTGTTACCTCAAGAAGCTCATCCTGGTCGATGAACTCAATGGCCTGCTCAAGACTTAAGATCTTTGGCGGAACAAGCTTCAGTGCATCGTCAGCGGAAGAGGAACGGGTGTTGGTAAGGTGCTTGGTCTTGCAGACATTCAGTTCGATATCCTCGGCCTTTCCGTTCTGTCCGATGACCATACCGCTGTAAACCTTCTCGCCAGGTCCGACGAAGAGAGTACCACGCTCCTGAGCGGAGAAAAGACCGTAAGTTACAGTCTCGCCTGCCTCGAAAGCGATGAGGGAACCCTGTTTACGGTACGGGAAGTCTCCCTTGTATGGTGCGTATCCGTCAAACATGGTGTTCAGGATACCGGTACCCTTGGTGGAGGTAAGGAATTCGTTACGGAATCCGATCAGTCCACGGGAGGGGATGGAGAACTCAAGACGTACAGTTCCGTCGCTTGCTGTGCTCATACCCTGAAGCTCACCTTTACGCTCGCTGAGTTTCTGGATGATAGTACCGGAAAATTCTTCCGGAACGTCAACGTATGCGATTTCGATCGGCTCCAGTTTACGTCCACGCTCGTCTGTGTGATAGAGAACCTCCGGTTTGCTGACTGCAAACTCGTATCCCTCACGGCGCATGTTCTCAATAAGAACGGAGAGGTGAAGCTCACCACGGCCGGAAACCTTGAAGCACTCGGTTGTATCGGTGTCTTCTACACGAAGGCTGACGTCTGTGTTCAGCTCACGGTAGAGACGGTCACGAAGGTGACGGGAAGTGATGTATTTACCTTCCTGTCCTGCAAGAGGACTGTCGTTTACAAGGAAGTTCATGGAGATTGTTGGCTCGGAAATCTTCTGGAACGGAATGGACTCCGGGTTGTCTCCTGCACAGAGGGTATCTCCAATGTGGATATCCGCGATACCGGAGATTGCAACAATAGCTCCGATGGTAGCGCTCTTAACTTCAACTTTGTTCAGTCCGTCAAATTCGTAGAGTTTGCTGATCTTTACACGCTCGTGTTTGTCAGGGTCATGATGGTTCAGAAGCATCAGCTCCTGGTTCACGGAAATGGTTCCGCGCTCAACCTTACCGACACCGATACGGCCTACATACTCATTGTAGTCGATGGTGCTGATAAGAACCTGTGTATCTCCGTCCGGATCTCCCTCCGGAGCAGGAATCGCATCAAGGATAGTCTCAAAAAGAGGAGCCATATTCTCAGGCTTATCATCGAGGTTACGAACTGCGTAGCCGGCCTTTGCGGAGGCATACAGGAACGGGCAGTCCAGCTGTTCGTCAGATGCGTCCAGATCCATGAGAAGCTCCAGAACCTCGTCGACAACCTCCTCCGGACGTGCTTCCGGACGGTCGATCTTATTGATGCAGACAATAACATGCAGGTTCAGTTCGAGAGCTTTACGAAGTACAAATTTAGTCTGAGGCATGGCACCCTCGAAGGCGTCCACAAGAAGAATAACGCCGTCTACCATCTTCAGCACACGCTCTACCTCGCCGCCGAAGTCCGCATGACCTGGAGTATCGATGATATTGATTTTTACATCCTTATAATGAACTGCGGTGTTTTTGGAGAGAATCGTAATGCCGCGCTCACGCTCAATATCGTTGGAATCCATGACACGTTCCTGGACTTCCTGGTTCTCACGGAAAACACCGCTCTGTTTCAAAAGCTCGTCAACAAGTGTTGTTTTACCGTGATCGACATGGGCGATAATGGCCACGTTACGAACATCTTCACGCTTGGTCTTCATATAATCCAAATCCTTTCTTTCCATATATAAGTAATCTTTTTTGTTAAAAATGATGTCCAAATTTATAGTCTATCACATTTTTGTGAGATTACAAGACATAAAAAAATATTTTTGGTTTTTCATTTTTCAGGCATATTATACCGCAAATACACATAGATTGATATAGACGAAATACACGAAGAGGAAGGAGAGCTACTTATTATGGCAGATAAAATTATTGAAAACAATCAGGTATCCGTTATGGGACGGATCGCTACGGGGTTTACTTTCAGCCATCAGGTCTTTGGAGAAGGATTTTACATGATGGATATCCTGGTAAAACGTCTCAGCGATTCGGAGGACAGGATCCCGGTGATGGTGTCTGAGCGGCTGATCGATATCACACAGGATTATGTGGGAGAATATATCGAGATCCACGGACAGTTCCGATCCTATAACCGTCATGAAGAAAAGAGAAACCGGCTTGTGCTTTCAGTCTTTGCCCGGGAAGTGAAGTTTGTGGGGGAGGAAGAAGAAACTGTGCCGGTCAATCAGATCTTTTTGGACGGATATATCTGTAAACCGCCTGTATACAGAAAAACACCGTTGGGAAGAGAGATCGCAGATCTTCTGATGGCAGTTAATCGACCTTACGGAAAATCCGATTACATACCATGTATATGCTGGGGAAGAAATGCCAGATATGCTTCTGCTTTTGAAGTAGGCGGGCATGTACTGATCTGGGGCAGGATCCAGAGCAGGGAGTACATGAAACGGATTAGTGAAAACGAAACAGAAAAAAGGATTGCCTATGAAGTTTCGGTGAGTAAATTGGAATATGTTGAGTAACATTGGATATATTTTGGAATAGTGGTGATAACATTAAGGTAACACTTGCATTTCCAGCCAATCTGCGGTAATATTAAAAAAATCAGAAAAATGGGGAATTACCGGTTTCACTAACAGTAAGAGGAAAAATCATGGAAAGAGAAATAACAGAGGTTTATTGCGGGAACGGGAAAGGAAAGACAACTCTGGCTGTAGGCCGGGGGCTGCGCTTTGCTACACAGGGAAAAAGTGTGATCATCATACAGTTCCTCAAGGGCAGGGAACGCAGAGAACTGGATTTCCTTGAGGAACTGGATAATTTTGATTTCAAGATTTTCCGTTTCGAAAAAATGGACACCTGCTATAATGACCTAAGTGAGCAGGAAAAGGCAGAAGAGAGAACCAATATTCTCAATGGCCTTAATTTCGCACGGAAGGTAATTGCTACCAGAGAGTGTGATTTTCTGCTGCTGGATGAGATCCTCGGGCTTATGGATAAAGGAATCGCTCCAGTTGAGACGATCATCGATATGCTTAAGCAGAAGGATGAAAGTATGCATATAATTATGACCGGACGCTGGCTTCCGGATGCTTTGAAGCCCTATGTGGATAGTATTACCACGATAACAACAGAGCTGACTGACCAGGAACGGGAATAAGCAATATTTCACAGAAGAAAGAAGGAGGAAGACAAATGGCAATTTTTAAAGGAACAGGCGTTGCAATCGTAACACCTATGCATGAAGACGGTAAGGTGAATTTTGAGAAACTTGAGGAAATCCTTGAGGATCAGATCGCGAACAGCACAGACGCCATCGTTATCTGTGGAACAACAGGAGAATCTTCTACTCTGACACACGGAGAGCATCTTCAGACAATTAAGTTCACAATTGATAAAGTTAACAAACGTGTGCCTGTTATCGCAGGAACAGGTTCCAATTGTACAGAGACAGCGATCATGATGTCCAAGGAAGCAGCTTCCTATGGCGCAGACGCTCTTCTTATTGTAACACCTTACTATAACAAGGCTACACAGAAGGGTCTTATCGCTCATTACACAGCAATTGCCAATGCAGTTCCGGAAACTCCGCTCATCATGTACAACGTACCGAGCCGTACAGGCTGCAACATCCAGCCGGCTACAGCAGCTTACCTTGCAAAGAATGTAAAGAACATTGTCGGAATCAAGGAAGCAACAGGAGATCTTTCCCAGATCGCCAAGATGATGTCTCTGGCAGACGGACAGCTTGAGCTTTACTCCGGAAATGATGATCAGGTACTTCCGATTCTTTCTCTTGGCGGACTTGGAGTTATTTCCGTACTTTCCAACGTTGCACCGAAGTTTACACATGACATGGTCATGAAATATTTCGACGGCGACACCAAGGGAGCAACAGAGGATCAGCTGAAAGCTCTTCCGCTGATCAATGCGCTGTTCAGCGAGGTAAATCCGATTCCTGTTAAGACAGCTATGAACCTTATGGGAATGAACGTAGGGCCGCTTCGTATGCCGCTCTGCGAGATGGAAGAGGACACAAAGGCAGCTCTTGCAAAAGAGATCGAGAAATTCGGCCTTAAGCTTGCTAAGTGATCTGACTGTAAGCGAAAGGTAAAGGAGAATATACTATGGTAAAAATCATCATGCACGGCTGCAACGGACATATGGGCCAGGTCATCAGCGGCATTGTGGAGAAAGATCCGGATGCTGAGATCGTAGCAGGTATTGATATTGCAGATCAGGGAAAAAACAGCTATCCGGTATTTACCGATATTGACGCATGTCAGGTAGAGGCAGATGCAATCATTGATTTTTCTTCCGCAAAGGCAACAGACAAGCTTCTTGAGTACAGCGCGGCACGCCAGATCCCGGTTGTTCTGTGCAGTACCGGCTTAAGCCAGGAGCAGCTTGCAAAAGTGGAAGAAACATCCCGAAAGGTAGCAGTGCTGAAATCCGCAAACATGTCTCTTGGCATCAACACACTTCTGAAGCTGGTTCAGGACGCAGCTAAGGTTCTTGCAGCTGCAGGCTTTGATATGGAGATCGTAGAGAAGCATCACCGCCTGAAATTAGACGCACCAAGTGGTACTGCACTTGCGCTGGCAGACAGCATTAATGAAGCTATGGATAATCAGTATCATTATGTATATGACCGCAGCCAGAAACGTGAAAAACGCGATGATAAGGAGATCGGTATCTCCGCAGTTCGCGGCGGAACTATCGTAGGTGAGCATGAGATAATTTTTGCAGGTCAGGACGAAGTGATCGAGTTCAAGCATACTGCATATTCCAAGGCTATTTTTGGAAAAGGTGCTGTAGAAGCAGCCAAATTCCTTGCAGGCAAACCGGCAGGACGTTATGATATGAGTGACGTGATCGGCTGATCCTGACAGATTGAGCCGCAACAGAATAAAATTACAGGTAATACAGACGGGGTTCGTGTAAGATCGGACCCCGTCTTTTTTTGATGAAATTGCGGTTTTTGAAATTTTTCCCAGAATAGGATAGCGGAAAAAGTGCCATATTAGGAATACAGAATTTTTTAGAAAAAGGAGAAGATCATATGAAAAAATGGAAGGCGATTCTTTTTGGTACTTTGCTTACCCTGTCTCTGTGTACATTTACAGCCTGCGGCACAGAGGTAAACAATGCGGATGAAACAGTGGATGAAAAAGATAAAAACACGAAGGATAAGGAAAAAGATACAAACGAAAATACTGCCGTAGAAGATGAAACTATGGAAGAAAAAGCAGACAATGACGGTGTGAAGGACAATGGAGAGAGCATTAAGGATTCCGGCACGGATAACAATGAGATGTCCGATGGAAATATTACCGTGACGCCTGCAGGAAATGGAAATAACGGGACAGCAGCACCCGGAGCTGCGGATGCTGACAGAAACGAAAATGACGGAACTGTATCCGGTGAGCTGGGTGACAGTGTAAAGGACCTTGGCGACGGTGTAGGTAATGCAGTGGATGATATCGGAAACGCAGTGGGAAATGCGGTAGAAGGAAGATAACAGATATTTTACCACAGCATTGCATAAAACTGTTTCAGATGCTATTATCAGTGCATGGAAAGAAAATGGAGGACAGGATTATGAAATTCAGACCATGCATTGATATACATAACGGAAAAGTAAAACAGATCGTAGGAGGAAGCCTGAAGGATCAGGGGGATCAGGCGGCAGAAAATTTTGTGTCAGAGCAGGATGCGGCATTCTATGCAGAGCTTTATAAGAAGGCAGGATTAAAGGGCGGTCATGTGATCCTTCTGAACGGAAAGGATTCCCCGAACTATGAAGCGACGAAAGCCCAGGCACTTCAGGCTCTGGGAAAATATCCCGGAGGGCTTCAGATCGGAGGCGGCATCTGCCCGGAGAATGCGGCAGAATATCTGGAGGCTGGCGCCAGCCACGTGATCGTAACCTCCTATGTGTTTAAAAACGGAGTGATCTCCTGGGAAAATCTGGAGAAGATCCGTGATGCTGCAGGGAAAGGACATCTTGTACTTGACCTGAGCTGCCGCAAAAAAGATGGCAAATATTATATTGTCACAGACCGATGGCAGAAATTTACAGAAGAGATCGTGACACCGGAGCTGATGGAAAGGCTTGGAAGCTTCTGCGACGAATTTCTGGTCCATGCAGTGGATGTGGAAGGAAAGGCCCGAGGTGTGGAAACAGAGCTTGCAAAGCTTCTGGGACAATATACAGCCCATCCGGTGACCTATGCAGGCGGTGTGGGTTCTATGGCAGATATTGAAGAGCTTCGAAAAGCAGGTCAGGGCAGACTGGATGTGACTGTTGGCAGTGCTTTGGATATTTTTGGCGGAAGTATACCCTTTGAAGCTCTGGCTAAAATGAAATAGTATATACAAATAGTGAAGCAGATGCTTTTGTCCCATCAATCTTCTGGCACTGGTGTGCAGATATACATTTGTAATGAATTAATTAGATGAAATACTCTAATAGTTGCGCATTCACGACAAAAAAAACATTTTGAGGGAATATATCGAATAAATTTGGAAAAAATTTATGAAATTTTTGAAAAGTGATGTTAAAATTCAATTTAATATGTTATAATAGCAACATAAAACAGCAAAGGGGATGGAAGTCATGAAATTTATTATTAGTGGAAAGAATATAGCAGTAACCGAAGGACTTAAAACAGCTGTTGAGGACAAGCTTGGTAAACTTGAAAGGTATTTCACTCCTGAAACTGAGATTTCAGTAACCTTAAGCGTTGAGAAGGATCGCCAGAAGATCGAGGTAACGATCCCTGTGAAAGGTAACATTATCCGTTCCGAGCAGGTAAGCAATGATATGTATGTATCCATCGATCTGGTTGAAGAGGTAATTGAGCGTCAGCTTCGTAAATACAAGAACAAGATCGTTGACAAGCAGCAGGAATCCACAAACTTCCAGAAGGCATACCTTGATAAGGATTATGAAGAGGATGAGGAAGTTAAGATCATTCGTACCAAGAAATTCGGGATCAAACCAATGTATCCGGAAGATGCATGCGTACAGATGGAGCTTCTCGGACATAATTTCTTTGTATTCTTTAATGCTGAGACAGAGCAGGTTAACGTAGTTTATAAACGTAAAGGAAATACTTACGGACTGATCGAACCAGAGTTCTGATAGGGGATTTTATTATCACAACTGAATATTGAATGGAAGGCTCCGGGAATCTGTGTGAGAAATCGGCAGGTTTCCGGAGCCTTTTATGTCACAGCAAAATCAGGCTTCTTTTCTGTTGCAAGCAATAGGGGAGAATTATATAATGAAGACATATGCGAAAGGAGGAAGGAAAAATGAAAAAGAAGCTTCCTGTGGTGATCTTAAGTGTAGCTCTTGGTATGACCATGATACCGGCTACCTGTATGGCAGCGGAATTTAACAGTGGTGACACCATAAAAGAACAGACTGTGGAGGACCTGGAACTGAGTTCCGGAGAAAACAATACAAAGGATTCACAAAAGTCAGAAATACAATGGACAGGATTTAAATGGGACAGCTATTCCCAGGCAGAGATAACGCTTACGTCAGCCGTTAACGGCGTCTGCTATTATAAATGGGCAGAGCGGGGGGAAGACGGAAATCCCCAGGTGCCTCAGATCGAGACCGGAAATACCGTGAATGATGAGGTTTTGATCAGTGAGGATGAAGAGTTCGGGATCACACTTGCAGACCTGGATACAGACCAGGCAGTTGATCTGTATATCCAGATTGAGGATGAGAATGGGAAATTAAGTGATCTGAAGCGGATGGAGCTGGATCAGGACAGCCGCCCGGCGAAAAAAACAGATTCTGAGAAAAAACATAAAGCATCCAAACCAAAGGCAGAGGACAGTACGGTAGAGGGGCTGGATTCTCCTCTGGAATTCTACCCGGATACATTTTATGATTTTAAGGTTATCGGTGCCGGTACCGATAATGAGGATCCGGAAAACGGAGACATTAAGTGGGTGCCTGTTTACTGGAGCACATCTGCGAATCCGAATTCCAACCGGATCCGAAGCACCTGGAAGATCGGTTCCAAGGAAGGAATCGACCAGGAGGGAACTTTTAATCTGTATGTTTTCTTCCGCAAATATACCTGCAAGGATTCCAAATGGCAGTCTACGGATAAGATACAGTCTGTACAGTACAAGTTTCAGTCAGCCCCACTTTCTGAAAAATAATACTGTGTGGAGTGCGAATATCTCCTTGACATAACAAATATGTAACTCACGGAGAAAAGGAGGAAGGTAAATGAAGAAAAAAGTTCTGGCACTTTTTTTAAGTGCTGCACTTTGTGTGACGGTGCTTCCGGCAACCGGTATGGCTGCAGAGTTTGGCAGCGGTGATGCAGAAATCACAGAAAATGCTGCGGACAGCCAGGAAGTGTTTTCCGCAGAGGAAACTACAGAGTCTATGGGAGAGACTGAGCAGCCTGCAGAAGACAGTGAGGATATTTCTGAGGAAATGGTGGATAACTCTTCCGATGCAACCATGGAAGATGTGGAAAACGCAGAAAATGCGGAGAACAGCGAGGATGCTTTCGGCGGAGCTGAGGAAGGAGTTTCAGAAGAGATCTCCAGTGAGGATGATCCGGAAGTATTATTGACAGAACTGATACCTGAAGAAGCAGGAGACAGTATGGAAGAAGAAAACGCAGAAGCTATGTCATCGTCAGATCCGGAGCTGACAGTGACACCGACAGCGGGTCCGGAACCGACAGTGACACCGATAACGGATCCGGAACCGACAGTGACACCGACAGCGGATCCTGAACTGACAGTGACACCAACACCGGTGCCAAAAATAAACGTAAAATGGACCGGAGAAAAATGGGTAAGCCGCAATTCTGTAAATGTGACACTTAAAGTTGATGCAAACGGAGCCTGCTACTATAAAGCTGTAGCGAGAAAAAAGGACGGAACTTCTGATGTTCCGAGGGTCGATACGGGAAACTCTCGTGTGGCGGTTACTGCAAACAGAAGCTTTGTGATATATCTTAAGAATCTGGATACAGAGAAAGAATTTGATCTGTATCTTAAGGTATTGGGTTCAGACGGAAGAACCAGCAACCTGAAAAAATTAAAGTTGAATTACAGGGGAACCCGCCCGAAATATGATGTGACGCCGACACCGACCTATATACCTTCTATACCAGATGTCAAAGATAGTTTTGTAAGAGGGTTGGATTTTCCGCTGAAATTTACTCCGAATAAATATTATAATTTTACTGTGACCGGTGCGGGAACTACGAATACAAATCCCGGGCCCGGAGATGTGAAGTGGGTGCCGGTTTACTGGAGTACTTCACCAAATCCAACCGATAACAGGAAGAATACTACATGGCGGATCGGATCTGCCAAAGGAATAAACAAAGCCGCAACTTATAACATGTATATCTTTTTCCAGAAGTATGTTTATCAGAAATCTGAATGGAAAAAGACTGATGAAGTACAGTCAGCCGTATACCAGTTCCGTTCCGCGGCCCTTACAACGGTAAAGCTTACCACGCCCGGATTATCCGGCACTTCCAACAGCCCTGCCGGCATCGTCTTCAAATGGAAAAAAGCTGCAAATGCTTCCGGCTATAAGATTTATCGAAGGACCGGAAACAGCAGCAAGTGGGTCAATATCGCTACCGTAAGCGGAAGCAATACGCTGGTCTATACAGACGGATCAGTAAAATCAGGAACCATGTATACCTATACAGTCCGCGCATACAAGGGTTCTGCTTTAAGTGCTTATAACAAAAACGGCAGCCGGATCGTCCGTCTGACAGCTCCGGTGCAGTACAAACCGTCCAGCAAGGCTTCCGGGAAGCTGACTGTCCGCTGGAAAAAAGCAGCTGGTGCTTCCGGCTATCAGATCCAGTATGCGGCATCAAGGTCCATGAGAGGGTCCAGGACAGTGTCCGCCAGTGCACTGACCCGAACACTTTCCGGTTTGAAAAAGGGAAGCACTTATTATGTTCGTATCCGTGCATACAAAAAAGTGAGCGGAAAGACATATTACGGTGCCTGGAGCAGTGTGAAAAATGTAAAAGTAAGAAAATAAGATCTGTAATATCCCGCGGGATCCTCGAAAACAGGATCCTATGCGGGATATTTTCTGTTGTTCCTGACATGATTTGTTAAATAATTGTTCATTGTTTTTATAACAGGAAAGTGGTAGAATATATACCATATGTGATCCAGTATAACGGATATCAACAGAGAACTGGAATGATCCAAAATTGGACAGATCAGAGACAGCAGTCTTATTCGAATAAAATGATTGGAGCAGAAACATGAATGTTTTTTCAAAAGTATTTGGAACCCGCAGCCAGCGTGAGGTAAAACGTATCATGCCGCTGGTTGAAAAAACCGAAAGCTATCAGTCTCAGATGCAGCAGCTTACGGATGAGCAGTTACGAGACAAAACAAGAGAATATAAGAAACGTCTTGCAGAAGGTGCAACACTGGATGATCTTCTTCCGGAGGCATTTGCCACCGTACGTGAGGCAGCCAAGCGTGTACTTGGAATGGAGCATTACCGTGTACAGATCATCGGTGGTATCATCCTTCACCAGGGCCGTATCGCCGAGATGAAAACAGGTGAAGGTAAAACTCTTGTTTCCACACTTCCTGCATATCTGAATGCCCTTGAGGGAAAAGGTGTCCACATCGTAACCGTCAACGACTACTTGGCAAAACGAGATGCTGAGTGGATGGGTAAGGTTCACGAGTTCCTTGGCCTGACTGTAGGCGTGGTACTTAACGACATGAAGCCGGAAGAGCGTCGTGCGGCATACGGATGTGACATCACATACGTAACAAACAATGAACTTGGATTTGATTATCTTCGTGACAATATGGTCATCTATAAAGAACAGCTTGTTCAGAGAGATCTTCACTACTGTATCATCGATGAGATCGACTCTGTTCTGATCGATGAGGCACGTACACCTCTGATCATTTCCGGACAGAGCGGCAAGTCCACCAAGCTTTATGAGGTGTGCGATATCCTTGCACAGCAGCTGGAGCGTGGTGAGGCCAGCCATGAGATGACCAAGATGGCAGCCATCATGGGTGAGGAGGTTATCGAGACCGGTGACTTCGTTGTAAATGAGAAAGATAAGATCGTCAACCTTACCGAGCAGGGTATCAAGAAGGTTGAGAAATTCTTTAATATCGAGAACCTGGCAGATCCGGAAAACCTGGAGATCCAGCACAACATCATCCTTGCACTTCGTGCACATAATCTGATGCACAAGGATCAGGATTATGTTGTAAAAGATGACGAGATCCTGATCGTTGATGAGTTTACCGGTCGTATCATGCCGGGCCGTCGTTACTCCGATGGTCTTCATCAGGCGATCGAGGCGAAAGAGCATGTGAAGGTTAAGAGAGAGAGCAAGACTCTCGCAACCATTACCTTCCAGAACTTTTTCAACAAATATGATAAAAAAGGCGGTATGACAGGTACAGCCCTTACCGAAGAAAAAGAGTTCCGTGATATTTACGGCATGGACGTTGTAGAGATCCCGACCAACCGTGTAGTACAGCGTAAAGACCTTGATGATGCTGTTTACATGACAAAGAAAGAGAAATTCAACGCCGTTGTAGAGGCAGTTAAGGAAGCTCACGCAAAACATCAGCCGGTACTGGTTGGTACGATCACCATCGAGACTTCCGAGCTTCTCAGCAGAATGCTGAAGAGAGAGGGAATCCCCCACAATGTATTGAATGCCAAGTTCCATGAGCTTGAGGCTGAGATCGTAGCTCAGGCAGGACAGGCAGATGCCGTTACCATCGCGACCAACATGGCAGGCCGTGGTACCGATATCAAGCTTGACGATGTGGCAAGAGAGGCCGGCGGTCTGAAGATCATCGGTACCGAGCGTCATGAGTCAAGACGTATCGATAACCAGCTCCGTGGACGTTCCGGACGACAGGGAGATCCGGGTGAATCCCGTTTCTACATTTCCCTTGAGGATGACCTGATGCGTCTGTTCGGTTCCGAGAGACTGATGAAGGTGTTCACATCCCTTGGTGTTGAGGAGAATGAGCAGATCGAGCACAAGATGCTTTCCAATGCCATCGAGAAAGCCCAGGAGAAGATCGAGTTCAACAACTTCGGTATCCGTAAAAATCTTCTCGACTATGACCAGGTTAACAATGAGCAGAGAGAGATCATCTATGAGGAGCGTCGCCAGGTACTTGACGGTGAGAATATGCGTGATGCCATCTACAAGATGATCACAGATATCGTAGACAGCATGACAGACATGTGCTTTTCCGATGACATGGATTCTTCTGAGTGGGATCTTAATGAGTTCAACACTGCGATCACTCCGATCATCCCGATTCACCCGCTGACCGCAGAGAAGGTAAAAGGCCATAAGAAAGATGAGATCAAGCATATTGTGAAGGAAGAGGCTGTGAAGCTTTATGAAGCGAAGGAGGCTGAGTTCCCGGAACCGGAACAGCTTCGTGAGCTTGAGCGAGTTGTCCTTCTGAAATGCATCGACAGCAAATGGATGGATCACATCGATGATATGGAAATGCTCCGTCAGGGTATCGGTCTGATGGCATACGGCCAGAGAGATCCGGTTGTTGAGTACAAGATGAACGCATTCGAGATGTTTAACAGCATGATCAGCTCCATTCAGGAAGACACTGTACGTATGCTGTATCATGTTCATGTGGAGCAGAAGATCGAGCGTGAGCAGGTTGCTAAGGTAACCGGCACAAACAAAGATGACAGCGCAGGCCCGAAGAAACCGGTTCAGCGAAAAGAAGATAAAGTATACCCGAATGATCCGTGCCCATGCGGAAGCGGCAAGAAATACAAACAGTGCTGCGGACGTAAGGCTGCCAAGATCTGAGAAGGAAGATAAAAATAGTCTCACCCGGATGATGTGGTGGGGCTATTTTTTCTGGGATTTCTGTTACATAGGAACAGAGTACAGCGAATATTAAATAATAGTCATATAGACTTGTCTGATTTTTTATATGCTGCGTTGTCGTCAATCGCCGTAGCCACCGCTACGCTTCATTCTCCCGCCCTGCATATGAGAAAGTCATCCTGCGTCAATAGAGCAGATACTTAATTTTCGCTGTAAGAGAAGGGACATGATAATATGGCAATTATAAAAACTGCAATTCTTCAGACACATGTATATACTGATAAATTTCGCAATATCACCCAGGCAGCAGAACTTCTTGCCAGCCCGGAGCTTCAGGGGATCGATCTGGCAGTCCTGCCCGAAATGTTCTGCTGCCCCTACGAAAATAAATACTTTCCGGAATATGCCGAAATTGAGGGCGGAGATACCTGGGAAAAATGCTCCAGGCTGGCAGCGGAATACGGAATTTATCTCGTAGCAGGAAGTATGCCGGAGAGAGATGAAGCCGGCAATATTTATAACACTTCCTATGTCTTTGACAGAAATGGTCATCAGATCGGTAAGCACCGGAAGATGCATCTTTTTGACATTGATGTAAAAGGCGGTCAGTATTTTAAAGAATCCGATACCCTGACACCGGGAGACCAGGTGACGGTTTTTGATACAGAATTTGGTAAAATGGGCCTTTGCATCTGCTACGACTTCCGTTTTCCGGAGCTTGCCAGGCTGATGGTGGACGAAGGTGCCCAGGTGATCATCGCGCCGGCTGCTTTTAACATGACAACAGGGCCCCTTCACTGGGAGCTGATGTTCCGCCAGAGAGCCGTGGATAACCAGGTATACACCATCGGAGCTGCCCCCGCCAGAGACCTGAACGCCGGGTATCATTCCTGGGGCCACTCCATTGCCGCAGACCCCTGGGGAAAAGTCCTCATGGAGATGGAAGAGAAGCCGGCTGTGAAGGTTGTGGAACTGGATCTGGACGAGGTAAAAAAAGTCCGGGAGCAGCTGCCGCTTCTGAAGCACAGGAGAGGGGATATTTACGCCCTGACCACGTTTTCGTTGTAATTTCCATGCCCATATGGTATTGTATAAGACAGACAGGAAATCCTGTATCAATATATAGAAAGAAGGTGAAGCTGTGGTTGAGTTAGATCAGTTCAAGAGTATTCTTGCAACATACACAGAGCCATTAGTGGAAGTGAGGGATTCACTTTGACCTCGCTAACAAAGAGCAGAAGGTCGAAGAATTAGAGCGCGAGATGGAAGCGCCTGATTTCTGGGATAATGCGGAAGCATCCCAGATGAAGATGAAACAGTTAAAGAGTCTCAAGGACGATATTGAGACATACCATAATCTGGAAACGCAGATGGAAGATATGGAAACCATGATCGAGATGGGATATGAGGAGAATGATCCTGAGATCGTCCCTGAGATCCAGGAAATGCTGGACGAGTTCCAGGCAAGCTTTGACAGCATCCGTGTGAAGACACTCCTTTCCGGAGAGTACGACGGAGAGAACGCCATCATCAAGCTGAACGCAGGAGCCGGCGGAACAGAGGCCTGCGACTGGTGCGGAATGCTTTATCGTATGTACAGCAGATGGGCGGAGAAGAAAGGCTTTGCGCTGGAGGTCCTGGATTACCTTGACGGTGATGAGGCCGGTGTGAAATCCGTAACCTTCCAGGTGAACGGAGAGAACGCCTACGGTTATCTGAAATCCGAGAAGGGTGTTCATCGTCTTGTACGTATTTCTCCGTTTAATGCAGCAGGAAAGAGACAGACCTCTTTTGTATCCTGCGATGTTATGCCGGATATCAAGAAGGATCTGGATGTTGAGATCAATGATGACGATATCCGTATCGATACCTACCGAAGCAGTGGTGCCGGTGGACAGCATATCAACAAGACATCCTCTGCGATCCGTATCACACATTTCCCGACAGGAATCGTGGTACAGTGCCAGAATGAACGTTCTCAGCACATGAACAAGGATAAGGCTATGCAGATGCTGAAGGCCAAGCTGTATCTGCTGAAACAGCAGGAAGCTGAGGAGAAGCTTTCCGGCATTCGAGGCGAAGTGACAGATATCGGCTGGGGAAACCAGATCCGTTCCTATGTCCTGCAGCCATACACCATGGTAAAAGACCATAGAACCAATGAAGAAACCGGTAATGTTGACGCAGTTCTGGACGGTGGTATTGACATTTTTATCAATGCATACCTGAAATGGATCGCGCTGGCGAAAAAGAAAGAATAACATTACTGTCACGGAACCCCATAAAGACAGAGAAAAGGACTCCGCAGGCAAAAAAGCGCTTGTGGAGTTTCTTTTATTATGATAATATATCTCTTGTACAAAAACAGTTGTCTTTATGAAACGGACAGAAGGCTGCTGGCCACAATGTGAACAGCAGTCAGAGAGGTTGCTATGCAGAAACAGGTTGAAAAGAAAAAATACTATGTAGTAAGAGAACGGGCAGTGCCGGAGGTACTTCTCAAGGTGGTTGAGGCCAAGAGACTGCTGGAATCCAAACGGGTGGCTACTGTTCAGGAAGCTGCTGAAAGGACCGGGATCAGCCGCAGTTCTTTTTACAAATATAAGGACGATATTTTTCCTTTCCACGAGGAGACCAAGGGAAAGACCATCACCTTTATCATTCAGATGGACGATGAGCCGGGGCTTTTATCAATGGTGCTGCAGACGATTGCCCGTTTTCACGGTAATATCCTGACCATACATCAGAGTATTCCCATTAACGGAGTCGCAACGCTGACGCTGAGCGTTGACATCCTTCCGGGAGAAGGCGACGCAGAGGCTATGGTGGAGAATATTGAGCAGAGAGACGGTATACACTATTTGAAAATTTTAGGCAGGGAGTAAGCATATGATAAACATAGCAGTATTAGGCTACGGTACAGTAGGAAGCGGAGTTGTTGAAGTCATCAACACCAATCATGAGAGCATTAACAAGAGAGCTGGAGATGAGATTAACATCAAGTACGTTCTTGATTTAAGAGATTTTCCGGGAGATCCGGTTGAGAAAGTTCTGGTTCATGATTATGAAGTGATCGTAAACGATCCGGAGGTAGATATTGTTGTTGAGGTTATGGGCGGGATCGAGCCGGCTTATACCTTTGTAAAAAGAGCGCTTCAGGCAGGAAAGAGCGTAAGCACATCCAATAAGGCTCTGGTAGCCAAGCATGGTTCCGAGCTCATGGAGATCGCAAAAGAAAAAAATATCAACTTCCTTTTTGAGGCAAGCTGCGGCGGCGGTATCCCGATCATCCGCGCACTGAATTCTTCACTGACAGCAGATGAGATCGATGAGATCACAGGAATCCTTAACGGAACCACCAACTACATGCTTTACAAGATGAGCACAGAGAACTGTGATTTCGATACGGTTCTGAAGGAAGCTCAGGCAAAGGGCTATGCAGAGGCAGATCCGACTGCAGACGTAGGAGGTGCTGACGCATGCCGTAAGATCGCCATCCTTTCTTCACTTGCATACGGAAAATTCCTGAATTACGAGGATATTTATACAGAAGGAATCACAAAGATTACACCGGCAGATATGGAATATGCAAAAGAGCTTGGCATGACTATCAAGCTTCTTGCCACAAGCCGCAGGATCGGAGATTCTTTCTATGCAATGGTAGCGCCGTTCCTGGTAGGCCAGAGTAGCCCGCTTTACAGTGTAAATGATGTGTTTAATGCAGTATTTGTGCACGGAAATGTTCTTGGAGATGCCATGTTCTACGGAAGCGGAGCAGGTAAGCTTCCGACTGCAAGTGCAGTAGTTGCAGATGTTGTGGATGAAGCAAAGCATCTCCACAGAAATATCATGACAAACTGGAGCAGCTATGCCCTGAAGCTTATGGATATGGATGAAGTTGAGGGACGTTTCTTTGTACGTGTGTCTGATACTACTATGGATGAAGTGGAAAAAGCTTTTGGTGATGTACAGACCATCGAGCCGGATGACCTTCCGGACGAATTCGGATTTATCACACCGGTGATGAAGCAGGCTGAATATTATGAGAAGATCAGCAAGCTCACCGGAAAAGTACTGGCAATGATCCGTGTAAAGGATTGATGCCGAAGGGAAGAAAAGAACATGTTGATTGTAAAAAAATTCGGTGGTACTTCTGTGGCAAACAAAGAGCGTATCTTTAATGTTGCCAGAAGATGTATCGAAGATTACAAAAAAGGAAACGACGTGGTGATCGTGCTTTCTGCAATGGGTAAGTATACCGATGAGCTGATCACCATGGCAAAGGATATCAATGACAAACCTCCGAAACGTGAGATGGATATGCTTTTTACCATCGGAGAGCAGATGTCAGTGGCACTGATGTCCATGGCTATGGACAGTCTGGGAGTACCGGCTGTTTCTCTGAACGCCTTTCAGGTAGCTATGCACACAACAAGTGCACATGGCAGCGCACGCCTGAAAAAGATCGAGGCGGCACGTATCCGCAGAGAGCTGGATAACCGCAGGATCGTTGTGGTCACAGGCTTCCAGGGCATTGATAAATATAATGACTATACCACACTTGGACGTGGCGGTTCTGATACCACAGCCGTAGCTCTTGCGGCAGCGCTTCATGCAGATGCCTGTGAGATCTATACCGATGTGGACGGTGTTTATACCGCTGACCCGCGTAAGGTTCCGAATGCCCGCAAGCTTAAGGAGATCACTTACGATGAAATGCTGGATCTGGCAACTCTGGGTGCGGGAGTGCTTCATAACCGTTCTGTGGAGATGGCAAAGAAATACGGCGTGCCGCTGGTGGTACGTTCCAGTCTCAACAACAGCGAAGGAACTGTGGTAAAGGAGGAAGTAACAGTGGAGAGAATGCTGATCAGCGGTGTTGCTCTGGATACAGATGCAGTACGTATTGCTGTGATCGGACTTAAAGATTCACCAGGAGTGGCATTTAAGCTTTTTGATACCCTGGCTAAGAAAAATATCAATGTGGATATGATCCTTCAGTCTATCGGCCGTGCCGGAACCAAGGACATTTCCTTTACTGTTGATAAAAATGATCTGGACGATGCAATGGGTGTTCTGGAAGCTAACCAGGCACGCATCGCCTATTCTGAGCTTCATGCGGAGAAAAACATTGCCAAGCTTTCTATTGTAGGAGCAGGTATGATGAGCAATCCGGGTGTTGCTGCAAAAATGTTCGAAAGCCTTTACAATGAGGGTGTGAACATCAATATGATCGCAACATCTGAGATTCGTGTGACGGTTCTCATTAACGAGAAAGATGGCGTACGTGCCATGAATGCGGTACATGATGCGTTTAATCTTGCAGACTAAACAGATGTGAAATATGAGAATATGATATATCTGAAGTAAAAAATGACGGGGCGGAGGCTTGGATGAGTCTCCGCCTTCTATAACGAAGGGATACAGAATTATGAGAAAAAATCTGAAGGGTTGTAAGAAGCTGGCAGGGGAAACTCTGGCCGGCAATTTTACGGTCCCTGTGATCGGGAGTATTGCGGTTGCGGCGATGAGCGCAGTTTCAAGCTATATTTCTACAGCACTTTTTCCGGGAGATTCCCTGTATGCGATCATTGGAGGAGAGGTATTCAGCTTTGTCCTTTCTCTGGTGATCTGTATTTTTTCCGCAGGACTTTACCGGATCTATCTGAATATTTCCAGAAGGGAAGCCTACTCTTTCGGAGACCTTCTGTACTTTTTCAGCCATCAGCCGGATCATGTGATCGTGGCATCCTTTGTGCTGGCATTGATCAATCTGGTGACATCACTTCCACTGGCGTGGTTTTCTTTTACAAGCAATATGGGAAATACAACGGAGGAGCAGATGAACTGGGCAGTAACTTACATGCTGCTCACACTTCTCGGGTTCGCGCTGAACCTGCTGGCAGCTATGCCGTTCACCATGAGCTATTACATCCTGTCCGATAATTCGGACATAAAAGGAGTGCAGGCACTGAAAGCCAGTGCAAAGCTTATGAAGGGACATTACTGGGAATATATGAAAATGCTCTTAAGTTTTGTTCCGTGGATCATTTTTTCCATATTTACATTGTATCTGGCACTGATCTGGCTGGTGCCTTATATAGAAACCTGTATGGCAGTTTTCTATCGGAATATTTCCGGAGAGTTTGATGAACCTCCGGTGGATTCTTATCCCCCGGTAACTCCGATCCCGCAGTTCCACGATGAAACCGAAGCCTGATCGCCTTCCGGAGGATGTTTTCCCTTTCCGGGAGGATGCATGAAACGCAGGTGATGCCCTTTCCGGGGGGATGCTTGAAACGCAGGTGATGCCCTTTCCGGGGGGATGCTTGAAACGCAGGTGATGCCCTTTCCGGGGGGATGCTTGAAACACAGGTACTTTCCCTTTCAGGGGGACCATTTTGGCATGGGCAGGTACGAGGGGGAAAGCACTCAAAGTTGCGAAGCCCGCTTTTCCCCCTCGAGCTCCCCCTTTCCGGGCACGCAGCTATTGTAGGTTGTAGGAATATGTGAAGATATTGGAGGGGCGATGGATTCTACTACGTTGGCTGTGGAAGGTTGAGCCGATTTATGCTGACGTAAATATATTGGCGAAGCCTGTTCCTGAATAACAGCGATACACCACAATCCAGAGAACAGGCCCGCTACGCAGGCCACTTTCCCATTCAGCCAGAAGCGATAAACAGTGAAGAAGCAATAAACAGTGCCGAAGCAACAATCGGCTCAGCCTGCTACTGTCGGTACAGCAGAATACAGTGCCGAAGCAATAATCGGCTCAGCCTGCTACTGCCAGTGCAGCAGAATACATGGCCGAATCAATAATCGGCTCAGCCTGCTACTGCCAGTGCAGCAGAATACAAGACAGAATCAATAATCGGCTCAGCCTGTCACTGCCAGTACAGCAGAATATAAGGCAGAAGCAATAATCGGCTCAGTCTGTCACTGCCAGTGCAGCAGAATACATGGCCGAATCAATAATCGGCTTAGCCTGCTACTGCCAGTGCAGCAGAATGCAAGGCCGAATCAATAATCGGCTCAGCCTGTCACTGCCGATACAGCAGAATACAGGACTGAGCCGATACACTTACACATTCCACAACGCATCACAGCGGCGTGGCCAGGAGGGGAAGAGCGCGAGAAGGGGAGACGGCCCAATGCCATTTAGTTAGAACATAGTATTCCAAAAGATTGCAATGTA
>NZ_QUJX01000008.1:136834-170285 GCF_003480785.1 Ruminococcus sp. AM26-12LB | reverse complement strand
ACTTTCTGACTTTTATTGATGTTCTTATACTTAGCTCCATCAGAGCAGATAGCCAGATCTTTGATCCCTAGATCTATACCAATCCCATCATCATTAAGTTTTTCTATGCAATCAGGAAATTCCACACATACGCTGATCCACCAGTTCAATCCGTCAAAGGATATTCGCGGATTCATATATTTAGCATCTGTAGGAATACAACCATGCTCTGCAAGTCTTACCCAATTTAGTTTTTGTTTATTTCTTTTCCTGCTCGAAGAAAATCCTTCAAACTTAACATGAGTATTGCTGAATTGTATCTTAATATTATCCTGATAGAACTTCGGCATTGCTCTCTTTTTTGACTTGAACCTTGGGAATTTCTGCAAACCTTTGAAAAAGTTCTTATAAGCAGTGCAGGCATCTTTGATCCCCTGTTTGGTTACATTATTTGAAATACTCAATAACCATGCGTATCCATCAGAATGTCTAAGCTTTGTAAATTCTTTTCTGAGTTCTGCATCTGAAATGAATTTTCCGCCTTTTTCATAGTTTTCTATTTCCCTTGCCAAAGCCCAGTTATAAGCAAATCTTGAAGCACCTGCGTACTGAAACATCTTAGTTTTCTGTACATTGTTTGGTATCAACATTACTTTTATGGCTTTTACCATCTACTTCCTCCTGTATCAGTTCCCGGATAAGTTTCTTAGCTTTATTCGCTCGTTTTCCTTGTAATTTGCAACTGAATACTGCGATCATCTGAACCAGATCTTCAACAAGTTCCTGCTGTTCGGATTTTTCAGTATTATCAATCTGTCGTTCCAGATCATCTTTCTGTTTATGGCTGGAAACGCGACAATATCCAATTGTAATGCGATTTTTAGGCTTTACATTTATTACCTGGTTGAGTTGCTCGTCAGAATAATATCTATAGCCGCTTACTGTAGTATGATGCGGATGAAGTTTTCCATTGGCATCCCAATTTCGTAATGTCTGGGCGGATACGCCTATAATTTTTGAAAATTCATGTATAGAATAATATTTACTCAAAGCATCAGCTCCTTTCCATAATATTCCACTCTAATATCTTATAAAACCAAACATGTACTTATATGATTTTATAATTTATATTTAACTGTTAATAACCTCCTTATATAGAAATATAGAAATGAAAAACAGACTATAGGTGTAAAGTCCGATCCAGCTAATCTTAGCACAGTTTTTGACTGTGTGTAAAGAGAGGGAACGCAGATAAGTATCTTGTGCATCACGAAGCGTATTGCCGGTCACAGAATGAACAGCAATATGCTTCGCAGCGAATACGGATCGTCAATACACATCTGACGGTGAGAAAAACAGTACAGCCGGGAAATTTTTCGGCAGGAAAAACGCAGGATACAGAACGGTTTATAGGACTGTATAAAAAAATATGGAATTTTGCGTGCACATGTGGAAATGATAGCGTGCATGGAATTGTGTTAGGAACGGAAAAACAGATTATTCGGCAAATGACATTTATACATGTTTTGAGTTAGTAAAAACATACAAAAATACATATGTAAAAATGTTGGTTTTGCTACAAGGGGATAAATGAGCGCCAAAACATACTCAAAAATAGTAAAAATTGTGAGGGTATATAAAAAAAACGTAAAAGAAACTGGAAAAATGACGGATAATTAACAAAGTGTGAACAAAAAATGGATAAAATGAATAAAAAGTAACATTTTTCCATATTGAAATGACAATAATCCATTTATCATTTTTCCATGTGCAATTATAATAATATCAACGGTCAGGGACGTGAAAAAATATAAAAACTGACCAAAAGAAAGAGGGAAAATAAGAAAGATTTAAAAGGAGGAAGAAGTTATGAATTTCAAAAGAGTAGCAGCATTATTGTTAGCAGGTGCCATGGTAATGACAGCAGTTCCGGTATATGCAAAAGGTGACGATGTTACACTTTCCGTATCCATCTGGGACACCAACCAGGAGCCGGGAATCAAAGAAATTCTTGCAGACTTCACAGAGAAGACAGGAATCAAGACAGAGATCTCCGTTGTTAAATGGGATGAGTACTGGACAATGCTTGAGGCCGGTGCACAGGGTGGTTCCCTTCCGGACGTATTCTGGATGCACTCCAATGAGAGTGAGAGATACATGTCCAACGATATGCTTCTTGATCTGACCGATAAGATCAAAGACAGCGATCTGATCGATCCGGAGAACTATCCGGAGGATATCTGGGGACTGTATACATACGATGACAAATATTATGCAGTACCGAAGGATATAGATACAATCGCTCTCTGGTACAACAAGACATTATTTGACGAGGCAGGACTTGATTATCCGACAGCTGACTGGACATGGGATGATGTTACAGAGGCAGCTAAGAAGCTTACTAAGGATGATGGTTCCCAGTACGGTCTCGCAATGAGAAATGATAACAACCAGGCCGGATACTACAACCTGATCTATGATAACGGCGGATACATCATCAGCGATGACAAGACAAAATCCGGCTGGGATGATGAGAAGACGATCGCAGCTATGCAGACACTGGAAGGATGGATCAAGGATGGCGTGATCCCGTCTCTTGAGACAATGTCCGAGAACAACGAGGACGTACTTTTCGAGGCTGGCAAGATCGCTATGACATGCCAGGGCTCCTGGATGATTTCAGCATTTAAAGAGAATGAGTACACAGCAGCGAACTGTGATTGTGTAGAGCTTCCTAAGAACGCTGAGACAGGCAGAAGAGCTTCCTCATATAACGGACTTGGATGGGCAGCATCTGCTTCCGGTGAGCACACAGACGAAGCTTGGCAGCTGATCGAGTACCTCGGATCCAAAGAGGCTCAGGAGAAACAGGCTGAGCTTGGTGTTACAATGAGTGCATACACAGGAACATCTGATGCATGGGCTAAATCCGCAGACTTCAACCTTCAGGCTTATCTGAACATGATGGATGACATGGAGATCCGTCCATACTCCAAATCTACTGTAACATGGGAGAACGAGGACAACGAGATCCTTAAGGGCGTATACACAGGCGACATCACAATGGAAGAGGCTTGCAAGCAGATGGCTGATCAGATGAACGAGAAGCTGGCTGAGGAGTAAGCATTAAGAAACACCGATAATTAAGTGCAGTAATGAGAGGGGCCGCCGCACTCAGGTGCAGCGGCCTCATACATAGAAGGAATAGAAGGAGTGATTCTTATGGCTAAAACTACCAAGTCACAGGCACGGACAAAGAGAGAGCGCAGTGAGTTCCTCTGGGGCTGGCTGTTTATTCTCCCAACAACCATCGGACTGATTGTATTGAACATCATTCCGATCTTCCAGACTATTTACCAGAGCTTTTTCAAAACAGGAGATTTTGGTAAAGGAAATATCTTTATCGGTTTACAGAACTATCAGAAGGTTTTTGCAGATAAAGAGATCTGGCAGGCACTGATCAACACATTCAAATATGCGATCGTGGAGGTTCCTTTTTCCATTGTCATCGCACTTGTTCTTGCAGTACTTCTTAACAGAAAGATGAAGGGCCGTTCTGTTTACAGAACCATCATCTTCCTTCCGATGGTAGCAGCTCCGGCAGCGGTAGCCATGGTATGGAGATGGCTGTTCAACTCTGATTATGGTCTTATCAATAACGTTTTCCATGTTCATGTAAACTGGGTTTCTAATCCGAAAATTGCAGTATTTGCAGTTGCGATCATCGGTGTATGGTCTATCATCGGTTACAATATGGTTCTTTTTCTGGCAGGACTTCAGGAAATTCCGAGAGATTATTATGAAGCGGCAGAGATTGACGGAGCTACAGGTGTGAATGCATTCTTCAGCATTACGATCCCGCTTCTTTCACCAACCATTTTCTTCGTACTTGTTACCCGTGTGATCGGATCCCTTCAGGTATTCGACCTGATCTATATGGTTATTGACAAGTCAAACCCGGCACTTACCAAGACTCAGTCACTGGTTTACCTGTTCTATAAATATGCATTTATCAATAAGAACATGGGATACGGCGCTACGATCGTAGTAGTACTTCTTATTATCACCATGATCCTGACAGTATTCCAGATGATCGGTCAGAAGAAATGGGTATTCTACAACTAAAAAGGGGGATTAACCATGGATAGTATGGAAACAAAAAAGAAATTAACCACTATTTTAATACATGTCATACTGATCATTGTGTCCATAACGATGCTTGTGCCATTTATCTGGATGATCCTGACAGCTTTTAAAACTGTAACTGAAGCAACATCTGTAGATCCTTTCACTATTTTCCCGAAAATATGGAGAAAAGACGCATTTATTTCTGTTATCAATAACATGAACTTCCTGCTTCTGTACAAGAATACACTGCTTCTGATCTTCTTCCGAGTAGTGTGTGCGGTTCTTACAGCAACTATGGCAGGCTATGCATTTGGACGACTGAACTTCAAGGGCCGTGATCTCTGCTTCAGTCTTGTACTGTTCCAGATGATGGTTCCGGTACAGATCTTCATCATCCCGCAGTACCTGATGGTCAGCAAGATGGGTATGCTGAATACGATCTTTGCCCTTGTATTCCCGGGTATTGTCACTGCGTTCGGTACCTTCCTTTTGAGACAGGGATACATGGGACTGCCGAAGGATCTGGAGGAGGCTGCCAGACTTGACGGATGTAACATCGGTCAGACCTTCCTTTACATCATGGCACCACTTACAAGATCCAGTATGGTCGCACTTGGAATTTTCACAGCTGTATTCGCATTCAAAGACCTGATGTGGCCGATGATCGTTAATACAGATAAGGATATGCTGGTACTTTCTTCCGCACTTGCAAAGATGCAGGGCCAGTACGTATCCAAATTCCCGGAACTGATGGCTGCATCTCTGATCGCCTGCATTCCGATGATCGTGATCTACATGATCTTCCAGAAACAGTTTATCGAAGGTATTGCTACCAGCGGTGGAAAACTGTAATCAGAAATATTACATAAGGTAATACAAGACCGCTGACAATGTATATAACTGAGGATTTGGTTATTGAGGTTGTCAGCGGTATTTTTATCGAAGCAAATGCCAAAATGCACAGTTATTTGATGATTCTTAAGGAAAGAGGCGGATATTTTTATCTGCAGTAAATGAAAAAAGGAGAAAATTATGCCGATTAAATTTCACGAGGGATCAAAGACATTCCACATTTATAACAAACATTTAAGCTACATCACCTGTATCATGGAAAATGGTCAGATGGAGAATCTGTACTATGGAAAAGCTATCCGCGATAAAGAGGATTTCAGTTATCTTCATGAAGAGATCATGCGTTCCCTGATGGCTGTATGCGTTCCGGAGCCAGGACTTCTTTCCATGCAGTATACCAAACAGGAGTATCCTGTTTACGGAACCGGTGATTACAGAAACCCTGCCCTTACTGTTCGTCAGGAGAACGGAAGCGAGATCGTAGATTTCAAATATGTTTCTCATGAGATCTATGGCGGCAAGAAGAAGCTTGCAGGTCTTCCGGCAACTTATACAGAAAGTGATGAGGAAGCAACATCTCTGGATATCACACTTCATGATTCTGTGATGGACACAGACCTTGTTCTTACATATTCCGTATATGAGGATTACCCGGTGATCACCAGAAGCGCACGCCTTGTTCAGAAAGGGGATCAGAAGATCCGCCTTGAGAATGTGATGAGTGCAGCAGTGGAGTTTCCGGATATGGAGTATGAGATGATCCATCTTTCCGGTGCGTGGGCACGTGAGCGCTATGTAAAAACACGTAAACTTGAGATGGGTACACAGGCTGTACAGAGTCTTGCAGGAACCGGTTCCAGCTCTGAGCAGAATCCGTTTATCGCACTGAAGCGTCCTCATACAACAGAAGACACAGGCGAGGTTTTTGGATTCAGCTTTGTGTACAGCGGCAACTTCCTTGCACAGGTCGAGGTTTCCACCTACGAGATGACACGAGTTATGATGGGAATCAATCCACAGGGATTTTCCTGGGAGCTTTCCAGAGATGAGGAATTCCAGACTCCGGAGGTTGTTATGGTATACAGTGATAAGGGCTTAAACGGAATGAGCCAGGCTTACCACAGACTGTACCGTGACCGTCTGATGCGTGGAAAATGGAGAAATCATGCACGCCCGATCCTCCTCAATAACTGGGAAGCGACCTATTTTGATTTTAATGAGGAAAAAATCCTCAATATTGCAAAAAAAGCCAAAGAGGTTGGGGTAGAGCTGTTCGTTCTGGATGACGGATGGTTCGGAACCAGAAACGATGATTACCAGGGGCTTGGCGACTGGTTCGTAAATAAGAATAAGCTTCCGAACGGAATTTCCGGACTTTCCCGTAAGATCGAGGAGATGGGCCTGAAATTCGGTCTCTGGGTAGAGCTTGAGATGGTAAACAAGAACAGTGACTGCTACAGAGCACATCCGGACTGGCTCATCGGAGCACCGGACCGTTTTGAGTCTCACTCAAGACATCAGCACGTTCTTGATTTTTCCAGACCTGAGGTTGTGGATTTCATTTATGATTCCATCTCCAAGGTTATCGAGGAATCTTCCATTTCCTACATTAAATGGGATATGAACCGTTATATGTCTGAGCCTTTCAGCCGCGGCGCATCTGCAGCAGATCAGGGCAAGACTATGCATAAATATATCCTTGGTGTTTATGAGCTGTATACAAGACTGACAGAGAGATTCCCTGACATCCTCTTTGAATCCTGCGCAAGCGGCGGAGCAAGATTTGATCCGGGAATGCTGTATTTTGCACCGCAGACATGGACCAGTGATGATACCGATGCAGCTGAGAGAGAAAAGATCCAGTACGGTACCTCCTTTGTCTATCCGATCGTCAGCATGGGATCTCATGTATCAGCAGTACCGAATCATCAGCTGCACCGTACCACACCGCTTTCCACAAGAGCAAATGTGGCATATTTCGGAACCTTTGGCTATGAGCTGGATCTGAACCTCTTAAGTGATGAAGAGATCGAAGAGGTAAAGGCACAGGTGGAATTCATGAAGGAACATCGTGATCTGATCCAGGTGGAGGGTGATTTCTACCGTATCTTAAGCCCGTTCGAAGGAAATGATACTGCATGGATGGTTGTTTCCAGAGACAAAAAACAGGCAGTTGCCGGATACTATGAGAGACTGAACAAGGTAAATGCTTCCTGGATGCGTCTGCGGTTCAAAGGTCTTGACGAGGATCAGCTTTACAAAGTAAAATGGGAAGATAAGTGCCTGAAAGCTTACGGAAATGAGCTGATGTATGCAGGAATCCCGGTTGATCGTGACTACTGCAATAAGACAAACGGTGACTTCCATTCTGTATTGTATACAATTGAAGCAGAGGACTGATTTCTGCAAGTGATGGAATAAAAACTGTCTGTAGAAAAAACATCCGCCTGACCAGAAAAATAACAGGCCGCCGGATATGGCGGTCTGTTATTGGGTGGCGAAGCAGCGCACGGTCGGAAATGTAATATATGACATCAGGGAGGTGGCAAGTTGCTTCATACAGTTGGTTTTACAAACTCAGACAGCTATAAATGTCTGGAGAATTTAAAGAAAGGTGCGGTGGATCTCTGTCTTACTTACTGTGGGTGGGAAAAATGTGATCCGGGATATCGATTTGGACCAAATAAAAGGATCTCCCATGTACTTCATATCGTGGAATCCGGAAGCGGAGTTTTTGAGATGGATGGCTATCAGTATCATCTGACCGGTGGAGAAGCATTTCTGATTCCACCCAGTGTGGAGGCCTGGTATGAGGCAGACATGGACGATCCCTGGACGTACCGCTGGGTAGGATTTGAGGGAATGATTGCCGAGGAAGTAATTCATGTAAGTGGTTTTAGCCGGGAAAATCCGGTCCGAAGGATCCACTGCATGGAAAATGCTGCGAAGTATATTGATGCAATGGTACGGACCAACAAGCTCGTTTTTGAAAATGAGCTGAAACGAAACGGACTTCTGCTGCTTCTTTTTTCTGACCTGATCACAGATAACCGGGATGCATGTCTGAGAGAAGGCAAGCTTCTTCCATCCCACAGATATCCAAATTCCGTTTATGTGGAGCAGGCAGTGGATTACATTGCAGCCAACTTTGACAAGAGGCTGAAGATCAATGAGCTGGCAGACCGCATTGGCGTCAACCGGAGCTATCTTACCAGTTCATTTAAAAAAAGCCTTGGATGCTCGCCGCAGGAATATCTTATGAATCTTCGCATTGAGAAGGCGAAAACTCTTCTGAAAAACGGAGATATTCAGGTCAGTGAAGTAGCTGCAAGAGTAGGGTATGGAGATCCGCTGGCTTTTTCCAAGGTATTCAAGGCAAGAACAGGAAGAAGTCCGAGAGAATACAAGGAAGAAAAGAGAAGACTTGTAGTGAATGGAAAGAAGGGCGATTATACGGAATCTGAGGCCTGATAACTGGCAGTACCTTTTGTTGCTGGCAGACCTTTGCAATAAAAAATAACAGCTCTCTGTCCGAATCAGGATATATATGATCCTGGTATCGGATGGAGAGTTTTTGCATTATGGAAAATTACTTTGCAATGTTCCGAAAACATAAAAAAGCATAAAAACGAATGGAAGTAAATTTTATAGGAAATATGTTTTATAGGAAATTTCTGAACTGTATCAGTAAACGGGCATTTATATTTCATGCAACAAAACAACAATTATTGACATCAAAGTATATATTTTAAAGATACTTTCGGCAGTATCATAAAGACATAATAAAAACAAAGCGGAGCTGCACCGCAGAAACAGCAGAAAATCAGTACTTTTATAAAAAACAGAGGTATTTTTCACAGAAATATCCAAAAAGACAGGCAGGAGGAACGAACATGATCAAAATTACATTTATGGGAGCAGGAAGCACGGTTTTCGCAAGAAATGTACTTGGTGACTGTATGTGTACACCGGCACTTCGCGAGAGCGAGATCGCACTTTATGATATCGATGAGAAGAGGCTGGAGGATTCCAGAATTATCTTAAGTGCCATCAACCACAACGTAAACGAGGATCGTGCAGTGATCAAGACCTATCTTGGTGCAGAGAACCGTAAAGATGCACTTCGAGATGCAGATTTCGTAGTCAATGCTATTCAGGTAGGCGGTTATGAGCCATGCACCGTAACAGACTTTGAGATCCCGAAGAAATACGGCATCAAACAGACAATCGCAGATACCCTGGGAATCGGCGGAATCATGCGTGCACTTCGTACCATTCCGGTTCTGGAAGAATTTGCCCGGGATATGGAAGAAGTCTGCCCGAACACTCTGTTCCTGAACTACTCCAACCCTATGGCAATGCTTACCGGCTATATGCAGCGCTTCACAAAGATCCGCACGGTAGGTCTCTGCCACAGCGTGCAGGTATGTTCCCAGAAGCTTCTTGAGGGAATGGGAATGGAAGACAAGATTGAGGGACGTACTGAGCTGATCGCAGGTATCAACCACATGGCGTGGCTCCTTGAGATCCACGACAAAGACGGAAATGATCTGTATCCGGAGATCCGCAGAATTGCCGAGGAGAAGAATACCTCCGGTGAGAAGCATGAGGACATGGTGCGTTATGAGTATATCCGTCATCTTGGATACTATTGCACAGAGTCCAGTGAGCACAATGCAGAGTATAATCCGTTCTTCATTAAATCCAAATATCCGGAGATGATCGAGGAGTTCAATATTCCGCTTGACGAATATCCGAGAAGATGTATCAAACAGATCGAGGGCTGGGAAAAAGAGCGCGAGGATATCCTCAAGGATGGCAAGATCGGCCATGAGAGAAGTAAAGAGTATGCTTCTTATATCATGGAGGCTGTTGTTACAAACACACCGTACAAGATCGGTGGAAATGTTCTTAACAACGGTTACATCGATAACCTTCCGTCGGATGCCTGCGTAGAGGTTCCATGCTATATCGACGGAACCGGTGTACATCCGGTAAAAGTGGGCAAGCTTCCTACACAGCTGGCAGCTATGAATTCATCCAATATCAGCCCGCAGCTCCTTGCTATTGAGGCAGCAGTGACCAAAGACCGCCAGAAAATCTATCAGGCAGCCATGATGGACCCGCACACAGGTGCAGAGCTGAACATCAAAGACATCCAGGCAATGTGTGATGAGCTGATCGAGGCACACGGGGATTATATGAAGATGTACCGCTAAGGCAGGAAATGATCGGAAGGCAGCAAAAACTTTGAAATAAATATGCAAGGCAGCATATAAAGGCCGGAACACCAGAATGGGGAGGGTGTTCCGGCCTTTCTTTATATGGAACTTTTGATAAATAATAAAAACAACAGATCGCTGTCCAGGTCATGGAAGAACTGGAACGTCAGGGAAAAAAGATCCCGGAAGATGTTGCGGTAACCGGCTATGATAATTCACTATATGCAAGACAGGGACAGGGCATTGCCACTATCACCCATCCCCAGGAAAAACTGGGAGATCGATGCTTATCCGGTTAATGAGATCGCAGAATATGTTCAGGATGTAAGCCAGGGAGATATTGATGTTCTGGTAGAAGAATATTATAATAAATACGATATGATTCTGGATGGACGTGACCCTGAGGAATTTAAGAAGCATGTAGCAGTCCAGGCAGGGATCGAGATCGGTTTTGAGCGCTTCCTCGAGGAGAAAAATTATCAGGCTGTCGTAACGCACTTTGGTGATCTGGGCTCCCTGAAACAGCTTCCGGGACTTGCAATCCAGCGACTGATGGAAAAAGGCTATGGCTTCGGTGGCGAGGGTGACTGGAAAACAGCAGCTATGGGTATTGAAGCGGTTTATATTGATGGCGATACAACGATCCGGAATCTGCAGAATGAGCTGAGATGGAACAGCATGTATTTCAGCAAATAATATGGGAGGTTTTTTACAATGGGAGTAAATGAGGCAAAAACAGCAATTCTTGAGAATCGCACGGCTCTTGGTATTGAGTTTGGTTCCACAAGGATCAAGGCAGTTCTGGTGGACGATAAGAACCAGCCCATCGCATCCGGAGCCTATGAATGGGAGAACCAGTATGTGGATGGTATCTGGACATACAGCCTGGAGGAGATCTGGAAAGGTCTCCAGGGCAGTTACCAGGATATGGCAGAAGATGTTCAGAAAAAATATGGAGTGGAGCTTACAAGCGTAGGTGCGTTTGGTGTCAGTGCCATGATGCATGGCTATATGCCGTTTAATAAAGAGGGAGAGCTGATGGTCCCGTTCCGTACCTGGAGAAACAACATCACAGGAGAAGCCTCTGAGAAGCTGGCAGAGCTTTTCCATTACAATATCCCTCAGAGATGGAGCATCGCACACCTGTATCAGGCAATCCTTAACGGTGAGGAGCATGTAAAAGATATCGATTATATCACCACTCTGGAAGCCTATGTGCATTGGAAACTCACCGGAAAAAGAGTTCTTGGTATCGGTGATGCGGCAGGTATGTTCCCGATCGACAGTGAAACGAAGGACTATAACGAGGAGATGGTGCAGAAGTTCGATGAACTGGTTGCGCCTTATGGTTTCCCATGGAAGCTTCGCGATATTATGCCGAAAGCTCTGGTGGCAGGTCAGGATGCAGGAGTTCTTACTGAGGAGGGCGCAAAACTTCTGGATGTAAGCGGAAAGCTGAAAGCTGGAATCCCGATGTGTCCGCCTGAGGGAGACGCAGGAACCGGTATGGTTGCCACAAACAGTGTCCGTCGGCGTACCGGAAATGTTTCTGCGGGAACATCTGTATTTGCCATGATCGTCCTGGAGAAGGCACTTTCCAAACCGTATAAAGAAATCGACATGGTTACCACTCCGGCAGGAGATCCGGTTGCCATGGCACATTCCAACAACTGTACTTCGGATCTGAACGCATGGGTAAATGTGTTTAAGGAATTTGCAGAAGCTATGGGCATGGAAGTAGATATGAACAAACTGTTCGGAACTCTTTATAACAAAGCCATGGAAGGCGACCCGGACTGTGGCGGACTTCTTTCCTACTGCTATTTCTCCGGTGAGCATATGACCGGCTTTGAAGAGGGACGTCCACTGTTTGTACGTTCTCCTGAGAGCAAATTTACACTGGCAAACTTTATGCGAAATAATCTTTACACTTGCCTCGGCGCCATGCGTGTAGGTCTGGATATCCTTCTGAATCAGGAGCATGTAAAGATCGATAAGCTTCTGGGCCACGGCGGTCTCTTTAAGACAAAGGGGGTCGGCCAGCAGATCCTTGCAGATGCGGTAGATGCACCGGTATCCGTAATGTCTACAGCAGGAGAAGGAGGAGCCTGGGGAATCGCACTTTTGGCTTCCTATCTGATTAACAGGAGAGAAGGCGAAGACCTTGCGGATTTCCTGGATGAAGATGTCTTCAAAGGAAACGAAGGCAGCACACTGGCGCCGGAAGCAGAAGGTGTGAAAGGATTCAACGCATTTATGGATCGATATATGAAGGGTCTTGGCATTGAGCGTGCGGCTGTAGAGTCTGAGATTTGGTAAAACGAAGAACGGATTGAAATAAAAATCTTCGATTTACTGGCATAATAGAAAAATCCGTTAATTTCTTGTATGTGCTTAAAGAGGAATATAAATGAAGCAGATGGTTTATGAGAATAAGAAACCGACTCCGGGCCAGCTTGTGCATATCATGATCGACCGTCCAATGAACAGTTACCATCCGGAACACAAAGATCTTTTTTACCCGGTAAATTACGGCTACATCGAAGGGATCATCGCTCCGGACGGCGAGGAACAGGACGTTTATGTTCTGGGGATCGATCACCCGGTAAAGGAATTTACAGGAAAAGTGATAGCCATCATCCACCGCCTTAATGATGTGGAAGACAAATGGGTGGCAGTTCCGGAAGATATGACCATGACAGCACAGGAGATCAGAGAACAGGTCCGGTTTCAGGAACAGTATTTTGAGACGGAGATAGAGATGCTGAAATAATAAAAATGTAAAACAGGAGCAGACATGGTACGCCATGTGACTGCTCCTGTTTTTGTACAGGATCCATATATTATATATTTCTGTTATCTGCGATGCAGATAAACTGGATGACAGAGGATGCAAGGGAGCACCGGACTGGATTCTGTGAAAACAGGAATCTATGAAGATTTGTGGATTGATTTTTCTGCTATGAAAATGAATGGATCTTATTGAAAATATTTCTTCATAATGTTATCATTGGACACGAAAAACACAGAAAAAATAAGAAAACAAAAAATTAAACGGTTGTATATGTGTCTGTAATATAACCAGAGACAGCCGGTCAGAGTGTCAGAGAGCAGAATGGTGGGTGGCTGAATGTTTGATGACCAGGGCTATACAGGAGGAGAACAGAATGAAATTAACCATGCTTGGAACAGGTAACGCACTGGTAACAGAGTGCTACAATACATGTTTCGTGCTCAGCGATGAGTACGGCCATTTTCTGGTTGACGGAGGCGGCGGAAATACGGTGCTTTCCCAGCTGAAGAAGGCTGGCGTTGATCTGATGGATGTTCATGAGATCTTTGTTACACATAAGCACGTAGACCATATCATGGGGATCGTGTGGGTGATCCGCATCATTTGCCAGAACATGAAAAAAGGCACTTATCAGGGCGAGGCAAACATCTATGCTCATGATGAAGTGATCGGACTTCTGAAAGACATGGCATTTAAGCTTCTGAATAAGAAGGAGACACAGTACATCGGTGACAGACTTCATCTGATCGAGGTAAAAGACGGCGAGGAAAAAACAATTCTTAATAAGAAAGTGACCTTCTTTGATATCGGTTCCACCAAGGCGAAACAGTTCGGTTTCCAGATGATCTATGACGGTGGTAAGGTACTTACCTGCTGCGGAGACGAGCCATACAATGAATGTGAAGAGAAATACGCAAAAGGTAGCGACTGGATGTTCCACGAAGCATTCTGTCTGTATGGACAGCGTGATATCTTCAATCCCTATGAGAAGCATCACTCCACAGTTAAGGATGCCAGTGAGCTGGCTGAGAACCTTGGAGTTAAGAATCTTGTCCTGTATCACACAGAGGATAAGAACATTAAGAAACGTAAAGAGCTTTACGGAGCAGAAGGCAGAGAGTATTATCACGGAAATCTGTTTGTTCCGGATGATCTTGATGTGATCGAAATGTAATAACTGTAAAAAGAAAGACTGGAAGTATGGCATATGCTGTATTTCCGGTCTTATTATGTTTGGAAACAGAGAGGATACTAATAAATTTCATAGTACATCTGTCAGGTAGAAAAATACTTGTATGGCAAAAAGGTATCGTTTACAATAAAGAATACACACATAGCATTGCAAGAGCATGTCAATAAGAACAAATCTGAAAATTACAGATTCGGATCCGGCAAAAATAAGATTTTACAAATTACGAGGTGACAGAACATATGCCAGCAACAGATAACATCACACTTGAAAAAAAATACAGAAAACTCCAGGAAATCCTCCGTTCCCTGGGAAGTGTAGCCGTAGCTTTTTCCGGTGGAGTGGACTCCACATTTTTGCTGAAAGCTGCACAGGAAACACTTGGCGACAAAGCTATGGCCATTACCGCATGTCCATGCTCCTTCACCGACAGAGAACTGAAAGAAACGCAAGATTTCTGCCAGGAAAATCACATTTGCCAGGAGATATGCAAGATCAACGAATTCGACATCCCGGGATTCCGCCAGAACCCGCCGGACCGCTGCTATATCTGCAAAAAAGCCATCTTCACCAGACTTTGGGAAGCTGCAAAGGCGCGCCATATGAACATGATCGTGGAAGGTTCCAACATGGATGATCTGGGCGACTACCGTCCGGGAAAAAGGGCTATCCAGGAGCTTGGGGTCCGCAGTCCGCTCCAGGAAGCAGGCCTCTATAAAGAAGAGATCCGGGAGCTGTCAAAAGACATGAATCTTCCGACCTGGAACAAGCCATCTTTTGCCTGTCTTGCTTCCAGATTTGTATACGGTGAGACCATTACCGAGGAGAAGCTTCACATGGTAGATCAGGCCGAGCAGTTTCTGATGGATTTGGGATTCCATCAGTTCCGTGTTCGCATCCACGGTACCATGGCAAGGATCGAGGTTCCGGAAGAAGAGATCCTGAAAATTGCAGATAATGAAACAAGAACAAAGATCACAGAGAAATTCCGCACATTGGGATTTTCTTACGTGACTCTGGATCTTCAGGGCTTCCGTTCCGGAAGTATGAATGAAGCACTGGGAAAATAAGTATCAGAAAATAAAATAATCCCCTGGAAATACCGCGCGAGAAGTATTTCCGGGGGATTGCTGCACGAATAGAACCGGAGGCTCCGTTACTGTGTTCAAATCTTAATTTTCGGATTGAGAATATCTGCCTGGCAGGCTGTATATCTTACATATAATCTTTCAGCACATCATGATCCCGCAGTACTTTCTCAATCACAGTACCCTTCACAACATTCAGAAGTGGTTTCTTCAGTGCATTCAGCGGCCCTGGCAGCTGGATCTCCAGCGGGGATTTTCCGTCCATCAGCTTCACACTGCTGTCCAGAAGCTCACGGATATCGTAAACGCTTCCCCATACTTCCGGAACCCCACGGTCTACACCGAAAAGTCCGTATACAGCCTCCATTGCAGTACGTACGGAATATTCTGTTGTGAATACGGTATCACGAGGAGTTTCCGCAAACTGGCCCAGGAATGCAAAGTTTACACAGCCATCCGGGATAACATCCGGGCGGTCACCTTTGGTACGCGGCATGAAGAAGGCGGTGATGTACGGCATCATGGTCGGAACGCAGACAGCGCTGTTTTCTGCCATATCGTCGATCTGATCTACCGGAACACCCAGGTGGTACAGCCATTCGGCGGTAATTTCCTTACCAGTACAATCTTTCATCGGCTTCTTGATATAATCACCGGGAACATCTGTGAACAATCCGTAAACCCATACACAGACCTTCTTCGGATCCTGTTCCCTGAACTGTCCCTGACGGTTGATGGTCCAGCTTAAGAGCCATTTGGAATCCTGGCAGCTTACGATACCACCGGTAACAACCTTGCCGGTACGTGGATCACGCTGGCTGATATTGGTGATATAAGGGATAATACGGTCATCCAAAGTGGTGACAGTAGCGGATTCCCAGTTTGTTCTGGAAATGTCTGAGCAGAACTTTTCCGGATGTCCGAAGGAAGGATCCTGAGCTGCGATATTTTTCCACAGAGACCATACACCACTGGTACGGACCTCTGCATCACCGTTTGGTGCGTGGTTCTGGTCACCGTAGATCGTGCCCTCTGTACAGCTTCCGTTAGTGACGAAAACATAATCATTTTCTGTAAGAAGGATACCCTGCTCCACATCCTTTACCTTGCATTCGATAGCAGTGGCGATCTTTTTGCCATCCTTGAAATTGAAGATCACGTTTGTGACTTCAGTATTAAACTGGAAGTCAACACCTGCATCCTCCAGATATTTTTTCATGGGAAGGATCAGGGATTCGTACTGGTTGTACTTGGTGAATTTCAGGGCGCTGAAATCCGGAAGACCTGCAATGTGGTGGATAAAACGCTGGAAGTAAAGCTTCATCTCCAGAGCACTGTGCCAGTTTTCAAATGCGAACATGGTCCTCCAGTACAGCCAGAAGGTGGAATCAAACACTTCATCATCAAATACATCTTCGATGGTTTTATCGTAAAGATCCTCATCCTTTGTCATAAACAGCTTCATGATCTCCATGCAGCCCTTCTGGCTCAGGTTAAATTTTCCGTCGGTATGGGCATCCTGTCCACGGTTGACGGTTGCACGGCAGAGAGAATAGTTCGGGTCGTGCTTGTTCAGCCAGTAGAACTCGTCCAGAACAGAAGCACCCGGTTTTTCAAGAGAAGGAATACTGCGGAAAAGATCCCACAGGCACTCGAAATGGTTTTCCATCTCACGACCGCCACGCATGATATAGCCTCTGGACGGATCAAAGATTCCATCGCAGGCACCGCCGGCAATATCCATGGCTTCCAGGATGTGGATATGATCACCTGGCATCTGTGCGTCTCTTACCAGGAAGCATGCAGCAGCCAGGGAAGCAAGACCGCTTCCTACAATGTAGGCATGCTTGTCGTCCACACCTTCCGGTTTTTCCGGACGGGCAAAGGCTTCGTAGTTACCGTTGGAATAATAAATCCCTTTGCTGTTTTTGTCATGCTTTCCACGCTCGGTGTTGCGGTAGTTTGCAGTAGTTTCTTTCACATGGAGGTTTTCCTCTTCGTTGATCTCTCTTGTTTTTTTCATCAGCATGGCTGCGCCGGCTCCGGCTGCCGCAAGTGCTGCAAGTCCCATGAATCCTTTTTTATCTGACATATGACATCCACCTTTCGTAAATGAGATACCTGTTTGTATCGGATTAACTGTTCTTTGTTGCTGTTGAGGCTATGATAGCCCATCCGGAAAAAAGAATCTATTTACAAAATACCGAAAGTGTTCAGTTTTTTATCATTATGTCTGTTTTGATAAGTTTTTATTCTGTATGCATTTCTGTTGTTTTGTTTCTGGCGGCAAAATTGCGGATGGCGTTGTCGATGCTTCCATACAGTGCGGTTGCGGTATCATCTGCGATTTCGCGATAATCTTCGCGCATGCCGTTTTTGATCCAGTCCAGCATGATCCCTACAAAGCTGTATTTATACAGATCTGCGATAAAAATTTTCTGTTCATCCGTGATGGGGATATCTTTTGATTTTTCTGTTACCACGCCCATAAGAAGATCGCAGGTAAGCTGGAACAGATAATTCTCGATCTGTTCCCGCCCCACGCAGCGGTATACATTTAAGATAAACGGCTTGTTTTCCATCACGGCATCAAAGATCTGCAGAAGCCCTTCATGCCATGTGGAAGAGGTTTTTTTGCCCTGAAGGGCAATTCTGGCATCTTCCAGACAGCACCACTCCACAAGATCATAGATATCTTTGAAATGATAGTAAAAAGTCATGCGGCTGATCCCGCAGTCCGTAGTCAGGTCGTTGATGGTGATCTTATCTAAAGGCTTCTTAAGAAGCAGATGTTTCAGGGATTCTTCCAGGGCAAGCTTGGTTGCGTTTGTCATGTCTTGCGGCCTCCTTTGGCAAGGTTATAGTTATTAATATAACATGAAAGTGCACAGAAAATCCATGTTAAGCAGTGACTTTTCTGTGGAATTATGATAAACTAAACTTTGAATATTTTGCGAAACAGAACGGAGTGTACTATGAAGAAAAAATCAGTTTGTATCCTGCTGATCTTTGCTGCCGTGATAGTACTTACTTATGTGACAGGAGAATCCTATTACAGAGGAATCAGTGAAAAAGCAGGGTTGGATAAACAGGAAGAGAAAATATATAAATACCAGTACGACATGATCGTGGACAGCCCCGATTCCCAGTTCTGGCAGGCAGTATATGACAGTGCGAAGAAAAAAGCAGCTCAGAATAATGTACTGATTGAGATCATGGGGCCGGACAGAGAAACATCCTATGATAAACTTGATTATATGAATATGAGCATTGCGGCCAAGGCGGATGGTATTATCCTGCAGTATAATGGAGAAGCCGGTCTGGAAGAAGCAATCAATACTGCAGTAAGAAAAGGAATACCGGTGGTTACAGTCATGAGTGATGCGGTGCACAGCCGCCGCCAGAGCTTTGTGGGAGTCAGCGATTATCAGCTTGGCATGGCTTACGGGGAAATTGTTGCCAAATACGTGGATGAGAACACGAAGAAGATCCTGATCCTGCAGAAACGGGACATTGATGATATGAACGAAAGTCAGATATACACTCAGATCAGCAATGCGGTGAAGATGGCAGCTGGTTCTGAGGATATTGAGATCAAGGGAAGGAATCTTCTGTCAACAGGAACCTTTGAAACAGAGGAGGCAGTTACTGATATTTTTCAGCAGAAGCGGAATGTTCCGGATATCCTTGTGTGTATGGATGAGGAGACAACGGAGTGTGCAAGACAGGCAATTCTGGATTTCAACCTTGCAGGAAAAGTGAAGATCATTGGTTATTATACATCTGAGGATATTCTGGCGGCAGTTGAAAAAGGTGTTATTTCAGTTACCTGTGATGTGGACACGACCCAGCTGGGACAGTACAGTGTGGAGGCAGTTACCAGCTATATAGAAGATGGAAGAACCAATTCTTTCTACAACGTAGACATTAATTTTCTTGACAGAATAGCAGTGAAGAAGATGAGGAGGGAGGCAGTCACAGATGAAAAAGATCCGTTGGAGTGACTTTTCTCTTGTAAGCAAGATCATGATCGAGGTTGGCGTGCTGGCAGTTTTACTGTTCAGCATCAACATGCTGTTTTATGCGCGGATCAACAACTCCATGCAGGAGATGGATGATGTGTATGCCAGCAATGCCCAGATCACAGAGCTTGGGCAGGTTTTTGACGATGTGCAGGACAGTATGTACCAGTATCTGAAGGTAAAAAGCTCCCAGGCACTGATGGATTATTATCAGAATGAGGCGAAATACAGGCAGGAGCTGGAGAAGTTAAATGAACGGAATATTGATGATTCCGTAAAACTTCTGGAGAAGAAGATACGTAAGATGTCGGAATCATATCTTTCCTGTACCGCAGGAACTGTAGCTGCCAAGAGAGGCAGGAATGTGGAGAAATATAAGCAGGAATATGATGAAAGTCTGGAGCTTTACAGTTATATCCAGAGTTCTATGGATGAGCTGAACAAGCAGCTTTTTAAAGAAAATTCCCAGACTTATGCAGCTCTCCGGGCGGTTATGAGATATCTGGAGATCAGTAATATGATGATCATGCTTCTGGTGGTGATCTGTGGGATGTTCCTTCTGATCATGGCAACAAGGGAGATGTTCCTGCCGCTGACTAATATGGCAGAAACTGCACAGCTGGTAGGTCAGGGGAATTTTAATGTAAAGATGCCCCCAGCAGATTCCAGGGATGAGCTTGGAACGGTAACAAGAGCCTTTAATACCATGGTGGATAATCTTGGTCTTTACATTGCCAGGACAAAGGCCAGCATGGAAAAAGAACAGCAGATGATAGAGAGGGAGCTTTTGATGGAAACACATCTCAAGGAGGCACAGCTTAAGTATCTCCAGTCTCAGATCAATCCGCATTTCCTTTTTAATTCCCTGAATGCAGGAGTACAGCTTGCAATGATGGAGGATGCAGAAAAAACCAGTATCTTTGTGGAAAAGATGGCAGATTTTTTTCGCTACAATGTAAAGAAGGGTGAGGAAGATGCCACACTGGAGGAAGAACTGGAGGCTGTGGACAATTACATTTATATTCTGAATGTACGGTTTGCCGGGGACATCCATTTTTCAAAAAAAGTGGAATGTGATGTGGAAAATGTACGTGTTCCCAGTATGATCCTGCAGCCGGTTGTGGAAAACGCAGTCAATCATGGAATCCGGAATATAGATTGGGAAGGACATATTGATCTCAGTGTGGAGAAATGGAACGACCATATTGAGATCAGTGTTCGGGATAACGGACTGGGCATGACCGGAGAACAGATACAAAGAGTACTGTCAAAAAAAGTCCACAGCAGTTCAGGCGAGGGTGATTCCACGGGAATCGGAATGAATAATGTGATCAGCCGTCTGGAACTATATTATGAGCGGGACGGATTAATGGAAATATACAGTGAAGGTGAAGGAATGGGAACAGAGGTAGTGATCAATATTCCTCTGGAGAGGAGCGAAAAAAATGTACAGAATCCTGATTGCTGATGATGAGGGGATCATGCTGGAATCCCTGAAAAATATTATAAGTTCTAACTATGGAAATGAATGTGAGATCCATACAGCCAAGACAGGCCGTGTGGTTGTGGAGGAGGCGGAGAAATATCCGCCGGATATCTGCTTTATGGACATTCAGATGCCGGGCTTAAGTGGGATCCAGGCAATCCGGGAAATTCAGAAATTTAACAGATCTGTGGTCTTTGTGATCATTACAGCCTATGATAAATTTAATTATGCCAGGGAAGCGGTAAATCTTGGAGTTATGGAATTTCTTACCAAGCCGGTAAACAAAAAGGTGATTCTGGAAATATGCTCCAAAGCTATGGAAAAGGTAGATTCCACAAGACAGAAGCGAAGCGATGATCTCCGTATCCGTGAAAAGCTGGAGACAGTTGTACCCATGATCGAGAGCGGATATATCAATAATATTCTTCTGCAGGATGATTTTCAGACATATCAGGATAATTACAGGGAGCTTCTGGATATCCGGGAAGAATATGGATATATGATCGTGGCTGAATTCGGGGATTCCACGGAAAATGGCGTTCTTACCAATGCGGTGGGGGCCAGTGTGAAGGCAAACAAATTTTATTCCACATTCCGGGAAATCGCTCAGGGATTTTTTGAATGTCTGGTAGGACCCATTATGGGAAACCGTATTGTACTGCTTGTTCCGCACCGTAATTCCAGGGAGTCCTATGAGGAACGTGTGGAGGTTGTAACAAGAACCAGAAACATGGTACATAAGCTGGAAAGCAGGATCGACAGTAAATTTCGCTGTGGTATCGGCCGGGTGAAGGAGATGGGAAGCACCATGAAAGAATCCTTCAAGGAGGCCATGATCGCACTTCGGGAAAGCACCAGCCATGTTATACATATTGAGGATGTTCCGGCTGCACAGAAATATGACGGCGAATATCCAAGAGATTTGGAACGTCGCTATGAAAAGCGGGTGATGGATAAGGATGTGGCAGGAGCTTTAAGCTGTGCCGAGGAATTTATCAGGTGGATGGAGAAGCAGCCGGGAGTAGATCTGGAGGACATGCGCATCAAGATCCTGGAGCTTGTGATGGGAGTGGAAAAAAAGGCCTTTTTTGCAGGTACCGTGAAATATGCGATCAGCTGCCGCAGAAATTATATTCATGAGATCCAGGAATATACAGATATAGAAGGAATGAAAAAATGGTTCCTGGGCAAAACATCAGAAATCTGCAGTAACATGGAAATTGCAAGGGAAAAAGAAGCGGTTTCTATTATCGAAAAAGCAAAGTCCTATATTCGGGACAATTACAAAAAAGATATTTCACTGGATGAGGTGTCACGGGAGGTGGATATCAGCCCTTATTATTTCAGCAAGCTTTTTAAGCAGGAGACCGGAGGAAATTTTATCGAGTATCTTACAGAAGTGCGGCTTCGGAATGCAAGAGAACTTCTCAAGGATTCAGGGCTTTCCATCAAGGAGATCTGTGCGGAATCCGGATACAGCGACCCCAATTATTTCAGCAGGATATTCAAAAAATACGAAGGCGTGACACCAAGTGAATTCAGAGAGAGGTTGAGGTAGACAATATGAGCGGGGGGAAAATGATCAGGAAGCTGTTGATCTTGCTGTGTCTGTTGACATTGATGCTGAATGGCTGCGCTTCCGAAAAAATAAAGCAGACAGCTGCACAGGAAAACGATACAGAGGAAGACAGTGGTGAAAAGAAAATTCAGATCGGTCTTACAGTGGATTCCTTTGTTATTGAGAGGTGGATTCGTGACAGGGATGCATTCGTGGCAACCGCAAGGGAATTGGGAGCGGAAGTGAATGTTCAGGATGCGGGAGCAGATACAAAAGAGCAGATCAGCCAGATCGACTATTTTATCAAGAAGCATATGGATGTGATCGTGATCATTGCCAGAGACTGCAAGGCATTATCTGAGGCTGTGGAGCGTGCCCACAATGTAGGGATCAGGGTGATCTCCTATGACCGTATGGTAAATGATGCGGATACAGACATGTATATTTCCTTTGATAACCGGAAAGTCGGAGAGGTCATGGCACAGTCCATGATGGAAGCGATCCCTAATGGCGGAAAGATTTTTATGGTCCAGGGATCTGCTTCAGATAACAATGTGGACATGGTAAAAGAGGGATTTGAAGACACTCTGAAAAACAGTGATCTGAAGGTGGTTTACGAAGCCAACTGTGAGGGCTGGGTCGCGGAGCTGGCAGCAGATTATGTGGAGGAGGCACTGGAAGAGTACCCCGATGTAAAGGGAATCATGTGTGGAAATGATGATATTGCCAGCCAGGTGATACAGGTTCTTGCGGAAAACCAGCTTGCCGGACAGGTGATCGTGGTAGGCCAGGATGGTGATCTGGCTGCATGTCAGCGTATTGTAGAAGGAACCCAGTACATGACAGCATTTAAATCTATCGAAGATCTGGCATGCCAGGCAGCTGAATATGCGGTGAAGATGGCAGAAGAGGGAAAGCTTCCGTCAGATGTGACAGATACCATGAACGATGGAAGCTACGATATCCCGGCGAAGGTGCTGGAACCGGTTGCCGTTACAAGGGATAATATTGATGAGGTGATCATTGACGGCGGTTTCCACAGAAGGGATGAAGTATATCTCAATACAGATTATGATACAGAGTAATGCAGAACAGATTGCATACCGGCATATATGTGGTGGTGAAATTCTGCAAGTAATGTGGCAGTGTAGCCATATGTGCAATAATACACAATTATGACAAAAATCAATAGCAGATTTTTGGTGCAAAAATGTCTTGCCTGATGCAGGGCATTTTTCTTTTGCAAAAAAATGTCTCTGTCATTGCCAACTATGTCCAGACAGTCCTGTGCTATAGTAACATCATCGAAGGAAACGTGATTCCAAAAACAAATAATGAAACGGAGGATTTTACAATGAAAAGAAAAATGGTATCTGCACTTCTTTGCGCAACAATGGTAGCTGGTATGGTGGTAGTTCCGGCAGCAACAGCACAGGCAGCAGACAAGAAACTGATCGGTGTTACCATGCCGACCAAGGATCTCCAGAGATGGAACCAGGATGGCGAGAACATGAAGAAAGAGCTGGAGGCAGCAGGATATGAAGTAGACCTTCAGTATGCATCCAACGACGTAAGCACACAGGTTTCCCAGCTTGAGAACCAGGTAGCAAACGGATGCGACCTTCTGGTTGTGGCATCCATCGACGGAAGCAGCCTTGGCGAGCCACTGAAACAGGCCAAAGAAAAAGGAATTCCGGTTATCTCCTATGACCGTCTTCTTATGAATTCCGACGCAGTAACCTATTATGCAACATTCGATAACTACAAAGTAGGTCAGAAACAGGGCGAGTACCTGGTAGATGCACTGGATCTTGACAATCAGGACGGACCATTCAACATCGAGCTGTTCACAGGAGATCCTGGTGATAATAACTGTAACTTCTTCTTCGGTGGTGCAATGGATGTTCTCCAGAAATACATTGATGACGGAAAGCTGGTAGTAAAATCCGGACAGACAGAGTTCGAGCAGGTTGCTACCGCAAACTGGGATAGTGCAAAAGCACAGGACAGAATGGATACCATCATCGCAGGTAACTACTCTGACGGAACAAACCTTGACGCAGTTCTCTGCTCCAACGATTCCACAGCCCTTGGTGTTGAGAATGCACTGGCAGCTTCCTACACAGGAGAATATCCGATCATCACCGGTCAGGACTGTGATACACCGAACGTTAAGAACCTTGTAGCAGGAAAACAGGCAATGTCCGTATTTAAAGATACAAGAGCTCTTGCATCTGCAGTAGTAAAAATGGTTGACTCCATCATGAAAGGTGAGGAGCCGGAAGTGAACGATACAAAATCCTATGATAACGGAACAGGTGTCATCCCGACATACCTTTGCGATCCGGTTGTTGTTACAACAGATAACTACAAAGAGATCCTGATCGATTCCGGATACTACACAGAGGATCAGATCAAATAAGTGGATTTTTAAGAACAGAATTTTATCATATGCAGGCGGGGATCATAACCGCCTGCATGAACAGTGGAAAGGGAGGGAAATTAAGTTGGCTAAGATACTTCTGGAAATGAAAAATATCACCAAAACTTTCCCAGGTGTAAAGGCACTGGACAACGTTAATCTCCAGGTTGAGGAAGGCGAGATCCACGCACTGGTAGGTGAGAACGGTGCCGGTAAATCTACATTAATGAATGTATTAAGTGGTATATATCCGTACGGCTCGTATGAAGGAAATATTATTTACGATGGTGAGATCTGTAAATTTAACACCATCAAAGACAGTGAACATAAAGGAATTGTGATCATTCACCAGGAACTGGCACTGATCCCGTATATGACTATCGGTGAAAACATGTACCTGGGCAATGAAAGAGGCAGGAGCTTTTCCATTAACTGGAATGAAACTTATGGGGAAGCAGATAAATATTTGAAAATAGTGGGACTGGAGGAATCCTCCAGAACTTTGATCAAGGATATCGGTGTAGGTAAACAGCAGCTGGTTGAGATCGCAAAGGCACTTGCAAAGAATGCAAAGCTGCTCATTCTGGATGAGCCTACCGCATCACTGAACGAAGATGACTCCAAAGCTCTTCTGGATCTTCTTCTGAAATTCAAGAAGCAGGGAATGACCTCTATCATCATTTCACATAAATTAAATGAGATTTCCTATGTGGCAGATAAGATCACAGTTATCCGAGATGGATCTACCATTGAAACACTGGATAAAAAGAAAGACGATTTTTCTGAGCAGAGGATCATTCAGGGAATGGTTGGACGTGAGATGACAGACCGGTTCCCGAAACGTCCAAATGTAAAGATTGGCGATGTTTCCATGGAGGTTAAAAACTGGAATGTTTATCATCCGCTGTATACAGAACGTAAGGTGGTAAATAACGTATCCTTTAAAGTACATAAAGGAGAGGTTGTCGGTATTTCAGGACTGATGGGAGCAGGACGTACAGAATTGGCCATGAGTATTTTTGGCAAGAGCTATGGAACTAAGATTTCCGGCCAGGTGTTCATGAATGGAAAAGAAGTGAAGCTGAATACAGTTCAGGAGGCTATTGACAACAAGCTCGCCTATGTTACAGAGGATCGAAAAGGAAACGGATTGATCCTTTCCAAGTCCATAAAGATGAACACTACGCTTGCAAACATGTCCGGTATCAGTAATGGAAAAGTGATCGATACGGATAAAGAATACGCAGTTGCTGAGGAATACAGGAAGAAACTGAAAACCAAGTGTCCGACAGTTGAGCAGAATGTCGGAAACCTGAGCGGTGGTAATCAGCAGAAGGTCCTTCTTGCAAAATGGATGTTTGCAGAGCCGGATATTCTGATCTTGGATGAACCTACAAGAGGTATTGACGTAGGTGCCAAATATGAAATCTACTGTATCATCAATGACCTGGTCGCAGCAGGAAAATCTGTGATCATGATCTCTTCTGAGCTTCCGGAAGTGCTTGGAATGTCAGACAGAATCTATATCATGAACGAGGGCAGATTCGTAGGTGAGGTAAGTGGTGAGGAAGCTACATCTGAGCTGATCATGTCCAGGATCGTGAAGTCAGGTAAAGGAGAGTAAGAAGATGGAGAAAAAGATTAGTTTTTCAGAAATATTAAAAAAATATACCATGGTCATTGTTCTGGTATTTGTTGTGATCATGTTTTCTGTGAACACAAAGGGCGTTATGCTTCTTCCGCAGAATGTAAATAACCTGGTAGCCCAGAATGCATATGTATTTATTCTTGCAACCGGTATGTTGTTCTGTATTTTAACAGGTGGTAACATCGATCTGTCAGTTGGTTCTGTTGTATGCTTTGTTGCTGCTGTCGGTGGTAAGATGATGGTTCTCAACAGTATGAACCCGTATCTCACTATGATCGTGATGCTTCTTGTGGGTATTGCCATTGGTGCATGGCAGGGATTCTGGATCGCTTATGTACGAATTCCTCCATTTATTGTTACTCTGGCAGGTATGCTTGCTTTTCGTGGCCTTTCCAACGTAGTTCTGGAAGGACAGACCCTGGCCCCGATGCCGGATGCTTATCTGGCTCTGTTCAATAACTATATTCCGGACTTCCTTGGTGGAGGTGAAGGATTTAACAGAACATGTTTTGTAGTTGGCATTATTGTCTGCATCGTCTATGTTGCACTTGTTATGAAAAACCGTGCAGACCGTGCAAAAAAAGGCTACAGTGTTGAGTCTTTCGGTGGTGTTGCAGTGAAGATGGTTCTGATCTGTGCAGTTGTTCTTGCATTCATGTTCAGACTTGCTCAGTACAAAGGTATCCCGAATTCCCTTCTCTGGGTTGTAGTGATCATCGCAATCTATACATACATTGCTTCCAAGACTACAACAGGTCGTTATTTTTATGCAGTTGGCGGTAATGAGAAGGCAACAAAGCTTTCCGGTATTGACACAAACAAGGTTTATTTCCTTGCTTACCTGAACATGGGCCTTCTGGCAGCTATTGCAGGTATGGTGACAATGGCCAGACTGAACTCATCCAACCCACAGGCAGGTACAAACTTCGAGATGGATGCGATCGGTGCATGTTTCATCGGTGGTGCTTCTGCTTATGGCGGTACCGGTACAGTTCCCGGTGTTATCATTGGTGCCCTCCTTATGGGTGTTCTGAACCTTGGTATGAGTATCATGGGTATTGACCAGAATATCCAGAAGGTTGTTAAAGGTATGGTTCTTCTGGCAGCGGTTATCTTCGATGTTGTCAGCAAGAGAAAATCTTTTATCGTAAAATAATAATAGTCAGCGAATCAGGACAGCAGGTTTTCGGAGTGATCCGGAACCTGCTGTTTTTGGGTGTATATACTGTTGTTTTATGTAAGGTTATTTTGTTACTGTTCACTGGTCAATGTCATTTAGTTAATTTTCAAGGTTAGATCTTATACATGAGGTCTAACCTCTTTTTTAGTTTTTCCCTAAATAGGGGTTGACACTTCAACTCAAATGTGCGGCCGCTCTCACTACTGATTGGTTTTTAGAAGTAGTGAGAGCGGCCCTTGTAGTTAAAGAAGCATCTGCACGATGCAAATACAACTACAAGGAGATTTTTTTATGCTACAAAACCAAATCAAAACCATATTTAAAAGGGCACTGAAAAAGTCTGATTCTAAAAAAGAATTGGGCTTTTTTGTGAAAATTTCGGTCGCCCGGCAAAGGAACCAGAAATGATGTTTAAACTGCTTTTCCTGAAAAAACTGTACGATCTTTCTGACGAAGCCCTGATTAGCAGCGCCCAGACGGACATGGCATATAAATTTTTCCTTGACCTGGAACCAGAAGCAAAAATGATAGATCCCAGTCTTCTCACAAAATTCAGAAAAACTCGTATTACAGAAGATATTCTGGAAGAAATGTTAAAAGAAACCATTCAACAGGCTTTGGATAAAAATCTGATCAAATCGGGAACCATTATCGTTGATTCCACCCATACAATTGCTTCTGTCTGGGCAAAATCTCCAACGCAGATTCTGCGGGATATGAGCAAACAACTTCGGAAAGAGGTTTATAAAACAGCTTTTGAATTATCAGAGCGATTTCCTGAGAAACCCTCTTTGGAAGCAGGACTGGATGAAGAAATTGCCTATACTAGGGAACTACTCCAGGTTCTGGAGGAAGGAATAAAATCCTGTGGAAATAAAAAGATACAGAAACTTTCTCATGAAATGAAAGAACTACTAGAAGATGAGCGGCTCAAAGAGATCCGATCCAAAGATGATAAAGATGCACGGTTTGGACATAAAACGGCAACCAGTACGTTCTATGGATATAAGAATCATCTTGCGATGACTGAAGAACGTCTCATTGCGGGGATCACTGTAACAGATGGAGGAGCACCAGATGGGCAGGAATTACCAAAACTGATAGAAAACGCGAAGGAAAATGGAATAAAAGTTACAGAAGTTATAGGCGATATGGCATATGTCAGTGATGACAATCTGGAAGTCTGCGGAAAAGAGATTACATTGATTGCCAGAACCAATACAGCAGTAGCTGCTGCAGCAAACGGGAACCTTGAGGAAGGTTTCTGCTTTAATAAAGATGCTGGGATGCTGCAGTGTCCTGCCGGAGAGCTTTCCACGCGTGTAGAAAAAAGAACGGCAAAAAATGGGAATACTTATTTAAGATATATATTTAGCAAAGTAACGTGTCGGAAATGTCCCCAAAGAGAAAAATGCCGTGTAGGAAGATCAAACGCTAAAACAAGAAGCTACAGTATCACGCAAGCAAGCGAGAAAAATCTTGAAAGGCTTAAATTTGAAGAAAGCGAATATTTTCAGGAGCGAATGAAGATTCGGCACAGGATAGAAGAAAAGAATGGAGAACTAAAGGAAGCTCACGGTTTGCGTAAAGCAGATTCGAGAGGTTTATTTGCTATGCATCTGCAAATGTATTTTACGGCATTTACAGCAAATGTAAAACGAATAGTAAGATTAGATGAGCTGGCTATGGAGTAAACCATAGCTTTTTATGATTTTCCTAAGTAAAGATTTGAAAATAATATAAAAGAAAAACTTCCACTTAAGAAGAAATGGAAGTTTTTCAGTGCCCTTCAAATACAAGGGGTGTGGCACTTTTATCTGCATACACGAAACATAGTAATGTTTTATCTCCGCTTACTTTTTTTCTGAATTCCTTTCATTTTCCGTTTTGTTATGAATTGATAGTCTGTTCTGAATCCACAGGTTTCGTGGAGATCGTCAGTGATTTTCTGACGTTCATATACCGGCATGAAACCCTGTTCTTCTACATCTGCAAATTTTATGTCTTTTAAAATATGGAGCAATTGTTCTGTAGTATAAGTTCCTTTCAAAGCGCGGTTTAATAACCGGATTTGTATAGGACTGAGTGATATAAAAGGACTCGGAATTTTTTGATTTTGATGTTGTTATACGCACAATAATTACCGCTTCCACTGTTATAGTACATATCACTAAATATTACTATATAATAAAAATAAAAATTTGACAAAAAAATAAGCCTGTTTCAAGGCTTTGCGGTACTTTTTTGAATTTCAATGTGTCAAACTCCCGTGTAACAAGAAAATAAAAAAATATAAAGTTTTAGTTGTTGCCCGTTATCTTTTCTGATATAATAAGTCCAAATCTTAATACTCTGCCGTGATAAAATGTGAAACTGTCACGAAGGAGGCTAAAAGGAGAAACTACAAATGAAAGAAAAGAAAGAACGGGCCAAACGTCTGCCCACTTTTGCGGAATCGATCACACCGATCGTCGCAATGCTCCTGATCCTTACCATCGGAAAAGGCGTATTCGGCTACAGCACAGAGCCGCTTCTGATCATGGTAGCTGCAATCGCAGCATTTATCGCGTTCCGTGTAGGCATTACCTGGGATGAGATGATGGATGAGATCTGCACCAAGATCGCAAAGGGCATGCCTGCCATCCTGATTCTTGTATGTGTTGGCGCTATGGTTGGTACCTGGATGGCATCCGGTACCATTCCGATGATGATTTATTACGGCGTCCAGATCGTAAACCCGAAATTCATGCTGGTTACCGCGTTCCTGATCGAGGCAGTGGTTTCGGTTGTTACCGGTACCTCCTGGGGTTCCGTTGCAACCATGGGTGTTGCCCTGATGGGAATCGCAAGCGCCCTTGGCGTATCCCTTCCGGCTACTGCAGGCGCCTGCATCGCAGGTTCCTACTTTGGTGACAAGATGTCTCCGCTGTCCGATACCACAAACCTGGCTCCGATCGCGGCAGGCAGCACACTGTATGAGCATATCGGACATATGTTCTACACCACTGTCCCAGCAACCATCGTTTCCCTGGTGGTATATGCCATTGTTGGTATGAACGCAGATGTAAGCGCAGATATTACTTCTGACACCGTTACTACTTTATTAAGCCAGCTTTCTTCCATGTACAGCTGGAACCTGCTGATCATCATTCCGGTAGTGATCGTGCTGGGCGGCTCCCTGCTTCAGAAGCCAACCATTCCGGTTATGCTTCTTTCTACTTTTGTAGCAGGCTTGGAGAGTGTCTTCATTCAGCACGTAGCGTTAGGAGATGTGTTAAAGGCAACCGTAAACGGTTTTGATGTATCCATGATCCACCGTGCAGGATTTGACACCGAGACCTGTTCCGAGGCCGTAACCAAGCTGTTAAACCGCGGCGGTATGAACGGCATTATGAGCACCACACTTCTGGTATTCTGCGCATTCTGCTTCGCAGGTATCATGAGCCGGGCTGGCTGTCTGGATGTGGTACTCCAGAAGATCTTAAGCGTGGCAAAGAGTACCGGTGCGCTGATCACCGCAACCGTTGCAGCCTGCATTACCATGGCACTGACCACCGGTAACTCTTACCTTGCCATTCTGATTCCGGGCGAGATGTTCCGTGACGCTTACAAAGAGCGCGGGCTTGCGGCAAAGAACCTGTCCAGAACCCTTGAGGATGCCGGTACCGTAGTTGTACCGCTGATCCCGTGGTCCGCAGCAGGTGCTTACATGGCTTCCACCCTTGGCGTAGAGACTTTGGATTACCTTCCATGGGCAATCCTGTGCTACACCGGCTGGATTTTTGCAATCATCTGGGGCTTTACCGGATTTGGTATTGCCAAGCTCGATGATGAGAAGAAAAAGGAGAACTAAATACGATGTCCAGAGTGCTTTTGATTAAAAACGCGAATCTGTATGATCCGGATCCAAAAGGAATCCGTGATATCCTGATCGTAGATGAAAAAGTATTTTCTGTGGCAGAACACATCGATCCACCGGAACTTTCTGCTCCGGTGGAAGTTGTTTCTGCAGATGGAAAAATGGTAATTCCTGGTTATGTGGACCAGCATGTTCATGTGATTGGCGGGGGCGGCGCAAAGCTTCTGGTTACACGGCTTTCTTCCCTGCATGAGGAAGTGCGTGATGCTGTAAAGGCAGGGGTTCCGGTGGAAAAAGCCATCCGCATCTGCGGGGAGAACCCGGCCAGAGCCAACGGATTATTCCCGAAAAAGGGCTGCATCCGTCCGGGCAGCGACGCGGATCTTGTGATCCTGGATGAGGAATTTCTGGTAGATACGGTATTTGTCCGTGGACAGAAAATGGTGGAGTATGGAAAAGCACTGGTAAAAGGCACCTTTGAGACAGACTGACAGAAGCTTTGAAATAGAAAAGCGGAAAAGAAAGAGACAGGAGAATTGACATTATGATCAAGTTACTGAAAAACGCGAATGTGTACGCACCGGAGAAACTGGGAAAGAAAGATATCCTTATTGAGGGGGAAAAAATCCTTCTGATGCAGGATACTATTGAGGGATATGAAGGACTTCCGGGAGTGGAAACCTATGATCTGGAGGGAAAGACCGTTGTTCCGGCTTACATTGACATGCACGTGCATATCACAGGCGGCGGCGGAGAGCAGGGGCCGGCATCCCGTGTACCGGAATCCCAGCTCAGTGAATTCTTCAAAAATGGTATTACCACGGTAGTCGGACTTCTGGGAACCGATGGCGTAACCCGCAGTGTGGAAAATCTGGTCGCAAAAGCTCGCGCCCTGACCGAAGAGGGCATGACCGTGTACACTCTGACCAGTTCCTATGGTTACCCGCCGACCACCCTGACCGGAAGTGTAGAGCGCGATATCATCCTGGTTCCACCGATGATCGGTGTGAAGGTAGCGGTATCGGACCACAGAAGCTCCAACCCAGGCGGAGAAGAGCTGATCGCGCTGGCTACTGCAGCGCGCAGAGCCGGCTTACTCAGCAATACCCCTGGCCTGGTAACCATGCACATGGGTGACGGAGAGGGAAGACTGGATCCGATTTTCTATGTGCTGGATCATTCCGACGTTCCAGCCAAGAACCTGCTGCCGACCCACATCTTACGCAATCCTGGACTGATTGATGCCGGCGCGGATCTGGTGCGCCGTGGCGGCTACATTGACTGCACCACCGGCGCCGATGATGTGGAGGTCGAATCCGATGCTCTGAAGCTCTATGAGCTGTTGCACCGCGAAGATGTGAGCCTGGATCATGTAACCATGTCCAGTGACGCGTTCGGAAGCCAGCCGCGCTTCAACGAAGAGGGCGAGTGCATTGGCCTGACCTACGCGTCCCCGAAGTATCTGCACCGTACCATCCAGATCCTGGTAAGAGAGGGCATGCCGCTGGAGGATGCCTTACAGCTTCTGACCAGCACTCCGGCCGTACTCCTTGGCAAAGAAGGAATCAAGGGCTGTGTAGCGGAAGGCGCAGACGCAGACCTTCTGGTACTGGATGAGAATCTCAACATCAACAGCCTGTTTGCCCGCGGCAAGGTCGCTGTGTGGGAGCAGGAAGTGAAGATGAAGGGCAGATTCGAGCAGTAAGGAAAAACATACAGGAGAAGGACTGTGATTGACTTATTGGTGGTGCTTCTGCTTATGGTGGTACCGGTACAGTTCCTGGTGTTATCATTGGTGCACTTCTGATGGGTGTTCTGAATCTTGGCATGAGTATCATGGGTATTGACCAGAATATCCAGAAGGTTGTTAAAGGTATGGTTCTTCTGGCAGCGGTTATCTTCGATGTTGTCAGCAAGAGAAAATCTTTTATCGTAAAATAATAATAGTCAGCGAATCAGGACAGCAGGTTTTCGGAGTGATCCGGAACCTGCTGTTTTTGGGTGTATATACTGTTGTTTTATGT
>NZ_QUJX01000008.1:0-136824 GCF_003480785.1 Ruminococcus sp. AM26-12LB | reverse complement strand
TCGGAGTGATCCGGAACCTGCTGTTTTTGGGTGTATATACTGTTGTTTTATGTGAGGTTATTTTGTCGGTTTTCGTGGTTTTATGGGGGATGTGCTTGTTTTTAGGAGAACGTTATATTATAATAAGGGCAAGTGACAGAAAATACGAAATTATGTTGTCGGGAGGCTGTAATGGGAAATACAGTAACGATCTGTTTTGCAAATAATAAGGGCGGCAGCGGAAAGTCCACCAGCTGTTCCAATGTGGGAGCGGCACTGGCCGGCATGGGTAAGAAGGTACTGATGGTAGACGGTGATATGCAGCTGAATCTTTCCCTTTCTTTTTTTTCGGAGGAAGAAGTGCTTGAGATGGCAGCAGGGGAAAAGAATCTCTACTATGCTATCGGTCATCAGTCGGATCTCAGCGATTTTATCGTGCATACGAAGTATGAGAATCTGGATCTGGTTCCGTCGTCTACGCTGATGAGCTCCGTGGAATATGAGCTTTTTACAAAATGGCAGAGAGAGTTTATCCTGCGGAAATGTCTGCAGAAGGTTAAAGATTCCGGAGTGTACGATTACATTCTCATTGATGCACCGCCTACTCTTGGCGGCTGGGTGATGAATATTTTATGTGCATCCGATTATGTTCTTGTTCCGGTAGAGGCAAGTCCGTGGGGTATGTTTGGTCTTGCAAATATGTTTGATTTCCTCAATGAAGTCAGGGAGATCGCTCCGGATTTAAAGGTTTTGGGAATCGTAGTAACCAAGGCAGATGCCAGAAAGAATTATTTCAAACAGACTATGGAAACACTGAAAGAAATGGAAGGAATCTATCTTTTCGAATCTTTTATCCGTGTAGACAGCTCCATCGAATGGTCCCAGGACAGCAGTGAACCAGTTGTGGAGTTCAAAAAAAGCAGCCGCAGCGCAAAAGAGTACATAGCATTGGCAGAGGAGGTAATGAATCGTGTCAGTAGGTAAAGCAAGCATCGCAAGAGCAGTAAATGCAGAAAAAGCATCCAAAACAGAAACAAAAACAGAGGTAAAAGAGGCTGAGGTTAAAGCAGCAGAGAAGCCGTCAGAGGTAAAAGCTGAAACAGCTGAAAAAGCGGCAGAAAAAACTACAGCAAAGAAAACAGCAGCCAAAGCTCCTGCAAAGAAGACCACAGCAAAGAAAGCAGCCGCAACAAAAACAACAGCAAAGAAAACCACTACCAGAAAAACAACAGCACGTAAAACCGCAGCAAAGAAAACAGCTGCAGCAGAAACAACAGGAACTGTAGCCCAGAACGTGATCAGCGGAGGAAACGCCGACGAACTCCAGGCCAAATTCCTCACCCCAAAGAAAGATGAGCCGGACAACAACCAGCCAGTAGGAATTAAAGACGAGCTTCCGGTTTATCTGCTGTAATCTTTGATTGAATTTTTTGAAAAGATAGTAATTGACAAATAAAAAGACTGCTATATATCTATATCACTATTGATAAGGTATACAGCAGCCTTTTATTTTGCCCTATAAAAATCTCAGTGGGACAGCGAAGCGCCTCCCTCGTATCTTTCTACATATTGTAATATGCAGCATACAATCCATTCTTCTCAAGCAGTTCAGCATGAGTGCCTCTTTCGGCGATACCCTCCTCTGTGATCACAATGATCTCATCCGCATCACGGATCGTAGAAAGCCGGTGCGCGATCGTAATGGTAGTACGATTTTTTGAAAGCTCCTCCAGACTCTTCTGGATCCAACGTTCGCTTTCGTTATCCAGAGCGCTGGTGGCCTCATCCAGGATCAGGATCGGAGGATTCTTAAGGAATACACGTGCAATGGAAATCCGCTGCTTCTGTCCGCCGGAAAGGCGTGTGCCACGTTCTCCGACATAAGTGTCGTATTTATCCGGAAGCTCCATGATAAAGTCATGGATACTCGCACATTTGGCGGCTTTGATGATCTCTTCATCGGAAGCTCCGGGCTTTCCGTAGGCAATATTATCCTTGATGGTTCCATCAAAAAGATAGACATCCTGCTGTACCATACCGATCTGGCTTCGAAGGCTCTTAAGAGTCAGCCCGCGGATATCCTTTCCGTCTACAGTAATGGAACCGCCGGTCACATCATAAAATCTGGGCAGGAGAGAGCAGATCGTGGTTTTTCCGCTTCCGGAAGGTCCCACCAGGGCAATGGATTTTCCAGCCGGGATATCAATAGAGATATCGGAAAGCACAGGAGTTTCATCATCGCTGTAATGAAAAGAAACATGGTCGTAACGCACATGTCCTTTCACGTCCGTAAGCTCCGCAGCGTTGTCTGCATCCCTGATCTCGGATTCTGTTTCCATCACATCCAGGAAACGGCGGAAACCGGAAAGACCCTTCTGCATCATTTCCACAAGTTCCACCAGGATCTGGATGGGGCTGATAAAGATTCCGATATACAGGGCATACATGGCAAGATCTGCAGTCTGCATTTCACCCTGAGCGATCAGATAGCCGCCGTAAACAAGAGTTACCAGGTACATCATGCCCTGGAAGAAAAGATTGGAACTCATGAAGCTTCCCATGCAGTGATAATTATCTCTTTTGGAAACAAGGAACGCTTCATTGCTTTTCTTAAATTTGGCACGTTCGATGTCCTCGTTTGCGAAGGACTGCACCACGCGGATTCCGGAAAGCGTATCCTGAAGACTGGCATTTACATCTCCGATCTTACGACGGTTTTCCATGAAGGTTTCCTGCATTTTTGCATTCTGGCGGAAGGAAAACACAAACATTACGATCACCAGGAGGATCAGCGGCAGTGCAAGCTTCTTGTTGATAAAGACCAGGAAGATAAAAGCACCGACGATCTTTACCAGAGAGATAAAAAGATTCTCAGGACCATGATGTGCAAACTCGGAAATATCAAAAAGGTCACTGACCAGCTTGCTCATCATCTGACCGGAATTATTCCTGCTGTAATAGGAAAAAGACAGCTCCTGGTAATGGTCAAAAAGCTCCCGGCGCATATCACGTTCCATCTTTGCACCCATCATATGTCCCTGATAGGTTACATAATATTTGCAGAGACTCTGCACAATGTACATAACAAAAAGAGAAGCTGCGATCACAGGGAGGGCATGAAGAATAATATCCTTATCCTGTGTAAAGAGAGTTTTTGTCATGGTACGAAGAATCTGGGGATAAGCAAGATCTACCAGACTGATAACGGCTGCACAGATCAGGTCAATAAAAAAGACCGCTTTGTACGGGCCGTAATAGTGGATGAATTTCTTGATGGTATTCATCGGAAAAAGTACCTCCGTTTTTATGAAATGTATAGTGTTGTCTGAGCAAAAAACATTGCTTCCGGACATTCTATGTTCATCTTATCATAAGTAAGAATAAAGTCAAGATAAGTGAATTTCCAGTCTGTTTCGTTTCTGCATACTTTCTGAGAATAGAAACTATACGGCCGCTGTTCACAGGAAATATTCCGCGAGGGATTGTTGGCAATGGAGCGGATAGTGATATGAGGAGATATCTTTTTTGGAAAAAATCAAATTACTCCTTGACACAGAAGAACAAAACCCGTATAGTGTATTTCAGATTTGGTGTGTAACTGATAAGCAGGCATTAACCAGTCATAAATGTTATTATTTTTATTTGACGTTTATGGGGGTTGGTGTCTTTTTTTGTTGCCCACTTAAAAGACTCCCGCTCCAAAACGTCGAAAGAAAAGGAGAGAGAACATGAAAGACAAGATTTTCGGAGTTTTGCAGCGAGTGGGACGTTCCTTTATGCTTCCCATAGCAATCCTTCCTGTGGCAGGCCTGCTTCTTGGATTCGGCAGTTCCTTCACAAATGAAACAACCATTGCAACCTACGGACTTCAGAAGCTTTTGGGAGACGGAACGATTTTACATGCACTCCTGATCATTATGAACAAAGTCGGAAGCGCGGTATTTGATAACCTGCCGCTGATCTTTGCAGTAGGTGTGGCCATCGGTATGGCAAAAAAAGAGAAAGAGGTAGCAGCTCTTTCTGCACTGATCGCTTACTTCGTTATGAATGTAGCCATCAATGGTATGCTGGTAGTAAATGGTAAGATCACAGCAGACGGACAGATCGCAAAAAGCGTTCTGGAAGGTACTGTAACCTCTGTCTGCGGCATTCAGTCCTTACAGATGGGTGTGTTTGGCGGTATCATCGTCGGCCTTGGTGTTGCAGCTTTGCACAACCGTTTTCATAAGATCGTGCTTCCAAACGCACTTTCCTTCTTCGGTGGTTCCAGATTTGTGCCCATCATTTCCACCATTGTATATATGTTTGTGGGAATCCTGATGTATTTCGTATGGCCGGCAGTCCAGAACGGTATTTATGCTCTGGGCGGTCTTGTAACAGGCAGCGGCTATATCGGAACTCTGATCTTCGGTATTGTCAAACGTGCGCTGATCCCCTTCGGACTTCATCACGTATTTTATATGCCATTCTGGCAGACAGCCGTTGGCGGGACTATGGAGGTTGCAGGCCAGATGGTACAGGGCGGACAGAACATCTTTTTCGCCCAGCTTGCAGATTCCGCAAATGTAGCGCATTTCAGTGCTGATGCAACAAGATATTTTTCCGGAGAGTTCATTTTCATGATTTTCGGTCTTCCGGGAGCGGCTCTTGCCATGTACCGCTGTGCAAAGCCTGAGAAGAAAAAAGCAGCAGGCGGACTTCTTCTTTCAGCAGCCCTTGCATGTATGCTTACAGGAATCACAGAGCCACTGGAGTTTTCCTTCCTGTTTGTAGCTCCTGCATTGTTTGCGGTACAGGTTGTTCTTGCAGGCGCGGCTTATATGATCGCACATATGCTGAACATTGCAGTAGGACTTACCTTCTCCGGCGGTTTCCTTGATCTGTTCCTGTTCGGAATCCTTCAGGGAAATGCAAAGACAAGCTGGCTTAGGATTATCCCGGTTGGTATCATTTACTTTATTCTCTACTATGTGATCTTCACCTTCCTGATCAAAAAGTTCAACTTCAAGACTCCGGGACGTGAGGATGACGACACAGAAACAAAGCTTTATACAAAAGCAGATGTAAACGCAAGAAAAGAAGCCGGAAAAGGCGGTGAAGCAGCAGGAAGCACATCCGCAGACCCGGTAAGCGAAGCCATCACAGCCGGCCTTGGAGGAAAGAAAAACATCAGTGATGTGGACTGCTGTGCAACAAGACTCCGTATCACCGTCCATGATGCAGCAAGAGTCAACGACGATATTCTGAAAACAACAGGTTCCAGAGGAATCGTGAAAAAAGGCCAGGGTGTCCAGATCATCTACGGTCCGCAGGTAACTGTGATCAAATCCAAGCTGGAGGATTATCTGGAGACAGCGCCGAATGAATATTTTGAAGGTGCAAATGAGACAGAAACAGACAATGCGGAAAATCAGGCTCAGTTTGATACAGAGCGCATAGCAGAAAGTACAGGTGAGGCTGTTCAGAACACAGCTCCGACATCCGAAGCCAACACGCAGCCGGAGAAAAAGGTCCTCAGAACAGCTATCGTCTACAGCCCGGTAACCGGTATCGCAGCAGACCTTTCCACAGCGCCGGATGAAGGCTTCGCAGAAGGAATGATGGGAGAGGGTGCGGTAGTCACACCGAAGGATCCGGTGATCTGTGCTCCGGAAGACGGCGAGGTAGAGTTTATTTTTGACACAAAGCATGCTATCGGATTCCAGACAGATACAGATCTTCCAATGCTTCTCCATATCGGAATTGACACTGTAAAGCTGGAAGGTAAAGGTTTCGAGATCCTGGTAGAGCAGGGACAGCATGTAAAAAAAGGCGAGCCGTTGATGAAGATTGACATCCCATATCTTACAGAAAACGCTCCGTCCTTATGTTCTCCGATCCTTTGCACAGAGATCGAGGATAATCAGAGAGTACGCCTTCTTGCCAATGGAGAGATCAAGGCAGGAGAGCCGCTGTTCGCAGTAGAGACTGTGGAAGAATAAGAAATTTTTCAGCAATAATATAGATGATTGGTTTTGTGAAAAGCGCGCCTAATGCCCGGGCGCGCTTTTCCTGTGGCAAAGAAAACAACTGTCTGTCAGAAGGGCTTTACACAAAAGAAAGATTCTGTTACGATAAAGAAAATCAACAGCTGCAGACAAAAATGCCGACTGAAAATCCGGGGCAGACAGTGGTGGAATGTGGAAAAGCAGCAGGATATATAAAAATGGTGGGGAAAAAGATGTACAGAGTGAGCAAGGTATTGAACAATAACGGCATCATTGCCATAGATATGGAAGAAAACCAGGAATATGTGCTTCTGGGAAAAGGTGTGGGATTTGGAAAGAAGGTCAGCCAGCGTTTTGAGGCTCCGGCAGACTGTACCCTTTACAGGCTGGCTCAGGAGACAGAACGTGGCTCAGCAAAAGAACTGGCAAAGAGCGTAGCACCGGAATTTCTGGAGATCGCAGATGAGATATTGAGAGAAGCTGAGAAGACCTTTGGGGATACCATAGACAGAAGGATCCTGTTTTCCCTTGCTGATCATATTTCCTTTGCAGTGGGACGTATCCGGAATCATGAGCAGATCAGCAATCCCCTGACGGATGATATCAAGGTGCTTTTTTACAGCGAATTCAAGGTGGCGGAGGTATTGAAGAAGATCCTGAAGGAGCGGATGGATATTGAGATCGACGAGCATGAGGTGGGATATGTGGCACTTCATATTCACTCAGCACTTGGAGATGAGAATGTGTCTGTTGCCATGCAGACAGCAAGAACGGTGCGGGAATGTATCGCCATGATCGAGATGGCCACAGGAAGAAAGATCGATGTGATCTCCCTGTCCTACAACCGTATGATGAACCATATCAAATATATGGTAGCTCGTGTCTCCACAGGGGAGACGCTGAAGCTGGATATGAATGAATATATAGAAGAAAAATATCCGGAATCCTACAGAATCGCAGAGGATGTCTGCGAGAGTCTGGGCAAAAGCCTTGGGAAAAAGCTGGACCCTATCGAGATCGGTTATCTTGCCATGCATATTGAGCGGACAGTGGAGCAATAAATATAAATGGCTGATTCGCCTCAGGGATTTACACAATAAATTCAATAGCTTTTTTGACAGCAGTACTCATGGCAGTACTGCTGTTTGTGACTAAGCAGACCTCTCTCTGAGGGAGCGGCTCCTTAAGCTGAAGGGCAAAAATCTTCCCGTCATTGATCACTTCCCGGGCAAGGGGCTCGGGGTAAAAGCCGATTCCCAGATTGTGGACGATCATGGGAAGGACCTGGTCTGTAGTTGCTGCCTCGATGTCAGGATGAAAAGAAACACGGTTTTCCATAAAGTAATTCATATACATTTCTCTGGTGCTGGTCCCTTCCGCAAGACCTACAAAGGGCAGATCCTGAAGCTCATGGATGCTGATAGGGGCAGTGGTCAGATCCTTATATTTGCTTCCGCATACAAGGATCTCCCGGTAACGCAGGAGACTTTTTTTCTGTAAAGGTTTGCGGATGGAGATCGGAGTGGTGACAATAGCGAAATCCACCGCATAATTTTTCAGTGCCTGTACTGCCTGAGGAGTAGAATGGTTAAAGAGGCGCAGGCGAACATGGGGATATTGCTCGCGGAACAGCTCCAGCTTTTCCAGAAGGATCAGACGCAGGGCATTTTCGCTGGCGCCGATGGAAACCAGACCATGCTCCAGCTCTCCGTTCTGGCGGATCTCCTCCTCGCCGATGGACAGCTGCTCAAAAGCCAGGGCAACGTGTTCATAAAGCTGGCGGCCTTCCGGTGTAAGTGCGATTCCCTTGTTGGAGCGGAGAAAGAGCGTACATTTCAGCTCCTGCTCCAGGTTGTTCATACAGCGGGTGATATTTGGCTGATTGTTGTGAAGAGCTCTTGCTGCCTTGGTAAAGCTCTTATACTGGGCTACATAATAAAAGATCCGGTAGTAGTCGTAAGTGATCATGTATTGTCTCCATCCTGTGATATGATTTTAATATGTTTACGATATTAATAATACTTTTTACATTTGCTTCTGAGCAAACTATAATACACCCGAGGAAAAAAATCAATGACAGGAGTGATTTAGAGTGGTTTCAGGAGGCAGAAAGCTGCAGAGCGCAGACCGGCAGATGTCAGAAGCTTTTATCACAAGTGTATTTCTGGCAATGTCCGGCGGATTTCAGGATGCCTACACATACTTTACAAGAGATGAGGTGTTTTCCAACGCCCAGACAGGCAACGTGGTTCTGATGAGCCAAAATTTTATGACAGGACAGTGGGGAGAGGGCTTAAGGTACCTGTTCCCTGTTTTAGCCTTTGCCATTGGTGTTGTAGCGGCGGAGCGGATCCAGAGTACCTTTAAATATGCAAAAAAACTTCACTGGAGGCAGATGATCCTGCTGATCGAGATCCTGATCCTTTTTGCGGTGGGATTTATGCCGGGAGAATTGGATATGCTAGCAACCGTACTGGTATCCTTTTCCTGCGCCATGCAGGTACAGACCTTCCGGAAGGTGGGCGGTTATTCCTATGCAAGCACCATGTGCATCGGAAATTTACGAAGCGGCACGGCGGCGTTGTCCGTGTATTGTCGTGAAAAACGTCCGGAACAGTTGAAGCAGGCTCTTTATTATTTCGGAATAATTTTCTTTTTTGCCATTGGAGCCGGTGGCGGAGGAAATCTGTCCATGAGGCTGGGGATCCCGGCAATCTGGGTATCGGATGTTTTGCTTCTGATCAGCTTTATTCTGATGTTTTCCAGTAAACATAGAGATTAGAAAGGGTGAGGAATTGTGGAAAACAGCACATTATTCCCAAGAGAGGAAAAGGCGGAGCTTTTATTTGAAAAGATCCTGAAGGATCCGGAGGCGTGCAGACGGCTGACGGAGACCTTCTATGAATCCATGGATGCGGATACAGACATAGAATGCGGATATCTTCCTCCGGAAAAATTCGCCTATGCATTGCTGGACGCATATAAAAACCGTGATTTGACTGCTCTCCTTATGGCGATCTGCCAGAACAGTATGTTTGATCTTCTGCGAAATTCTTTTCTGGCACCGTTCAGGTTCAATGCAGATGGACAGGAGAATCCGGTATTTCTCACAGATGAAAAAGGAAATTTTCTGCGGGAAAAGGGAATCCATGTAAGTGACAGGGATTACGACCGATTTCGCAGGATATACAGGGAGAAACCTGGTGTAAAGATGTATCTGGCGTATGGCTACCGGAAGCGACATGCCTATGATGAAGCTACCATGGAAGTAGAAGAGTACAAAATGGGCGAACATATCGGTGTGCTGCTGGTGTATGAGCTTCCGGACAGCGTAAGGGAAAAAGAAACGGAGGCACAGGCCTATGCGGCTGTATGGGATATCATGATGGCAATTCAGAAGAAGCTTCCAAGAGCTTTTGTGTATTATGGGCAGGATTCTGTGGAGGATGGTGGAAAACGTTATGACGGACTGGGCGTTTTTCTCCCCATCCATAAATTTGCGGACCGCCTGGAAAAAATGATCGGGATCGCGGATGAGATCGTAATGAAATAGAATGTACAAAAAAGGACTGCTTTTGTATTGCTCCGGTTATCAGAAGGATAGTTGATGACCGGAAGCTACAGAAAGCAGTCCTTTTTGTATGCCCATCAGGTGCAGTAGCGGAACATTTTGTCCGTAAGGATCCTGGCGAAAATAAGGCCCAGGGGAAGAGCAACGATGATCAGGATCGCAGCTGCAAACCAGGAGGCGGAAACATTCAGGGACATGATCCCCAGATTGTAGATTGCCCGGTAGAGATAAAGTCCGGGAACCATGATCACAATGGATGGTACGGTAATGGAAATCCTGGGATATCCCACTTTGGTTTTGATGAGGGAGGCCAGAAGTCCGGCTGTCAGTGCTCCGAAAAAAGCCGCGGCAGCAGGTGGGAAACCGGCAAGATCAACAAGCTCCAGACGCAAAGTGTTGGACAGTGCGCCGATGAAGGCGGCAGCTGCGGCTAGACGGACAGGGCTGTTGAACATGACCGAAAAGCCGAATACCCCGCAGAAGCTTGCCAGAAGCCGGAACAGGATCCTCTGAGCTGCCGAAAGCTCCAGAGGCAGGAAATCCACAGGCTTCAGATGAAGAAGCAGTGCCATCAGCCAGGCAGAGACAGCAGCCACCATTACAACAATAATGGCGTAGGCCAGTCGTTCCAGACCGGAACGCATATCCAGCTTGGCAAGGTCGATCCCGCTTGTGATAAACGGAAAGCCCGGAATGATAAACAGCATGGAACAGATGTATCCGGCCTCATGCTGGACGGAAATGTGGAACAGAAGCTCTGCCAGCTTCAGGAAGCCTGCATATACAAGACAGGCTGAGAAAACAGAAACTGCAATGCACATAAACAGAGTAAAATGATGCTTGCCAAGCTTGCAGCGGATGGCGTTTCCGATGCCTGCGCCTGCAAAAGCCAGGATCATTTCCAGCGGGCCACCGCCCAGAAGAAAAGTAAATGCACCACAGGCCAGTGCAGAAGCCAGTCCCAGGGCTGCAGGGGAATAAAGCCCGTGGATCCGCTCGATCTCATCTAACTGACTGTGCAGTGCTTCACCGCTCATATGGATACCCTCCGCAGGAAAATCACTGACAAAATGTTCCAGCCTGTTCAGTCTGGAAGTATTTACGCCGGTGGTAGTCAGACTAAGTGTATGGGAAAAACTGCTCTCACCGTCAAAGCAGGTGTAGCTTATGGACATCAGTCCGATATCTGCGGAACAGGTGATACCAAGTGCTTCTGACAATGTATTCATGGAACTCCGTACCCGCCAGGCACCGGTCCCACAGGAGAGAAGCATCATGCCTGTACGGCCGATCAGGGAAGCTTTTTCGGAAAGAGAAGCCTCGGTGATGGGCTGGCTGTTCCTGGCGCTTACGTAGTTGTGCCAGGGGATTTTCATATGATTACGTTTAACCGGAATATCTGACACAGAAATCACTTCTTTCTATATATTAAAATCATATAGTTACTATTATAAATATATATAATAACTATAATCAGATATATTGTAGCCATTATTCTGAAAAAGTCAAGTATAGATGGAGTAAAATCTGACAGTACCAAAACGTCACTGTTAAAGATTTATCATTTTTTTGCGGAAAATGAATTTTTTTGGTTGCTTTTACGTACAATTTATGTATAATTGTGGATAGGGATGTTGGAATGACCAATTCCTATGGCAGGATGACAAAAACCTGCAGCAGTAGGTGGCTATCATAATTACTATTAAAGAAGAGAGGTAAATGTTAAGATGGCAAAAATCGATTTAACAAAGTATGGTATTACCGGAACAACTGAGATCGTGTACAATCCTTCCTACGAGACATTATTTGAGGAAGAGACCAAACCGGAGCTTGAAGGATTTGAGAAGGGTCAGGTCAGTGAGCTTGGTGCTGTCAATGTAATGACAGGTATCTACACAGGACGTTCTCCTAAAGACAAATATATCGTTATGGATGAGAACTCCAAGGACACAGTTTGGTGGACATCCGATGAGTACAAGAACGATAACCATCCGGCAACTCAGGAAGCATGGAATGCAGTTAAAGATCTTGCCAAGAAGGAGCTTTCCAACAAGAAACTTTTCGTAGTAGATGCATTCTGCGGAGCTAACAAAGACACACGTATGGCTATCCGTTTCATCGTTGAGGTTGCATGGCAGGCACACTTCGTAACAAACATGTTCATTCAGCCGACAGCTGAGGAGCTTGAGAACTTTGAGCCGGATTTCGTTGTTTACAACGCATCCAAGGCTAAAGTTGAGAACTACAAAGAATTAGGACTGAACTCTGAGACAGCTGTAATGTTCAACATTACAAGCCGTGAGCAGGTTATCGTTAATACATGGTACGGCGGAGAGATGAAGAAAGGTATGTTCTCCATGATGAACTACTATCTGCCGCTGAAGGGCATCGCTTCCATGCACTGCTCTGCAAACACAGACCTTAACGGAGAGAACACAGCAATCTTCTTCGGTCTTTCCGGAACAGGTAAGACAACACTTTCCACAGATCCTAAGCGTCTTCTGATCGGTGATGACGAGCATGGCTGGGATGACAACGGAGTATTCAACTTCGAGGGTGGATGCTACGCTAAGGTTATCAACCTTGACAAAGAGTCTGAGCCGGACATCTACAATGCGATCAAGAGAAACGCTCTTCTTGAGAACGTAACACTTGATGCTGAGGGCAAGATCGACTTCGCTGACAAGAGCGTAACAGAGAACACACGTGTTTCTTACCCGATCAACCACATCGAGAACATTGTTCGCCCTGTATCTTCTGCACCGGCAGCGAAAGAGGTTATCTTCCTGTCCGCAGATGCATTCGGCGTACTTCCTCCAGTATCTATCCTGACACCGGAGCAGACACAGTACTACTTCCTTTCCGGATTCACAGCTAAACTTGCTGGTACAGAGCGTGGAATCACAGAGCCTACTCCTACATTCTCCGCATGCTTCGGACAGGCATTCCTTGAGCTTCATCCGACAAAATATGCTGAGGAGCTCGTTAAGAGAATGGAGAAGAGCGGTGCGAAAGCATACCTCGTTAACACAGGATGGAATGGAACTGGAAAACGTATCTCCATCAAAGATACTCGTGGTATCATCGATGCTATCCTTGACGGATCTATCCTTAAAGCTCCGACAAAGAAGATCCCATTCTTCAACTTCGAGGTTCCGACAGAGCTTCCGGGTGTAGATCCTGCAATCCTTGACCCACGTGACACATATGCAGATGCTGCAGAGTGGGAGACAAAGGCTAAAGATCTTGCTGCAAGATTTGTTAAGAACTTTGCTAAATATGAAGGAAATGCAGCTGGTAAAGCACTCGTTGCAGCCGGCCCGCAGGCATAATCAGTCATTCCAACTGAATACAGATCGTAGACTTAACCGGGAGCGGATTTATCCGCTCCCGGTTTTTGGACAAACAACTGAGGATCTATTATTTGATATAGAACTGTGCAGTGCGAAGCATGTTTCCAGACATGGAATAAACAGAAAGTTGAAGATATCTACCTGTAAAATAAAAAACTTTGGCTTGACTAACAAAGGGCATATGGTGTATCCTTTCTGAGAAGTTAAGCGGGAGACCCGTAAGACTGCAAAAATTCTCTTTGCACTGCATTACATTCGAACAGGATGCGAGATCAACAGTACAAACTGAGCAGGCGATGCTTTTCGGAATCGAAAATATTTATCCGAAGGCATGGGGCCGGGCCGCAGGAAGCGGCAGCGGATATGGATTTAAACGTAATTGCAAAGAACCTGCATTCACGGAATATGAGGTGAAGCAGAATGTGACTTTGCTTTCAGACATATCTGCGGGACAGTGTATGTTTCGCAGGTATGTCTTTTTTACTGCAAAATATGGATGGAACAGAAGGTAGAAGCTGGGATATCCTTATACAGAAAAGAAAGAACACCGGCGGAAAATCGCACTGCAGCGAGTAGTGAGGGAACCGCCGGTTTTTTCACGGAAAATGTTGTGCCATAAGAAGAACCTGATCATATATTTAAAAGGAGGTCCTGTTTATGGAACACACAGAAAACAAAACAATTATACATGATACAGAAAAAACAGCTTCATGGGAACAGCAGACAGCAATGAAGGTATCCGGGATCAGTATCCTGGTAAATCTTTTATTATCCGTATTTAAACTGGTTGCCGGTATTGTGGCACATTCAGGAGCGATGATCTCGGATGCCATTCATTCTGCATCAGATGTGGGAAGCACCTTCATCGTAATCATCGGTGTCCGTCTTTCTACAAAGAAATCAGACAAAGAGCACCAGTACGGACATGAAAGAATGGAGTGTGTTTCTTCCATTGTCCTTGCAGGAATGTTGCTTGTCACTGGTCTCGGGATCGGAATTACCGGTGCCCGTGATATTGTAAAAAGCACATCCGGCGGAACCATTGCCATTCCGGGAACACTTGCACTGATTGCAGCAGTGGTATCCATTGTGGTAAAAGAGTGGATGTTCTGGTATACAAGAGGTGCTGCAAAGAAGATCAATTCGGGAGCCCTGATGGCAGATGCATGGCACCATCGTTCAGATGCACTTTCCTCTATCGGAGCGTTTGTCGGTATTTTAGGAGCAAGACTGGGATACCCGATCCTGGATCCGATCGCCAGTATCGTGATCTGCGTTATGATCGCCAAGGCATCGATCGACATTTTCAGGGATGCCATTGACAAGATGGTAGATCATTCCTGTGATGCAAAAACTGAGGAATCCATGAAGAGAGAGATCCTCAAGGTACCGGGCGTCAGAAGAGTAGACCTTCTTAAAACCCGTCTTTTCGGATCCAAGATGTATGTGGATATCGAGATCGCAGCAGATGGAAGTATTTCCCTTTTTGATGCACATGATATTGCGGAAAATGTACATCATACGATCGAGAATAAATTCAAAGATGTAAAGCACTGTATGGTGCATGTAAATCCGATCAACGTATAAAAAAACAAGCTGCCGGAGCGACTGTGATCGTCATCCGGTGGCTTGTTTTTTGTATAGAGAAACACCCGGTAGGGGAGCTACCGGGTGTTTCGAGGGGAGTATAAATAATTAAATAAGGGGTTATGTAAAAAAAATTTTTGAAGGGTAAATTCTTTTTACAAGAATGATTATAATATAAACTGGAAAAAAAAGCAATATGATTTTGGCGAATAATCTCCAAACTTTTTGGGATACTATTTCCTGTAATAAAAAGCGGCAGAAAGCTTCGGAAAGCCGTAAAATCAACTTCATCAGGAGGTAATTCAAATGGCGAAAAATTACGAAACAGACAGAAATGAGTCTAATTATGCAGGAAAAAATCACGGGGAAAGTGCTTCCAGAAACTGCGGAAAAAACAGCTCTAAGAACAGTGCGGGAAATTCTTCCAGAAACAGTTCCAAAAGCAGCTACGGAAACAAAATTTCCGATGAATATGATTCTGAGAAGGACAGAGGCTCTGACAGATATTAAAGGATAAGAAAAGCGGGAAAAGTCAGAGATGGCTTTTCCCGCTTAAATACATATAAGGGAACATTCACCCGGAAGCTTCCATATAATATACCAAAAAGAGGAGATTTTTTCCATGTTTCAGATTGAAACTATCTCTGCAAAAATGCTGGATTATTATGTGGAGCGCAGTGACGCTGTTATCATAGATCTCCGGGATCCTGCCGCATACAGAAGGGGACATGTCCGGAACGCGGCAAATATTCCATACAGAGAGCTGGAGGAATATCTTGAAAAAAAACAGGATCAGAAATACCGTTTTCCCAAAGATAAACTGCTGATACTTTACTGCGATCGCGGTGGTGCCAGCATGCAGGCTGCCCGAAGCTTGGCAAGACAGGGCTGCCGTACCAGATCCGTGATCGGTGGATTTGCCGCCTACAGAGGGAGAAATCTTGTGCGCGGATAAAACAACAAATCTTGTATTTTAAAGTAAATCATGATAATGTAAAGAACAGAGATAAAAACCAACACAAATTACAAGGAGAAAAGATTATGAAATATATGTTTGCATCCGATGTACATGGTTCGGCATATTACTGCCGGAAAATGCTGGAAGCATATGACGCGGAGAAGGCGGAGAGACTGGTGCTTCTGGGAGATCTGCTTTATCACGGACCAAGAAATGACCTTCCGAAGGAATACGCACCAAAGGAAGTCATCCGCCTTTTAAATGAGAGAAAAAATCAGATCTATGCAGTACGCGGAAACTGTGAGGCAGAGGTGGATCAGATGGTCCTGGACTTCCCGGTTATGGCAGATTACTGTATCCTTGCCATCGAAGGAAAAACGATGTACGCCACACATGGTCATATCTATAATAAGGATAATCTTCCGCCGATGATGGACGGAGACATTCTGATCCACGGTCATACACATGTGCTGAAGGCAGAAAATATGGGGAATTATATCCTTCTGAACCCAGGTTCCGTATCCATTCCAAAGGAAGGTAACCCGCCGACCTATGCAATCCTTGAGAACGGAATTTTTACCATTAAAGATTTTGAAGGAAATACAGTACGGGAGATCACTTTATGAATCTGTGGGAATTAACGGCGCCCTGTCATTTTGGAACAGAGGCGGTGCTGAAGCGTGAAATACTGGATCTTGGCTATGAAGTGACCAGGGTGGAAGACGGAAGAGTAACCTTTGAGGCTGATGCCCAGGGTGTGGCAGACGCCAATCTGTTCCTTCGTACCACAGAACGTGTGCTTCTGAAAGTAGGCGAAGTAAAGGCCGAGACTTTTGATGAGCTTTTTGAAAAGACCAAGGCCCTCCCATGGGAGAATTACATACCGAAAAACGGTAAATTCTGGGTAGCCAAGGCAAACTCCATCAAAAGTAAGCTTTTCAGTCCATCTGATATCCAGTCCATTATGAAAAAAGCCATTGTAGAGCGTCTCAAAGGCATCTACGGGATTTCCTGGTTTCCGGAAGATGGTCCGGAATTTCCTATCCGTGTGGCCTTTATGAAAGACGTAGCTCTGATCGGAATCGACACTTCAGGAGTATCCCTCCATAAGAGAGGGTATCGCCAGATGACTGTCAAGGCACCTATCACCGAGACTCTTGCCAGCGCTCTTTTGATGCTCACTCCCTGGAAAAAGGACCGTATTCTTGTCGATCCGTTCTGCGGAAGCGGAACCTTTCCCATTGAGGCGGCAATGATGGCAGCGGATATGGCGCCGGGACTGAACCGTCATTTTCTGGCCGAGAGCTGGGAGCATCTGATCCCGAAGGAATGCTGGGAGGATGCAAGAGAAGAAGCCAGAGAACGTGTAAATCTTGATATTGAAACCGATATCCAGGGCTTTGATATCGATGCAGCTGCCATCAAGGCAGCACGCGCCAACGCAAAAATGGCAGGAGTGGACAGACTGATCCATTTCCAGCAGCGCCCGGTCAGTGAACTCCGCCATTCCAAACCCTTTGGTTTTATCGTGACAAATCCGCCATATGGTGAGCGGATCGAAGAAAAATCCAATCTCCCTGCACTGTACCGTGAGATCGGTGAAAGCTATAAGGGGCTGGATCGCTGGTCCATGTATCTGATCACTGCCTATGACAAGGCAGAGAATGATATCGGCCGAAAGGCAGATAAAAACCGTAAGATCTATAACGGAATGATGAAAACCTACTATTACCAGTTTCTTGGACCACGTCCGCCGAAGAAAGGAAGTATTAAAGAATGAAAAAGATCATTTTTGCTACCGGAAATGAGGATAAAATGAAGGAGATCCGAAGGATACTTGCGGATCCTTCTCTGGAGATCCTTTCCCTGAAGGATGCCGGGATCCATGCGGATATTGATGAAAATGGAAAAAGCTTTGAAGAAAATGCCATGATCAAGGCAGAAGCAATCAGTAAAATGACCGGCGAGATCGTTCTGGCAGATGATTCCGGTCTGGAGATCGACTATCTGAACAAAGAGCCGGGAATCTATTCCGCACGCTATATGGGTGAGGATACTTCTTATCATATTAAAAACGCAAACCTGATCCAGCGTCTGGAAGGTGTACCCGATGAGAAACGTACTGCACGTTTTGTATGTGCTATTGCGGCAGTTTTCCCGGATGGCAGAAGAAAGACAGTCCGTGCTGCCATGGAAGGCCGCATCGGCTACGAGGAAAAAGGGGAGAATGGCTTTGGCTATGACCCGATCTTTTATCTTCCGGAATATGGCTGTACTTCCGCAGAGCTTTCCATGGAAGAAAAGAACAGGATCAGCCATCGTGGAAAAGCTCTTTGCCTTATAAAGGAAGAGCTTGTATGAAGGTGCTGATCGTAAGCGATACTCACGGAAGAGATGAAAACCTGGAGATCGCGATAAATCGGGAGGCTCCTTTTGACATGCTGGTACATTGTGGAGATGTGGAAGGCAGAGAATTTTATATCGAAGCCCTTGCAGAATGTCCCTGCAGTATTGTGTCCGGAAATAATGATTTTTTCTCGGATCTTCCGAGAGAAGATGTGATCGAGGTCGAGGGAAATAAGATCCTGGTAACTCACGGTCATTACTACGGTGTATCCATGGCCTTTGATCAGCTGGCAGAAGCTGCCCGCTCAAGGGGATGCAATGCAGCTTTTTTCGGACATATCCACGTACCGGTTGTTGAAAAGGAAGCAGGTGTGCTTCTGGTAAATCCCGGAAGTCTGGCTTATCCCAGACAACGGGGACGCCGTCCAAGCTATGCAGTAATGGAGACAGATGGAAAGGGCGAAATGCACGTAGAGATTCGTTACCTCTGATTCCGGCAGAAAAAACAAATAAACTGTCATAATTGATAAAATTTGTGCCAATATTCAGCATATATTAGTCAAAAACGATTGCGAAAGTCAGCTATGTGCTATATAATGAACAAGTAGTTGTTTTCTAGTAATATAGAGCATTCTTTAGGGTACTGACCATGAATGGGTCTCGTTCCTGAGAATGCAGCAGAGCGGAATGAGAAGGTCCGCTTTACATAAATGAAGGGGGAAAATACGCATGACTGCGGTTATTATAGGGAGTATCGGCTTTTTATGCTGCTTCCTGTATGATCATAACAGTATCCGATTGAAAAAAAGCTTTCTTCATCCGTTTTTTAGCATAGGATGTTTCCTGATCGCAGTGTCAACAGGTCTGGTGATCCGGAGCTGCTGGCCGCGGCGGGGAAGTTCTTTTTTTATTTCTGCTGTTTTTCTGACAGCAGCGATCCTGTTTCTGGGACTGTTGATCTATACATTGTTTTTTGCGCTGCCCTTTGATGAGACATATGTCAAAGAAAATCATGAAAGGCTGGCCTATACAGGGGGTGTTTATGCACTCTGCCGACATCCTGGCGTTCTGTGGTTCGCCGGATTTTATTTTTGCCTGGCCGGATTTCTGGGATCCGGGAAGGCAATGGGGGCTTTTGGGGTCCTTATCGTGTGGAATATATTGTACATTTTTTACCAGGACAGGATCGTGTTTCCGGAAACATTCAGTAATTACGGAGCGTATCAGCAGACAACTCCCTTTCTGATCCCAGACCGAAACAGTACAGCTGCCTGCATAAAAACATGGCGAAAAGGGGGGAAAAGGCGGTGAGTCTTGGCGAAAAGCTTCGAAAACAGCAGTATGATGCTATCTGGAAAGAATATTGCGGATTTCTTGATCTGACAATGCAGGATTACATGAAGATCCAGAATCGCCTGATGGAAGAGCAGATCCAGCTCTGGTCAGACTGTGAACTGGGCAAAAGCATTCTGAAGGGCAGGAGACCATCCGGGATCGACGAGTTCCGTCGGCTGGTACCTCTTACCACTTATGAGGATTATGCGGATATGCTCCTCCAGAAGAGAAGTGAAACTCTTCCGGGGAATCCGATCATCTGGATACAGACGACCTGGGAAGGCGGACGCCATCCGATAAAGGTAGCACCATACACAAGAAGTATGCTGGATACCTACAGGAACAATGTAGTTGCCTGCCTCATATTGGCTACAAGCCGTGAAAAGGGCAAATTTGATGTGGAGGAAACAGACAAGATCCTTTACGGACTGGCACCGCTGCCTTTTGCTACCGGCCTTTTTCCACTGGCGCTGAAAGAGGACATCGACATCCGTTTTCTTCCGGAAGTGGAAGATGCGGTAAATATGAGCTTTGGTGAGCGGAATAAAGAGGGCTTCAAGATGGCCATGAAACAGGACGTGGAATTTTTCTTCGGACTTGGAAGTGTGGCCTATGCAGTAAGCCAGAGCCTCACCGGAAGCGTATCATCAGGAAAAAGCAAAATCTCCTTTTCGGAACTTCTGCAGTATAAACCAAAGATGCTGAAAAGGATCCTGAATGCCAAAAAGATCTGTAAGAAGGAGAAACGGGAGCTTCTTCCGAAAGACCTTTTTCACCTGAAGGGATTTATGGTGGCAGGAACCGACAACCAGTGCTATAAGGATGATCTGGAGGAAATGTGGGGAGTTCGGCCCATGGAGCTTTTTGCAGGAACGGAACCTTCCATTATAGGAACCGAGACCTGGACCAGGAACGGAATGTACTTTTTCCCGGATACCTGCTTTTATGAATTTATCACCGAAAAGGATATGCTCCATAATTATGAGGATCCCACGTTCACTCCTCCGACCTATCTTATGGATGAGGTTGTTCCCGGGGAGAAATATGAGCTTGTGATCACTGTGCTGAAGGGCGGAGCCTTTGCCAGGTACCGTGTGGGAGATATGTATCGGTGCGTGGGTCTTACCAACCAGGAGGACCGGACACAGATCCCAAGATTTGAGTACATAGACCGTGTTCCGTGGATCATTAATATCGCAGGCTTTACCAGGATTTCGGAAAATGGTATCAAAAGTGTGATCCAGCTGTCCGGGCAGCCGGTTACGGATTGGATCGCAGTGAAAGAATATAATGAGAAAAAACGCCCATATCTGCATCTTTATATAGAAGTAAAAAAAGAAGCGCTGATGTATCAGGCTATGAGCACGGATATTCTGAAAGAACTTCTGACCACGTATTTCAAATATATCGATCAGGATTACCGGGATCTGAAGAAAATCCTGGGAATGGATCCCCTTGTGGTGACCATCCTGCGCTGTGGTACCTTTCATCTGTATGAGTCCAGAAAAGGACGGAAACCACGGCATATGAGCACTCCTTATTATGAGGTGGCGGAACTTTTGAGACTGCAGGATGAGATCGGATTCGGGAATATGAGGAAGTAACTATGGAAAGCTATATATCATTTTCAATCATTTCAGTTTTTTTCTATACATTTATGATACTGACTCTTCTGGCTGGTAAGCGCAGCCGGATCATCAACAGTTTCATGTGTGTGCTGGGAGGAATGCTCTGCTGGACGCTGGGCTCTTTTCTGATGCGTATGGAAGCAGGACCCTCTTATATCCTGTGGTATTATGTGTCTCTGGCAGGAATCCTGTTTCTGCCATATTTTTACTATGTGTTCATCAGTGAATTCATGGGAGTGCGTATGGGCAGAAAAAGCAAGATCCCATTGCTTTTGATGCTGCTGCTTTTTGTGATCAACATCCCGGGCGGGATCATCCTGCGCTGGCCAGATCTGATCCGTAAAAACGGTGGTGCGCATTTTGTTTATAAGATCACACCCTGGTTCCTTCTGTTCTTTGTGGTAGCAGGGATCACCATTATCCAGATCTTTATTACCATGTACCGCGGATGCCGGAGACATCCCGGATACCGCAAACAGATCGAACCGATCCTTGTGGGGATACTGATCATTTTTGTGGGAAACCTTGCGCTGGCAGTGCCGGCATTTTCCGGATTCCCCATCGATATTGTCAGTGGTCTGATCAATGCTGTCCTGATGCTTTATGCACTGACCAGAAGACGGCTGTTCCAGATGCGCCGTCTTGCGTCAGATGGGGTTTGCTTTGGTGTGGGCGTGGTCCTGACGGTAGTACTGTTTATCAATCTTTCACCGTACCTGATGAGTTATATCCGAATGTTGCTCCCTGCAGCCAGTGAGTATCATGTGCTGATCTTTTCTTTCGTTTTTCTCATATCTGCATGGCTGGTCACAGTGCTGTGGAAATGTCTGATGAACAATGTTTTTATCAAAAAAGAGATCCAGCAGTCTCAGGAGCTGAAAGATTTCAGCCAGTCAGTATCCAGGACACTCCGGGTAGGAGAGATCCTGCGCAATACGGTAAATGTGCTGAAGGAAACTACCAATGCAGGACGGATCTATATTTGTCTGAGAGACAAAAAATCAGGGGAATATCAGGCTGTTTACAGCAACCGTCCGTTGAACGATCTGACCTTTTCGCTGAAAGCGGATAATCCGGTGGTCACCTGGCTTACCAGAAATGAGGACTGTGTGGTGATCCGGGATTTTCGTTCTTCCACAGCCTACAAATCCATGTGGGAGTCGGAGAAACATATGTTTTCAGAGCTGGGTATCGAATACTGTGCAGGTCTTCGACAAAATGATGATCTGGCCGGGATCATTGCGATTTCCGGTGACGGACACAGGAATCTGAACCATAATGACCTTGCCATGCTGTCTTCGGTCAGCTCAGTAGCTTCCATTGCCATCAAAAATGCCAGACTTTATGAGGCGGCATGGACTGAGGCAAGGACCGATGAACTGACGGGCCTTCTGAACCGGAAATATTTTTATGAGATCCTGGATGAGGAATACGAAAAAAATAAAGAGGGTTCGCTTGCACTGATCCTGTTCAATATTGATGATTTCAAGCTGTACAATCAGCTGTACGGAAATCAGCAGGGAGATGTTGCACTTCGAAAGGTGGCAGATATCATCCAGGCAAGTGTGGGAGAACAGGGATATGTGGCACGTCACAGTGCCAAGGAATTTGCGGTCCTGATGCCAAATTACGATGTTTTTTCCGCCAGAAATCTGGCAGAATCCATACAGAAGCAGATCCTGCATATGCGCAACGATTCTGCAGACTACAAGCTGAAGATCCTTACGGTAAGCGTGGGGATCAGTGCGGCGCCTTATGCGGCACGCTCAGCAAAGGAGCTCTTGGATAATGCGGACCTGGCAGTATATCATGTAAAGCGCAGCGGTAAAAACGGCATCGAGATTTTTGACACCATGCTGAAGGAAAGCCTGGATGAAGAAAATGCGGGTAAGAAATCCGATCATGAACATATTTATCAGTCCTATGAATCCACGATCTATGCGCTGACTGCAGCCATTGATACCAAAGATCATTATACCTTCGGACATTCCAACAATGTGGCTTATTACGCAACAAGTCTTGCGAAGGCGCTGAACTATACAACGGAAATGGTGGAGATCATCCGTCAGGCGGCGCTTCTTCATGATGTTGGAAAGATCGGGATCCCGGAGCATATCCTGAATAAAGAAGGCAAGCTTACGGATGAAGAGTATGAGATCATGAAAGGTCATGTGGAAGCGTCCATCGGGATCATCCGTCACCTTCCGTCGCTGGATTATGTTATCCCTGCGGTTATTGGTCATCACGAACGTTATGACGGAAACGGCTATCCAAGGAGGATCGCGGGAGAAGATATCCCGGCATCTGCAAGGATCCTCTGCATCGCAGATTCCTTTGATGCCATGACATCCAAACGTTGTTATAAAGAACTGATGCCAGTGGAAAAAGCTCTTCGGATCATAAGAGAAGAGGAAGGAAAACAGTTCGATCCGGATATGGCGGAGGTATTTATCCACATATTTCGGGAAGGAAAGATCCATCTGGCAGAACCGGCGGAGCTGAAACGGGAAGAAAAAGCATAAAGAATATTAAGATTACGGGTCTGACAAGCTATGTCAGACCCGTTTTTGTGAAGAATATGAAGAAAGCTTTATTTATCATCTCCGGTAAGGCGAAGTACATCCCGGATCTCATCCACATTCATATCCAGGATCACGGCAAGCTCATCAATGGTGAATTTGGTGGCGTCATCATCGTCTGTGAGTTCTTTAACCGCAGCCTCCAGGTTTTCTACCTTGGATACCAGATAGTCGTCACGGAATTTCTGCTGTGTCTGTTCCTCAATGGCATGGAGGATCCCACTGCGGATACGACCACGCATCCAGGTATCGTTTTTCTCCTGTGGGGCAGTCTCTTTGAGAGACGCCAGAAGGGCCAGATTTGCCTCCTGAATGAGATCGGCCAGGTGGATTTCCTCACAGTTCAGTTCAGCGGCCATCTGGGCTGCCTGAGCCATGTAGAACTGTGTCAGTGCACCTTCGGCAGCAGTGTCGCCCTTTGCAAAGGCTTGAAAGAGGGACGCGAGATCATCCGGATCAAGTCCTTCCGGGGAAAAGCTTTCCATATAGTCACTGAGATAAGCCTGTTCTTCGGCAGTAAGAGCAGCACGGGTACCCGGAAGCTCTTCCTTGTCGCTGGATTCGGATGAAACAGCATCTGCTCTAGCAGCACCGGTGCCTTCATCGGCGCCTTCGATGGTGATCCCTTTTAATTTGAGATACTGCAGGATCTTTACAAGCTGTGAAGTGCTTAGATCCGATTCATCGAAATGGTTACGGATCTGCTGCTGTGAGAGCTGCTTATTGTTTTCCTCAGCGATGGCACAGATGTCATTAAGCTTCTGCTGAAATAATTTTATATCCATGTAAAAACATCTCCTTATTATTTGCTTTTTTTTCTTGACTTTAATTATGGTTTCATGATACCATAAGCCAGTCGCAAATGACAAGAAAACCTTTAAATAGGCGGAAAAAACGTGAAAAAAAGTTTTTTTAAAAAAATTCAAAAAAGGTGTTGACATTTGTAGATTGCTATAATATAATATCACTTGTCGTCAGGCAGGAAACGAAACACAAACGAAGACGACAACAACTTAATAAAAACCATAAGTAAATGGTACATCGGGGTGTGGCTCAGTTTGGCTAGAGCGCCTGGTTTGGGACCAGGAGGCCGCAGGTTCGAATCCTGTCACCCCGACTGCTGTAAACTTATTACCGCAAGCATGCGGGTGTAGTTCAATGGTAGAACACCAGCCTTCCAAGCTGGATACGTGGGTTCGATTCCCATCACCCGCTTCTCTGAGAAGAGAGCATGTGTCTGTAGCTCAGCTGGATAGAGCAACGGCCTTCTAAGCCGTGGGTCGGGGGTTCGAATCCCTTCAGGCACGTTGTGGTGGGTATAGCGCAGTTGGTTAGCGCGCCAGATTGTGGCTCTGGAGGCCCAGGGTTCGAATCCCTGTATCCACCCTTCGCCCATTGGGCTATCGCCAAGCGGTAAGGCACAGCACTTTGACTGCTGCATTCGCTGGTTCGAATCCAGCTAGCCCAGTCCTTTTTATGGGGTATTAGCTCAGTCGGTAGAGCACTTGACTTTTAATCAAGTTGTCCGGGGTTCGAATCCCCGATGCCTCATTAGCGGAAAGCATTTGCTTTCCGTTATTTTTTTATCATCAGACAGGATGATAATATAATTGAATATGCGGATATGGCGGAATTGGCAGACGCGCTGGTTTTAGGTACCAGTGGGCAACCGTGCAGGTTCAAGTCCTGTTATCCGCAGTGATCAAGAGGCTTTCTATAAATCTGATTTATGGAAAGTCTTTTAATTTTTAGAATTATATTCACAGAAAAATGCCACATATGCATAATGATATGTGGCATTTTGACTCTATCGAATTTCTTAAATGACGTTACAGTTTCTCCCCTTCATTCACTTCCTCAATAAACACCTTCCCTTCCGCCTGCTGTTCCGTAAAATGAAATCGCAGTACAGCCTGAGGCCAGTTGAGTGTGATGATGGCTTTTTTGTCCCGTGTCTTTCCTGCGGCCTGGATCTGATCTACAAGGTCTGCGAGGACTTCGCGGGTGAGATATCCGCCTCGCCAGTGAAAGGTGAATTCGCGGTCTTTTTTTGCGGCCTGGAGGGCACGTTTGTATACGTCTTCCAATTTGGTGAAGGACAGCTTTTTCTCGCGGTAATAAAAGTGGTTTCCATCCGGGCAGCGAGGTGCCGGAGCGATCAGTGGTTCATGGTCACGGAAGATGTTTTTGTCATCCAGATTAAAATAATCGTAACGGATACTGGTTGAGCCGTCTTCGTTTTTGCCCAAAGTATTATCGAAGGTGGCATCCAGATGATAGTACTGTCCGTTGATCCGGACAATGTTCCAGGTATGACGGTATTTGATCCCTTTTTCCGGATTGTTCCCACAGATGGCGATAATACACCACACACCGAGAGTATCACAGAGGACCTTTACAGATTTGGCAATTCCCTCGCAGACACCGACACCATGGCCCAGAGGCCCGATGATCTCGTGGGAATATGGCTTTTTCAGCTTGTCGTAGCGGATATTTTCGCAGATGAAGTCATGGACATATTTTTCCTTATCCCACTCGGAAAACTTCATGGCGGTGCGCACAAGCTTGTCTACGCGGGCTCCCAGGGCTTTCTGTTGCTCCCGGATTTTATTTTTGTCGAAGATATATTCAGGAATCAGTATCAGATTTGGCGAGTCCTTGTAATAACGGTATTTAAACCCCACAGCCCAGAAAATCTCCGGGTGATCCAGACGAAGCTGGAAAAATACATCATAGAGCCAGTTTCCATCGGTGGTTGGTACCTGCGGGATCAGGAACTCGTCGGAAAGCTCCATAAGCCCGTGAAGCATTGCACGGTACACGTTTTGTTTATCTTTCGACATTTTGCCGTAGTAATATTCTTCAGTTTGTTTCATATATAAAAATACGGAGACTCCTTTCCGCAAAAATAGATTTCAATCAAAGATTATAGCATAAAAAAACATGCAGGACTATCAGAAAAGATACACCCTGCATGTTTTTGGTATTGAATATTTTAGATCGAAAATAACTGTGAGCCTGGATCAGCCGTTATACAGCTGATAATACCGGCCCTTCTGTGCAAGCAGCTCCTCGTGGGAACCACGCTCGATGATGTGTCCTTGCTCCAGGACCATGATGCAGTCACTGTTGCGTACTGTGGAAAGTCTGTGGGCGATCACAAAGGTCGTCCTGCCTTCCATCAGCTTATCCATACCATCCTGTACAAGCTTTTCGGTACGGGTATCAATGGAGCTGGTGGCCTCGTCCAGGATTAGGACGGGTGGGTCTGCGACGGCTGCACGGGCAATGGAGAGAAGCTGTCGCTGGCCCTGACTTAAGTTTGCACCGTTTCCGCGGAGAAGGGTATTATAACCCTGCGGAAGCCTGCGGATGAAACCGTCGGCGTTGGCAAGCTTTGCTGCTGCGATAACCTCCTCATCTGTGGCATCCAGCTTTCCGTAGCGGATATTTTCCATAACGGTTGCTGTGAACAGGTTGGTATCCTGAAGAACGATGCCCATGGAGCGTCTGAGATCATCTTTTTTGATCTTGGTGATGTTGATGCCGTCATAACGGATCTTACCCTTCTGAATGTCGTAAAAACGGTTCAGAAGATTGGTGATGGTGGTTTTTCCGGCGCCGGTAGAGCCTACAAAAGCGATCTTCTGGCCTGGCTGTGCATACATGTTGATGTCATGGAGAACGATCTTGTTGGAATTATAACCAAAGTCTACATCCTCCAGGACCATATCACCCTTCAGCTCGATATAATCAGTGGTACCCTCAGCTTTGTGGAAATGCTTCCATGCCCAGCGGCCGGTACGTTTGTCGGATTCGGTAAGAACACCGTTTTCCTCTTTTGCATTGACGAGAGTAACGTAGCCTTCATCCACTTCCGGTTTTTCATCCAGAAGATCAAAGATACGTTTTGCACCTGCAAGAGCCATAACAATACTGTTGAACTGCTGGCTGACCTGGTTGATAGGCATGTTGAAGCTCTTATTGAAGGTCAGGAAGCTGGCAAGCCCGCCAAGTGTGAAGCTGCCGATGCCGTTGATAGCAAGGATACCGCCCACCATGGCGCAGATCACATAGCTGACATTTCCAAGCTGTGCGACCACAGGCATCAGGATGTTGGCAAAACGGTTTGCATTGTCTGCGCTGGTGAAAAGCTGGTCGTTCAGTTCATCGAATTTCCGGATGCTTTCGTCCTCATGGCAGAAGACCTTGACAACCTTCTGACCCTCCATCATCTCTTCGATATAACCATTGACAATACCAAGGTTGGTCTGCTGCTCCAGGAAATATTTTCCGCTTAAGCCTGCAAGCTTCCGGCTGGCAGTCATCATAATGGCAACCATAAGCAGGGTAACTACAGTAAGCGGAACATTCAGGATCAGCATACTTACAAGAACACTGACGATGGTGATCACACTGGAAAGCAGCTGCGGAAAGCTCTGGCTGATCATCTGGCGCAGGGTATCAATGTCGTTGGTGTAGATGGACATGATATCGCCGTGTGCGTGAGTGTCAAAATATTTGATGGGAAGCGTTTCCATCGTTGCAAACATATCGTTTCGGAGGTTACGTAAGGTTCCCTGGGAAACATTGATCATGATACGGTTATAAGTATAGGTGGCAATAACACCAATGGCGTAAAAGCATGCCACACGTGCGATGGCTGCAGCCAGAGGCCCGAAATCCGGTGTATCTGCTGAGAGAAGCGGTGTGATATACTGGTCGATCAGGGTTTTCATGAACATGGTTCCCTGTACATTGGCAAGAACACTGACAAAAATGCAGATCACCACGATCACGATATGGATACTGTAGTTTTTAAAGATATAACGGGCAAGGCGTCCCAGAAGCTTTCCCTGCTGCTCCGGTGTTCCCATACCCCTTGGGCCAGGACCGCCCGGGCCTTTCATGTTCTGTTTTTTCAAGCCGGCTCACCTCCCTCGTCAAAATCACCGGCGCCGCCGGTCTGTGAATGAAATACTTCCTGATAAATGGCGTTGGTCTTAAGAAGCTCCTCGTGGGTACCAAAACCGTTGATCTCACCGTTATCCATAACGATGATCCGGTCCGCGTTCTGGATGCTGGAAACACGCTGTGCGATGATCAGCTTGGTGGTATCCGGGATCTCCTCGGCAAAGGCACGGCGGATCCTTGCATCTGTGGCAGTATCTACCGCACTGGTGGAGTCATCCAGGATCAGTATCTTCGGCTTCTTCAGAAGAGCGCGGGCAATACAGAGACGCTGCTTCTGGCCTCCGGAAACATTGGAGCCGCCCTGTTCAATGAAGGTATTGTATTTGTCCGGCATTTTTTCGATGAAATCATCGGCACAGGCAAGCTGGCATGCGCGGCGGCATTCCTCCTCTGTGGCATTTTTGTCACCCCAGCGGAGATTTTCCAGAATGGTTCCTGAGAAGAGTACATTCTTCTGAAGAACAACGGAAACCTGATTTCTGAGAGATTCCAGATGGTATTTACGGACATCGATGCCTCCTACGGAAACAGAACCATCCGTTACGTCATAAAGACGGCTGATCAGGTTGACAAGGCTGGATTTTGCACTTCCGGTACCGCCGATGATCCCTATGGTCTCGCCGGAACGGATCGAGAGATTGATATCTTTCAGAACGGGTTCCTGACTGTCTTTCTTATAGCTGAAATTCACATGATCGAAGACGATACTTCCGTCCGGGACATCTGTTACCGGATCCTCCGGATCTGTGATGTCAGCAGTATCATTGATGACTTCCGTAACACGCTCTGCGCTGGCAATACTCATTGTTACCATAACAAAAACCATGGAAAGCATCATAAGGCTCATGAGAATGTTCATGCAGTAGGTGAGAAGGCTCATAAGCTCACCGGTAGTAAGGGAGCTGCCTACGATCATTTTGGCGCCGAGCCAGCTGATCCCCAGGATACAGGCATAAACGGTAAACTGCATCAGGGGCATGTTCATGACAACGATCTTCTCAGCACTTAAGAACATTTCGTATACTTTGTTGCAGGCTTTCTGGAATTTGCTGATCTCGTAGTCTTCGCGGACATAGGCCTTGACCACGCGTACAGCGCCGATGTTTTCCTGGACACTTGCGTTCAGGTCGTCATATTTACGGAATACGGCCTGAAAATATACCGTTGCTTTTCTCATGATAAAGATCAGACAGCCTCCCAGGAAGATAACAGCGACAAGGTAGATGCTTGCAAGCTTTGCATTGATAAGAAATGCCATGACCATGGCACAGATCAGACTGGCCGGTGCACGGGTACACATACGAAGGATCATCTGATAAGCGTTCTGCAGGTTGGTCACATCTGTGGTAAGACGGGTGATCAGGCCGGCAGTGCTGTATTTGTCGATGTTGGAAAAAGAAAAGGTCTGGATGTTGGTGTACATGGCTTTTCGGAGGTTTCTGGCAAAGCCTGTGGAGGCCAGTGCTCCGTATTTTCCTCCCATGACGCCGGACCAGAGTCCGCACAGGGCAAGAGCTACCATGACTGCACCCATCCGATAGATATGGCCGATATTTCCGGCTTCCACACCCTTATCAATGATGGAAGCCATGGCCAGGGGGATCAGAGTTTCAAAGAGAACTTCCAGGATCATGAAAAAAGGCGTGAGAAACGATGCCTTTTTAAACTCCCTGACCTGGGCCAGAAGGGTTTTGAGCATAAAAAATCTCCTTTCTTTACTGTTCAAAAGACAGCACTACTGGAAAGGATTCCGGGCTGCTATAGAACAGATATATTGTTCAGCTACTATTATCGGGGAAATTATTTTTAATGTCAAGATAAACATGTGCGAAATGCTTGACACAACATCCTTTAAGCGGTATATTAAAAGTTAATATTCGCCTGTAGAACAGGGAAAGAATGGGATTCAGGTCCCTTTAGAGGGTCTATATAGAGTTAAATTTTTGCAGGGAGGATTTTATATGGAGATCAGACAGTCAGCGGAGGATTATCTTGAATCAATTCTGGTTTTATCCAAAAAAGGAGGAGGAGTTCGTTCCATTGATATTGCGACCAGACTTGGTGTTTCCAAGCCAAGCGTCAGTCACGCAATGAAGCTTCTTCGTGAGGATGGTTATATTGCCATGGACCGTTACGGTACCGTGACACTTCTGGAGAAGGGGGCGGAGATCGCCAATCAGATTTATGAGCGTCACATTGTTCTTGCCAGGATGCTGGAAGGACTTGGGGTTTCGGCAGAGATTGCAATGGAGGATGCCTGCAAGATGGAGCATGACATCAGCCAGGAGAGCTTTGAGAAGATCAAGGCACATTATAATAACTTCGTTAAGAAGGAAGAAACAGCAGAATAAGAAACATGCAGACAGGCAGCCGGAAGGTAAAATACCAAACCGGCTGCCTGTTTTTTACTTATTTTTTTTCCGGCAGCTGGGCCAGGATGATGGCTGCAAACATGATGACACATCCAAGAAGCTCTTTTATGGAAAGCTTTTGATCCAGGAGCACCCAGCCTGCAAGCACGGAGATGCAGGATTCAAGAGAAAGGATCAGAGAAGCAACGGTGGGATTCACATTTTTCTGGCCTACGACCTGCAGGGTGTAGGCAACACCGCAGGACATCACACCGGCATACAGGATCGGCAGCCAGGCAGTGAGAATGGAAGAAATCTGCGGATGTTCCAGAATAAGTGCCGGGATCATGGACAGGATCCCGCAGACAAGAAACTGGATACAGGAAAGCTTTACACCGTCTGCCTTCGGGGAAAAATAGTCAATCACCAGAATGTGCAGGGAAAAGAGAAAAGCACATACCAGCACCAGAATATCTCCGAGGCCAATGGAAAATCCGTCTGTGATGCAGAGAAGATAAAGTCCGACCAGTGCCATGACAACGGCTGCCCATATAAAGGGACTGCATTTCTTTTTCAGGAAAATTCCAATGATCGGGACGATGACAATGTAACAGGCGGTGATGAAGCCGGCTTTTCCTACTGTTGTGTACTGGATGCCAAACTGCTGGAAGTTGCTGGCAGCAAAAAGAGCAAATCCGCAGGCAATGCCGCCCAGCCACAGGTCACGGCTGTTATATGGCGTGGGGGATACAGCTTTTTCTGAAGGTGTTGATGAGGATTCCGGTATTGCGGAGTCTGTGGCAGCAGAGGATTTATTTCCGGAACGGTTCAGGATAAAGAGCACCGGAACCAGGACAGCGGCGCCGATCAGGGAACGGACGCCGTTGAAGGTGAAGGGGCCGACATATTCCATGCCCACACTCTGGGCAACAAAGGCGATTCCCCAGATCGTTGCGGCCAGAAGCAGGCAGAGAGAATTTTTCAGAGGCATTTTCTGTGAGTTCATGATAAAAAATCCTTTCGTTTATTAGGTATTATGTGATCAAAGCAGTATATAACAAAAGACCCCGGGGAACTTATATAGCTTCCCGGGGCATTTTTATGATCTGTCGGAACAATGTTCAACAAAATTAGTTCTGATTCTGGTTATTCTTAACTTCTGCAAGCTTCATGGCACGAACCTTCAGCGGCAGACCGAACAGAGTGATGAATCCGTCTGCATCATGATGATCATACATATCACCGGTTGTGAAGGAAGCAAGAGACTCATTGTAAAGGCTGTACGGAGAGGTTGTACCATTCTTGATGATGTTTCCTTTGTAAAGCTTGAATTTAACCTCACCGGTAACATATTTCTGAGTGGACTCAACAAATGCCTGGATAGCCTCACGGAGAGGTGTGTACCATTTTCCTTCGTAAACAACCTGTGCAAACTGGCTGCCAAGCTTTTTCTTGGCTTCCATTGTCTCACGGTCAAGGATCAGCTCCTCAAGCTGGTCATGTGCTGCCATCAGGATCGTTCCGCCAGGAGTTTCATAAACGCCACGGGATTTCATACCAACAACACGGTTCTCAACAATGTCAACGATACCGATGCCGTTCTCACCGCCAAGCTTGTTCAGCTCTGTGATGATCTCGGAAACCTTCATTGCTTTTCCGTTGAGTGTTTTCGGAACACCCTGCTCGAATGTCATGGTGATCTCAGTTTCTTTATCCGGAGCCTTCTCAGGTGTTACACTTAATACAAGCATGTCATCATAGTTCGGAGCCTGGGATGGATCCTCAAGCTCAAGTCCCTCATGGCTGATGTGCCAGAGGTTTCTGTCACGGCTGTAGCTGTGGTTTGCATCAAATGGAAGAGTGATGCCATGAGCCTTACAGAACTCGATCTCATCTTCACGGGACTGCATGGTCCACAGATCTGTCATACGCCATGGAGCAATGATCTTGATGTCCGGAGCGAGAGCCTTGATGCCAAGCTCGAAACGGATCTGGTCATTTCCTTTACCGGTAGCACCATGGCAGATAGCAACGGCACCCTCTTTACGTGCGATCTCAACCAGCTTCTTGGCAATGACCGGACGAGCCATGGAAGTTCCGAGAAGATAGGAATGCTCGTATACAGCACCAGCCTCTACACACGGCATGATGAAATCATCGCAGAACTCATCGACGATATCCTCGATATATAATTTGGAAGCACCGGACATTTTTGCTCTCTCTTCAAGACCGTCCAGCTCGTTTCCCTGTCCGCAGTTTACACAGCAGCAGACAACGTCATAATCAAAGGTTTCTTTCAGCCACGGGATCAGGGCTGTGGTATCAAGACCACCGGAATACGCTAAAACAACTTTTTCTTTCATAATATATGTCCTCCTGGGATTTTTTTGATTTTGTATCGCTCCGGACATTTCCGGGACGGTGAATTTTTTTACGTTATCTGGAAAAAAATTATGCTGTTTTATAACTTTACCAGAGTGAATAAATATTCATGTACAACAAAACAAAATTTTCGGCTGTCCTGTCGACATGGCTTAATATACACCAGATTTTATAAATATGCAAGAGATAATTTGAAAAATATGAAAAAAATTTTGCATAAAAATACATCTAAAAGTAGGCGATATTATAAGAAAATACAGGAAAAACAGAAAAGACCGTGAAAAATCAAAGAAAATGACTATTGCATAATATGCAGAGAAGATGTATAATCTATCCATTGATAAGATGGACATATGAGCTGGCAGTACAGACAGGTTTAAGATGTCCGTCTGACCTGTGCAGAAGGTTCAGATATCAGAAGACATAAAAAAGAGGCATAAATAAGAATAGCAAGCGCTTCTGCAGGGTGTATTAAGCCGTAGGAAAATGGCAGAGGAGGAATGTGAAAGATGATTAAAGCAGGAATTATCGGTGCGACAGGATACGCAGGAAATGAGATCGTAAGACTTCTTCTTGGACACAAGGACGTTGAGATCAAATGGTTCGGCTCCCGAAGCTACATAGATCAGCAGTATGCAGATATTTATCAGAACTTTTTCAGGCTGGTGGATGCCAAATGTATGGATGACAACATGGCTGCACTTGCAGATGAGGTGGATGTGATCTTTACCGCAACACCACAGGGCCTTTGTGCATCCCTTATTAATGAAGAAATCCTTTCCAAATGTAAGGTGATCGACTTAAGCGCAGATTTCCGTATTAAAGATGTAAAAAAATATGAGAAGTGGTATGGGATCGAGCACAAGGCTCCGCAGTTTATCGAGGAAGCTGTTTATGGTCTCTGCGAGATCAACCGTGAGGATATTAAAAAGGCAAGGCTGATCGCCAACCCGGGATGTTATCCGACATGCTCCACACTGTCTATTTATCCGCTGTTAAAGGAAGGCCTCATTGATCCGAATACCATTATCATTGATGCCAAGTCCGGAACCTCCGGAGCAGGAAGAGGAGCCAAGGTTCCGAATCTCTACTGTGAGGTAAACGAGAGCATCAAAGCTTACGGTGTTGCCACACACAGACATACACCGGAGATCGAGGATCAGCTTGGATATGCATGCGGACAGGAAGTGATGATCAACTTTACCCCGCATCTTGTTCCGATGAACCGTGGAATCCTGGTAACAGCATATGCCTCCCTGACCAAGGATGTTACCTACGAGGAAGTAAAAGCAGCCTATGACAAATATTATAAAGACGAGTTCTTTGTACGTGTCCTGAACAAGGATGTATGCCCGCAGACAAGAAATGTAGAAGGCAGCAATTTTGTGGACGTGAACTTCAAGATCGATCCGAGAACAAAGAGAGTCATCATGATGGGCGCTATCGACAACCTGGTAAAGGGTGCAGCAGGACAGGCTGTTCAGAACATGAACCTGATGTTTGGATTTGACGAGAACGAAGGACTGAAACAGATTCCGATGTGTCCGTAAAACAGGCAGATCACAAATAAAATATGGGAGATGCCGAAGGACTTTAAACGAATGAACGGCGATATTCGATCTGGCATCACCATTGAGAGGAGATATATAATATGAAGATCATCGACGGCGGCGTTACAGCCGCAAAAGGTTTTAAGGCAGCGTCAACTGCAGCAGAGATCAAATATAAAGGCCGTACCGATATGGCCATGGTATTCAGTGAGGTTCCCTGTGTGGCTGCAGGAACCTTCACGACCAATGTGGTAAAAGCAGCTCCTGTAAGATGGGATCAGGACATTGTATATAATCACCCGGGTGCAAGAGCTGTGATCTGCAACAGCGGAATCGCCAACGCATGTACCGGCGAGGAAGGATTCGGCTATTGCAGGGAAACAGCCAAGGCAGCATCCGAAAGCCTTGGGATTCCGGAAGACAGCGTACTGGTAGCATCCACAGGTGTCATCGGAATGCAGCTTCCCATCGACCGTATCGCAAACGGAGTAAAAGCCATGGCACCGAAGCTTGCGGGAAGCCGCGAGGCAGGCCTTGAGGCAGCAAAAGCCATCATGACAACAGATACCGAGAAGAAAGAGGCAGCGGTAGAGATCGAGATCGGTGGAAAAACCGTAACGGTAGGCGGTATGTGCAAGGGCTCCGGAATGATCCACCCCAACATGTGCACGATGCTTGGATTTATCACCAGTGATGTGGATATCTCAAAGGAACTTCTTCAGGAAGCACTCAGCGAGGATATCAAGGACACCTACAACATGGTATCCGTTGACGGCGATACCTCCACAAACGATACTGTCCTCCTCCTTGCAAACGGACAGGCCGGCAATACGAAGATCACAGAGAAAAACGCAGATTATGAAGAGTTCAAAAAGGCTCTTAACTACGTAAACACAACCCTTGCCAAAAAGATCGCAGGTGACGGAGAAGGCGCAACTGCACTCTTCGAGGTCAAGGTCATCGGCGCAGCCACCAAGGCAGAAGCCGTAACCTTAAGTAAATCCGTAGTAACCTCTTCCTTAACAAAGGCAGCCATTTACGGCCACGACGCAAACTGGGGAAGAATCCTCTGCGCCCTCGGCTACTCCGGCGTCCAGTTCGATCCGGAAAAGGTAGATCTCTACTTTGAGAGCAAAGCAGGAAAGATCAAGATCATTGAAAATGGAGTTTCTACAGGCTACAGCGAAGAGGAAGCAACTAAGATCCTCTCAGAAGAGGCAGTGACAGCCATCGCGGATATGAAGATGGGAGATGCATCCGCAACTGCGTGGGGATGCGACCTCACCTATGATTACATAAAGATCAATGCGGATTATCGTTCTTGATGTAAGAGCTTTGTAGAATGTTTTTTGTGTTGGATTTTGGTTGCGATTTTGTTTCAGTTTGTAAGCTGAGAAAACCCTTAGGGGGAGCGAGCTCAAAGTTGCGAAGCCCGCACGCTCCCCCTAAGAACCCCCTCCGTTGGGCACGCTTGGCTGTGGCATGTAGAACTTCAGTCGACGAAGACTGGGTGACGAACGTGAGAACCCGCAGTGCGGGAGCCCGGAAGTTGAGGCGTGTTGAGGTGTAGTTGACGAAGACTGAGTGACGAACGTGAGAACCCGCAGTGCGGGAACCTGGAAGTTGAGGCGTGTTGAACTTCAGTCGATGAAAACTGAGTGACGAACGTGAGAACCCTCAGAGCGGGAGCCTGGAAGTTATGTCGGGTTAAACGTCAGTCGCCGAAGGCAGACTGACGAGCTGTTCGCCTTCGGCGAAAGCGCGTCGGAAGCGGCTGTCTGCGACAGCCTGTCCGCAGCAGGCGCTTTGCCCGCAACGCGGGCAACAGCCCGTTCCCCGTGGCCGGAGGGGAGGAGCGCGAGGAGGGGAAACGGCCTTCGGAACTCCGAGTGCCTCCCCTCCTCGCAAATCCACAGCTGTCAGCTGAGACAAAATTATAATAAAAAAGAAATCCCTCCAACATACAACAACAAAACCTTTTTCAATCCATATCATTTTTCAAAAAAAGGAGACACCCACATGGTAAATCAGAAATATCTTGACAAAGCAGAGGTTCTCATAGAAGCCCTGCCATACATCCAGCGGTTCAACCGCAAGATCGTAGTCATCAAATACGGCGGAAGCGCCATGCTTGATGAAGAATTAAAGCGTAACGTCATCAAGGACGCAGTCCTTCTGAAATTAGTCGGTTTCAAACCGATCATTGTTCACGGCGGCGGCAAGGAAATCAGCCGCTGGGTCGGTAAAGTCGGCATGGAGCCGCATTTTGTAAACGGTCTCCGTGTAACGGACAAAGACACTATGGAGATCGCAGAGATGGTTCTTGCAAAAGTAAACAAGGAGCTTGTTACTCTGGTAGAATCTCTCGGCGTACAGGCTGTAGGTGTCAGCGGTAAGGACGGCGGTCTTCTCCAGTGCAAAAAGAAGCTTTCCAAAGGCGAAGACATCGGCTACGTAGGTGAGGTTACAAAGGTTAATCCGAAGATCCTTCATGACCTTCTGGAAAGAGATTTCCTTCCGATCGTATTCCCGATCGGCTTTGACGAAAATTTTGATTCCTACAATATCAATGCGGACGATGCAGCCTGCGCCATTGCAGAGGCAGTTGAGGCAGAGAAGCTTGCCTTCCTGTCCGATATTGAGGGCGTTTACAGGGATGCAGATGATCCCTCCACTCTGATCTCCGAGCTTCGTGTAGATGAGGCTGAGAATCTGATCTCAGATGGTACTGTGGGCGGCGGTATGATCCCGAAGCTGAAAAACTGTATCGATGCTATCGAGCATGGTGTAAACAGAGTTCATATCCTGGATGGAAGGATCCCGCACAGCTTACTGCTTGAGATCTTTACAAACAAAGGTATTGGTACTGCAATTTTAAAAGATGATGGGGAGAAATATTACAATGAGCATGAATGAACAGATGGAAGAATCTGAAGCCAGTATTCTTCATACATATAACCGTTTTCCGGTAGTTTTTGAAAAAGGCGAGGGTTGTTACCTCTATGATTCCGAAGGAAAGGAATATCTGGATTTTGCGGCAGGTATCGCAGTAAATGCCCTGGGCTATCATTATCCGGGCTATGACGAAGCACTGAAATCCCAGATCGACAAGCTGATGCATATTTCCAACCTGTACTACAATGAGCCGATCATTGAGGCGGGTGCCAAACTTGTACAGGCAAGCCATATGGAAAAGGCCTTCTTCACAAACAGTGGTACAGAGGCCATTGAGGGTGCTCTGAAGGCTGCCAAGAAATATGCCTACGAAAGAGATGGCCATGCAGACCATGAGATCATTGCCATGAACCATTCCTTCCACGGCCGCAGCATCGGCGCTCTTTCCGTGACAGGCAATGCACATTACAGAGAACCCTTTGAGCCTCTGATGGGTGGGGTGAAATTTGCAGATTTCAATGATCTTGAGAGTGTAAAGGCTCAGATCACAGATAAGACCTGTGCCATCATCACCGAGACCGTACAGGGAGAAGGAGGTATTTATCCGGCTACAAAAGAGTTCCTGGAAGGCTTACGTAAGCTTTGTGATGAGAAGGATATCATCCTGATCCTGGACGAGATCCAGTGCGGTATGGGACGTACCGGACATTATTTTGCATGGCAGGCATATGGAGTACAGCCGGATATCATGACCTGTGCCAAAGCACTTGGCTGTGGAGTTCCGGTAGGTGCTTTTGTGCTGAACAAAAAAGCAGCTGCAGCTTCCCTGAAGCCAGGCGACCACGGAACCACTTACGGTGGAAATCCCTTCGTATGTGCAGCAGTCAGCAAGGTATTTGACATTTTTGAAAAAGATCAGATCCTTTCCCATGTGCAGGGACTTACTCCGTATTTTGAGGAGAAGCTGGACGAACTGGTTGCAAAGCATGACTGTGCAGAAACAAGAAGAGGCAAAGGTTTCATGCAGGGTATCGTGATCAAGGGGCGTCCGGTAGGAGACGTGGTGAAAAAAGCTCTTGCAAAGGGCCTTCTGGTGATCTCAGCAGGAAGTGATGTTCTCCGCCTTGTTCCTCCTCTTGTGATCACAAAAGAGGATATCGACAAGATGGCAGAGATCCTTGACGAGTGTATGGAATAATAAAAAAATAACAGATACAAAAGCAGCAGTATTTTCCGGAAAGGGTAGTGTGCCGATGGAGAATACGGCTGCTTTTTTGTCAGAGAGAAAATGTATATAAATTATATAACAGATATAGAAAACAGTATCCGAAAATCTGGTCGTGTGTTTGAAAACAAACAAAAACTGCTATGATACACCGACAAAATGCACAAAAAAGAGAGAGGGTTCGAGTATAAATTGCACATCTACACAGTTGATTTTAGAACGCCATATGTTATAATTTCACTGGTAAAAAAATTTATGTGAGGGGTGAGAATTTTGAAAAAATTATTAACCGTCATGTGTACTTTTCTGACAGTATTTCTGGCATGTCCTGTGGGTGTATGGGCAGCCGGAAACGGTGGGACAGGATCTGGTGTGCCGGTGTGGCTTTGTATCCCTTTTGCGGGCCTTCTTCTGTGTGTTGCAGTGATGCCGCTGGTAAAGGGTGAGTGGTGGGAGTCACATCAGCCCGTTGTGGTTGCATTCTGGATCGTTCTTATGATCATTCCGTTTGCAGTTGTTTACGGTGCCGGAAAAACTGCGGAAACAGTACTTGAGTGCGTGATCAATGACTATCTTACATTTATCATCCTGTTATTCGGACTGTTCTGTGTATCCGGTAACATTACAGTTGAGGGTGATTTTGCGGGTTCGCCAAGAGTAAATGTAGGACTTCTTGCACTGGGAACCCTGCTTTCCAGCTGTATCGGAACTACCGGAGCCAGCATGCTGATGGTCCGTCCGGTGATCAAAATGAATTCCTGGAGAAAGAGAAAGGGTCATATCATGATCTTTTTCATCTTTATGGTATCCAACATGGGTGGCTGCCTGACACCGATCGGTGATCCGCCGCTTCTGATGGGCTTCATGCGAGGAGTTCCGTTCTTCTGGAGCCTGCATCTTTTTCCGGTACTGATCTTTAATATGGTGATTCTTCTGTTTGTGTTCTATCATCTGGATATGCGCTCTTACAAGAAGGATATCGCAGAGGGACGTAAACCGGATATCAGCAAACCGGGTACCGAGTTTAAGATCGAGGGTCTTCATAATATCATCTTCCTTGTGATGATCGTTGTGGGTGTTATCTTAAGCGGAATGCTTCCAGGTATGCCTGTATTCCAGGATGCAGCCGGAAATGTAAAGGGGATTCATATTTTCGGTGAGGTTACTTTAAGCTTCCCGTCGATCATTGAGATCGTCCTGATCCTGGCAGCTGCATTTCTGTCCTTTAAAACAACGGATAAAAGGATCCGTGTGCGGAACCATTTTACCTGGGGTGCGATCAAGGAGGTTGCAGTACTTTTCATCGGTATTTTTATCACCATGCAGCCGGCCCTGATGCTTCTGAAAGCAGTAGGACCGAATCTCGGTATCACCGAGCCGTACCAGATGTTCTGGGCGACCGGAGCTTTGTCCAGCTTCCTGGATAATACACCGACCTATCTGGTATTTCTGACAACAGCGGGAACTCTCGGATTTACAAACGGAATCGCAACAACGCTGGGAACGGTTCCCGTAAAGCTTCTTTCTGCGATTTCCTGCGGTGCTGTATTTATGGGCGCCAATACATATATCGGCAATGCTCCGAACTTTATGGTCAAGACACTTTCTGACGAAAATGGTATCAACATGCCGTCCTTCTTCGGATATATGGCATGGTCCATTTGTTTCCTGGTACCGGTGTTCATCATCGATATGCTGGTATTCTTTTTATAAGGGAGGAGGATCAATATGCAGGATAATAACATTCGAGAGAAATGCAGAGAGCTTGCCACCAGACTTTATGAACTGGATGGCGAGGTTTATGAAAGCGTAGGATCTTCCCTTGGACGTACCTTCACCGGTGACAGAGAAGGCACTATCCGGAACTTAAGTGCTCTGATGTATACCAAACCGGACGGACATCTTCTTCGAAGCGAGATGGCACTGATCAGCAACATGGCCAGGACCATCAAGGATAAAGAAGAAAAAAGCCGTCTCATGAAGAAATATGATGAGATCTTTCAGGAGATCCTGACGCTGCCAGAGACTTTTGTTGCTACGGATATCATGGATAAGGAACGTGTGGCACTGAATCATATGATCAAGCGGAGGGAAAAAATCTCTGAGAATGACCATCTGGTCATCTGCATCAGTCGTACACAGGGAAGTGCCGGTAATGATATCGGTTTCGGACTGGCAGACAAGCTTCGGATCAACTATTATGATGTGGAGATCTTTGATCAGGTATTAAGGCGTCTTGAGGCGGAAAAGGGCGCGGTCAACGATGCGGAATATTTTGCGGATTTCAATAAATATGAGAAGAAGCATAAATTTGATCCCAAGGGCTGGTTCCGGGAATTCAACCGTTACCATGGTCTTCCGAAACAGGATGCGGTATTCTTTAACATGAGTGACCTGATCTGCGATCTGGCCTCAAAAGAGGACTGCATCATTATGGGAAGGTGTGCGGATGCGATCCTCAAGAACAATCACATTCCGCATATCAGTCTGTTTATCACAGCTCCTTTTGCTATCCGTGTGCAGCATGTTATGGATGTAAGGAAGATGAATATGAAGCAGGCAGTCCGTTTCCTGAAGAAGATGGACAGCCAGCACAGACGGTATTACAATTTTTACGGCGGAGCTCAGTGGGGCAAGCCGGATAACTACGATCTTTGTATCAACAGTGCAAGCTACGGAATCAATGAAACGGAGAATCTGATCCTGAAGCTTTTGAATGATCAGATCCACTAAGAGATAAAAATATGAGCAGCACGGAAGAAAGAAAAAGTTCCGGAAGGGGTTTTTAGCTTAACAGGCTGCAAACAGAAAAAGAATCAGAACAGAGTTCCTGCATTCTGAGGTAACCTTCTGCCAGACAGAAATACCTCAGAATGCAGGAACTTTTTTTATATTTTGTTTATAAAAACTTAATCTTGATTAACTTTTTTCATTTAGGGGATTGACATTCGAAAAAACTTAGTATAAACTAACCTATGAGTTAGGTATAACTAATTAGACTGAGTTAATTAATAGAAAGAAACGGAGGGATTCCATGCAGCCGATTTTATTTTTACAGTCAGGTGATACTGGCACGATCAAGCGTATTTCCGGAGCGGAGGATACAAGAAGATTTCTTGCAGGCCTTGGTTTTGTTGAGAATGCGGAAGTGACAGTTATTTCTCAGTTTGACGGCAATCTGATCGTAAATGTCAAGGATTCCAGAGTAGCAGTCAATAAGGAAATGGCCAGACACATTATGGTGTGACCGGACTGCGAGGCAGTGACCGGTAGTGAATTTGCCCCAAACTGCGGAAGGTGCAGTTGAGGATAGATTAGGAATTGGAATATGAACAGGGAGGAAAAGAGAAATGACTTTACGTGATGCAGCAGTAGGTTCTACAGTAGTTGTTTCCAAGATCACCGGCGACCCGGCTTACAAGCGTCGTATCATGGATATGGGAATCACAAAAGGCAGCGAGGTTTATATCCGAAAGGTAGCTCCTCTTGGAGATCCGGTTGAGATCACCATCAGAGGTTATGAGCTTTCCTTGCGTAAGCATGACGCAGCATGTGTGGAAGTAAAGTAAATAAGCTTCGAAAAATGACAGAGCGTCAGGCTCTGACCTGAAAAAAGGAGGATGCAAAATGTCTGTAACAATAGCTCTTGCCGGAAACCCGAACTGTGGTAAGACTACAATGTTCAATGCTCTTACAGGCGCAAACCAGTACGTTGGTAACTGGCCAGGTGTTACTGTAGAGAAAAAAGAGGGCAAGCTGAAAAACCAGAAGGATGTAACGGTAACAGACCTTCCGGGTATCTATTCACTTTCCCCGTATACACTTGAGGAGGTTGTCAGCCGTGATTACCTTCTGAAAGAGAAACCGGATGTGATCATCGATCTTGTGGATGCAACAAACATCGAGAGAAACCTGTATCTTGCAACTCAGCTTCTTGAAATCGGTATCCCGGTTGTTATCGCTCTTAATATGGTGGATCTTCTGAAAAAGAACAACATCCATATCAATGTAAAAGGCTTAAGCTCCGCGCTTGGATGCCCGATCGTTGAGACCTCTGCTCTTAAAGGAACAGGCCTTAAAGAGGTTGTTGATGAGGCAATCAAATGTGCGAACCAGCACAGAGTACCATCTAAGCAGATGGAATTTCCGAAAGCAGTAGAAAAAGCTGTAAATGAGATCGAGGGATTTGTTCCTGCAAACATCGCTGAGGAGAACAAGAGATGGTATGCAGTAAAGCTTCTTGAGAGAGACAGCAAGGTAAAAGAAGGTCTGAACCTTCCGGCTTCTGCACAGTCCAGGATCGAGGAGATTGCTTCTGGCCTTGAGAAGGCAGAGGATGATGATACAGAGAGTATCGTAACGGATGGAAGATATCAGTACATCCAGAAGGTTGTTTCTGCAAACGTTAAGAGAAGCGGAAATAAGATGACAGTTTCCGATAAGATCGACCGTATCGTAACAAACCGTGTTCTCGGTCTTCCGATCTTTATCCTTACCATGTTCATCGTTTATTATGTATCGGTAACAACAGTTGGTACCATGGTAACAGACTGGACAAACGACAGCTTTGTGGGAACCATCCAGGGTGTTGTATCGGATGGACTCGGCAATGCCGGCGTTGCGGACTGGCTGGTAAGCCTTGTATCAGATGGTATCATCGGTGGTCTTGGTGCAGTGCTTGGATTCGTTCCGCAGATGGCAATCCTGTTCCTGTTCCTTTCCATCCTTGAGGATTGCGGTTACATGGTTCGTATCGCATTCGTCATGGACCGTGTATTCCGTCATTTCGGACTTTCCGGAAAGAGCTTTATCCCGCTTCTTATCTCCTCCGGCTGTGGAATCCCTGGAATCATGGCTTCCAAAACGATCGAGGCAGATAATGACCGTCGTCTGACGATCATGACAGCAACATTTATTCCATGTGGTGCCAAGCTTCCTGTTATCGCTCTTATGGGTGGTATCATGACAGCTTATGTAACCGGTGACTACGTAGCTGCTGGTTTCATCACACCACTGATGTACTTTATCGGTGTTGTAGCAGTTCTTGTATCTGCGATCATCCTGAAGAAAACAAAACCTTTCTCCGGTAAACCTGCTCCGTTCGTAATGGAGCTTCCACAGTATCACATTCCGTCTGTAAAGACAGTTCTGCTTCATGTTTGGGAGAGACTGAAAGGCTTCATCATCAAAGCCGGTACCATTCTTTTCCTTGCAACCGTTATCATGTGGATCCTTTCCAGTATCGGAAATACAGGAAGCGGAATCGGATTTGTTGAGGACAGCAACGACAGTATCATGGCTATCCTTGGCGGTATCCTTGCTCCGATCTTTGCTCCTCTTGGATTTGGCAAATGGCAGCCGGTTGCAGCCTCCATCTCCGGATTCTCCGCAAAAGAGTCCATCGTAAGTACAATGGGTGTTCTTGCAAACGTAGCTGGTGATGATGCAGAGGATACCATGATCGTTGGTGCAGCAATCAAAGCATGGTTCCCGACAGCAGTAGCAGCATTTTCTTTCCTGCTGTTCAACCTGCTTGATTCTCCGTGCCTTGCAGCTATTTCTACAATGGCACATGAGATGCAGTCCAGAAAATGGTTCTGGTTTGCAATTCTCTTCCAGAACATTTTTGCTTATGTTGTAACACTTTGTGTATACCAGATCGGTCTTGTTGTCACAGGTGCCGGTTCCTTCGGAATTGGAACGATCGTAGCGCTGATTCTTGCAGCGATCCTGCTCTTCCTTCTGTTCAGACCAGATCCGTACAAGAACCAGAACGATGTTACAAAGAGATCTGTACAGGCAGCAGAGTAATTGAAAACCGGTCATACAGTAACGATCCGGTACATATGATAGCTTTGAAATGATGCTGTAAGAACAGCTGAAATGATAAGAAATGCAGGAGACCGGGGATGTAAATACCTGGTCTTCTGTGCTATAATAAGCCTGAAGAAATATGGAAGTTTTTTTACAAAAGTATTCATCAGAGGCTGGCAGCAGTTCATAGGCTGTACAGCGAAAGAAAGGGTGACAGATATGAGTATGATAGCGGATATTATTGTACTGGCACTGGTGATCGCATATGGCGTATTTGTGATCAGTTATCTCTATTCAAGAAAGAAACAGGGGCTCAGCTGTGTCGGCTGTGCCGGTAACACACGTACAGGAGGCTGTGGCGGCAGCTGCTCCGGTCATTGTTCCGGCTGCTCCGGCTGCAGTGGAATGCATAAGTAACCAGGAGGGAAAGAAATCATGGCAAATGCAATTGTTGTCATCGTTGTTATCATCATTATGCTGTTTGCCGGAAAAGGCGCATATAAACATCTGAAGGGCGAAGGCGCCTGCTGCGGAGGCGGCAGCAAGCCGGAGATTCCGAAGAAGAAGCTGGATGGAACCAAGCTGGGTGAGAAAACCATGAAGATCACAGGCATGCACTGTGAGAACTGTGTGGCCAGCGTCACAAGAGCGATCAACCGCATTGACGGTGCGGCAGCAAAAGTAAGCCTGAAAAAAGGTGAGGCAGTGGTTTCCTATGACAGAGAGATCTCCAACGAAGAGCTTAAGAAGGTAGTGGAAGACAGAGGATATCACGTAGTTTCTATCCAGTAAAGCTTTATCATAAGAATAACTTTGCCGCGGCTTCTGAGCCGGCAGATCAGAGAAGAGACTTCTCGGCGAAATGCTTAAAAATATTTCGCCTGGGGGTCTTTTTTTGTATAAAAAGTCAGAGTTGCAATTGACTCACTAATGTACACCATTGTATAATAAAAACAGAAAAATTCAGACGGAATGAAAGATTTTCTTTCTATCCGGATGAGGCATTAAAACAAAATACAGCAGGAAACAGACTTTGACGGCAAGGAATATCCGAGCAGGAATCGTTGTTCATCCGGCACAGCTTAACCGAATCAACTGCGAAGCCAGTTATTCGGTTATGAACAAGCAGCAAATGCGGATCGCGAATATCCGCCTGACTATGTTTTGTGAGCGGAATACGGGACTCTTTCACCTTGTGCGTGAAAGAGCTTTTTTTATGAAAAATACCTGCGGGAGCGGACAGAATGAATTAGGGAGGATTTTATGCTGAAGGTAGCAGTATACGGAAAGGGCGGTATCGGAAAGTCTACAGTGACGTCCAACCTGGCGGCGGCTTTTGCAGCCATGGGGAAGAGAGTGATCCAGATCGGTTGTGATCCCAAGGCGGATTCCACCATCAATCTTCTTGGGGGAGAACCTCTACGGCCGGTAATGAATTATATGCGGGAAGAGGATGAGGAGCCGGAAAAGCTGGAGGATATTTCAAAGGAGGGCTTTGGTGGAGTCCTCTGCATTGAGACCGGCGGCCCCACGCCGGGACTTGGCTGTGCAGGCAGAGGTATCATCGCAACCTTTCAGCTTCTGGAGGATCTGAAGCTTTTTGAGACCTGGAAGCCGGATGTAGTGCTTTACGATGTTCTTGGGGATGTGGTATGCGGCGGTTTTGCGGCACCGATCCGAGAGGGCTATGCGGAAAAAGTACTCATTGTTACATCCGGAGAGAAAATGGCGCTCTATGCAGCCAATAATATTTCCAGCGCTGTGCGGAATTTTGAGGATCGAAGCTATGCGAGGATCTTTGGGATCGTGCTGAATCACAGGAATGTGGAGAATGAAACGGAAAAAGTAAATGCTTTTGCAGAAAAAAACAATATCCCGATCGTGGGTGAGATCCCGAGAAGTGACGAGATCATCCGATGGGAGGATCAGGGCAAAACAGTGATCGAGGGAGACGAGAATTCTGAGATCAGTGAGAAATTTTTTGCACTGGCGAGGAAGCTACTGGAAAGTGAAGAAACGGAGAAGGAGGATATATGAAAAAGAAAGCATATTTTGCAACTGCAGAAGAACTGGCCCGGGCCGGGCTGGAAGCGATCCCTCCGCAGATGATCTCCGGGAAGCATCTGATCTACAGCTCTCCTGCAACTCTGGCATTTAACTCTCCGGGAGCGGAGGGCTTTGGCGTAAAGCGGGCCGGGCTTGCAGTGCCGGATTCCATTATGCTGATCGTGGCACCGGGATGCTGCGGAAGAAATACTTCTCTTATCAGCTCCATGCCGGAGTACAATGATCGATTTTTTTATCTGATGATGGACGAGACGGATATTGTTACAGGCCGTCACCTGAAAAAGATCCCGAAAGCGGTAAAAGAGATCTGCGACTGCTGTGAGAAGAAGCCGTCTGTGGTGATGATCTGTATCACCTGTGTGGATGCACTTCTGGGAACGGATATGGAACGTGTCTGCCGGAAGGCAGAGGAAAAGGTGGATATTCCGGTGCGTCCCTGTTACATGTACGCACTGACACGTGAGGGCAGAAAGCCGCCTATGGTCCATGTGCGCCAGTCCTTATACTCCCTCCTTGAGCCACAGAAGAAAAAGGGAAATGTGGTCAATCTTCTGGGATTTTTTTCGCCGCTGGTTGATGACTGCGAGATGTATGAGCTGCTGCAGCAGGCAGGCGTAAAGACCATCCATGAGATCTCAAGATGTAAGGATTATGAAGAATATCAGACCATGTCACAGGCCAATTTTAATCTGGTGCTTCATCCGGAAGCAAGGTTTGCAGCGGAGGATTTTCATGACCGGCTGAAGATTCCTTTTATTGAGCTTCGGAGGCTCTACCAGACAGATAAGATCGAAAATCAGTATCGTGCCTTGGGACAGGTTCTTGGAGTCTCTTTTGATCAGGAAGTGTATAAAAAAGCAGCAGAAGAGGCAGTGGAGCGATTCCGGGAGGTCTGTCCGGATGCGTCTTTTGCTGTAGGGGAGTGCATGAACGGAGATCCCTTTGAGCTGGCCCTGGCCCTGGTGCGGTATGGTTTCCGGGTGCCGGAGATCTACGGAACTATCACAGCCGAGAATTTTGTATACATACGGCATCTTGCGGAATTGAGTCCGGATACAAAGGTTTTTTCCAATATGGAACCCACCATGCTGTATTACGATCCGTCCGGGAGCGGAGTGAACCTTACCATAGGAAAGGATGCAGGATATTATCACCGGGATCAGCCAAATGCCGTGTGGAATCAGGACCGGCAGCCCTATGGCTATGCGGGGGTACGCAGGCTGTTTGAAACACTGACAGAGAAAGTTTTGCAGAAGGGAGAAAAGGTATGAGAGGACTTCGGAAATATCTGACACCCTTTGCACCGGATCAGTCCGGAGCCGTGTCAGTGCTGTATGAGCTTGGCGGGATCATCGTGATCTGTGATGCAGGAGGATGTGCGGGAAATGTCTGCGGCTTTGATGAACCAAGATGGTTTGAACAGAAAAGCGCGGTATTCAGCGCAGGACTTCGGGATATGGATGCCATCCTGGGACGGGATGACCGCCTGGTTGCCAAGCTTGTGGATGCAGCAGTAAAGGTGGAGGCAGGCTTTGCAGCCATTATCGGAACACCGGTACCGGCTGTGATCGGAACGGATCATCAGGCATTGCGGCGGATGTGCGAGAAGAAAACAGATCTTCCGGTGCTTACGGTAAATACCAACGGAATGGAGCTTTATGATGCGGGAGAGCGGAAGGCTTATCTGGAGCTTTTTAAAGCCTTTGCCCGGGAAAAGCTGCCTGTGGAGGCTGGTAAGACAGGAGTTCTCGGAATGACACCTCAGGATGTCAGTGACCTGAAAGCAGCAGACAAGATCCGTGAAAAATTCCGTGCCAGAGGACAGAGAGCAGTCTGCTACGGAATGGGAGACGGGCTTGATGAGGTAAAAAAAGCCTCCTCTGCGGAAAAAAATATCGTGGTTTCTCCTGCGGCACTGGAATGTGCCAGATATCTGGAGAAAACCTTCGGAACACCTTATGAGGTGGGATATCCTCTGGCGGAAGAGCTGGTTCCTGATATGGATTATACAGGAAAAAAGATTCTCATCGTGCAGCAGCAGGTGATGGCCGGTTCCATAAGAGAGGAGCTACGGAAACGTGGTGCGGACGGAGAGATCACCGTGGCAAGCTGGTTTTCCATGGAAAAAGATCTCCTGGAGGAGGGCGATGTGTCATTAAGGGATGAGGAAGATCACATGGAACTGGCAGAGAAGGGCGGATATGACGTGATCTTTGCAGATCCATGTATGAAGCGGATGACAAAGGCTTTTTCAGGAGTGTTTGTGGATACAGTGCATTTTGCAGTATCCGGAAAATGCAGGTAGACCATAAGGGAAGGACATAAAGTTACATGCATGCTGCAGCCGGATCAGTGGAAAAAGCTGCAGGGAATGGAGAAACATATGGAGCGGGAAATTACGAAAATGATCCGTGTTTACGGGATCGTACAGGGAGTGGGATTTCGCCCTACGGTGAGTCGTCATGCTATGGCAAGAGGAATCCGTGGCAGTGTGTCCAATAAAGGACCCTATGTGGAGATTTTTGCTCAGGGTAAGCAGCAGGATGTGGATGCCTTTATCGCAGATATCGGGAATAAGCCACCGAAGCGTGCCGTTATCCTGAAGCTTCTTGAAGAACCGGTGGAGGAGCCGGAGAAATTTACACAGTTTGATATCATCGAAAGTGAGAAGACAAAGGGGGAGATTTTTGTCTCCCCGGATATCGCAATCTGCGATGAATGTAAGGCGGAGATGTTTGATCCGGAAAACAGGCGGTATCTGCATCCCTTTATCAACTGTACCTGCTGCGGTCCCAGACTGACGATCCTGGATTCGCTTCCTTATGACCGTGAACGGACCAGTATGAAGGAATTTCCCATGTGTCCCTCCTGTGCAGATGAGTACCATAACCCGGATACCAGACGTTATGATGCCCAGCCGGTGTGCTGCAATGACTGCGGCCCGGAGGTATACCTGGCGGGAAGAGAGGAACGGGGCCGGGAGGCTATCACTTATACAAGGAAGATCATTGCTTCCGGCGGAATCGTGGCCATCAAGGGGATCGGTGGTTTTCACCTTTGCTGTGATGCTACCAGTGAGGAGGCAGTACAGCGGCTGCGGCAGCGGAAACGGCGTCCGGTGAAGCCTTTTGCAGTGATGGCACAGGATATGGAAGCTGTGAAGGAGATCTGTCAGGTCAGTGAGGAGCAGGAGAAGATCCTTACCGGGCATCAGAAGCCGATCCTGCTATTGGATAAGCTGCCGGGAGAAACGAGGCTTTGTGAGAGCATTGCACCCGGGAATCCCAAGGTGGGTGTCATGCTTCCCTATGCACCGGTTCAGCTGCTTCTTTTTCATTATGATGATGGGATCCGGATGCCCGGGCTTCTGGTAATGACCAGTGGAAATACTTCCGGGGCGCCTATCTGCAGAGATGATGAGGAGGCGGCAGAGGAGCTTTCCCATCTCTGTGACTGCATCCTTTCCCACAACAGGAAGATACGTATCCGGGCCGACGATTCGGTGATGGATTTCTATAAGGGTGAACCCTATATGATCCGCCGTTCCCGCGGGTATGCACCTCTGCCGTTTATGGTCTCCACACCCTGGAAGGGCCAGGTGATCGCAGCAGGTGGAGAACTTAAGAACACCTTCTGCATTGGTGTGGATAACCGTTTTTATCCCTCCCCTTATGTGGGAGATCTTGAGGATCTTCGAACGGTAAAAGCCCTGAAGGAGACGATTGGGCGGCTGGAAACACTTCTGGAGGTGCAGCCGGAGATAGTGGTCTGTGATCTTCACCCTAAATATAATTCCACAGTAGTGGCAGAGGAGCTTGGGCTTCCTGTTCTGAGGGTGCAGCATCATTATGCACACATTTTATCCTGCATGGCAGAAAATGACTGCAAAGAAAAGGTGATAGGGGTTTCCTTTGACGGAACAGGCTATGGAACCGATGGAACCATCTGGGGCGGAGAGATCCTGACCGCAGATTGTCAGGGATTTACAAGGTTTGGAAGTATAGAACCCTTTGTCCAGGTTGGCGGAGATATTTCTGCAAAAGAAGGCTGGCGGATCGCCGTTTCCCTGATCTGGCAGAATACGGGAGATCTGGAAAGAACCCTGAACACTGTCCGTAAACTGGGACTTTGCACAGACCAGGAAGCAAAGGTACTGGTGACTATGGCACAGCGGAAGATCAATGCCGTGACTTCCACCAGTGCAGGAAGACTTTTTGACGGAGTTAGTGCGATCCTGGGGATCCGGAGAGCGTCCACCTTTGAGGGAGAAGCGTCCACAGCACTGGAATTTGCGGCGGAGGCCTGGAGAAAGCAGCGGGAGATGCAGAAGAAAAATCCGGAAGAAAATCTGAAGATACGGATGTCAGAAAAGGAAGACATTCCGGAAGGCACAGGCATCTCAGAAGCGTCTGAAGATGAACGAAAATTTATTTTAAATACAGGTGAGATCGTTGCATATCTGGTCCGGGCAAGGCTTGCAGGAGAGGATCCCGGGAAGCTGGCTTATGGATTTCACCGGGCACTGGCAGATGAGATCCTTGCAGCCTGTGAGGAAGCAGAGCGGCAGACCGGAATCCGGAAAGTGGCATTAAGTGGCGGTGTCTTTCAGAACCGGCTGCTTCTGGAGCTGGTAGATGACGGCCTTACGGAAATGGGGTTTAAAGTTCTGAAGCACAGCCTGATCCCGCCGAATGACGGAGGGATCGCACTGGGACAGGCGGTGTATGGGATGGCTTATGTGCAGCGGCACAGATAAATATAGACGAGATCATGCAGATACGGATCATAAATGTTTTATGATAACGCATGGAGCATACAGCAGAAATGCAGGATGGGAGGCACAGATATGTGTGTAGGATTATCAGCAAAAGTAGTAAAGATCAGTGACGGAACAGCAGTGGTGGATGCAGGCGGCGCAAAGAGAGAGGTTTCCGCCCAGCTCCTGGGAGACCTGGAGCCGGGGGATTATGTGATGGTGCATGCAGGTGTTGCCATTGCAAAGATCACCGATGATGACGAGGAAGAGACAGACCAGCTGATGGAGGAACTGCTGTGATGGAAGAGAGGAAAAAAACAGCAAGAGAGATCATAGAAGGATATCAGGGGCCGCCGGTGCGGATCATGGAGGTCTGCGGAACACATACCCACGAGATCTTCCGTCTGGGGATCCGCAAGCTTCTGCCGCCGCAGGTGGAGCTGATCTCAGGACCGGGATGTCCGGTCTGTGTAACACCGGTAGGGTTTATTGACGAGGCCGTTTATCTTGCTCTGAAAAAACAGGTGACGATCTGCACATTCGGTGATCTTGTCCGCGTACCGGGAACAAAGAAAAGCCTTGCAGATGCCAGGGCAGAAGGCGCCAGGATACGGATCGTCTATTCACCGGCAGATGCGGAAAAATATGCGAAAGAGCATCCAAAAGAGCAGGTGGTATTTCTTTCCGTTGGCTTTGAGACCACCACGCCTGCCGGCTGTCTTTCCGTGAAAAAGGCCGGAGAGGACGGACTTTCCAATTATTCGCTCCTTGTGGCAAACAAGACCATGCCCCAGGCTTATCAGGCATTAAAGGGCAGTGCGGATGTGTTCCTTTATCCTGGACATGTCAATGCGATCACAGGAACTGCGCTCTGCGAGCAGCTGGCAGAGGAAGGCATCAGTGGTGTGGTGGCAGGCTTTACAGCGAAGGAGCTGCTTACGGCACTGGCTGTTGCACTGGTACGTTTTCAGGAAGGAAAACCGTTCTTTGTGAATTGCTATCCCCGTGTGGTAAAAAGTGAGGGAAGCCCGGAGGCACAGAAGCTAATCGAAGAACTGATGGAGCCCTGTGATTCCGAATGGCGCGGTTTGGGTGTGATCCCGGGGTCCGGCCTGGTGCTCCGGAAGGAGTGGGAAGCCTTTGATGCCAGAAAAAAATATGCAGTGCCGCCGATCCAGGGCAGACCAAATCCGGCCTGTCGCTGTGGGGATGTGCTTCAGGGGAAATGCAAACCATCAGATTGTAAGGTATTCGGAAAGGTCTGTACCCCGCAGCATCCGGTAGGTGCCTGTATGGTATCCAATGAAGGAGCGTGTTCCGCATATTTTATGTACGGAAACTGATGTCCGCTTTAATGGACTGCGAAATATGATACATTACATATAGTACAAACGAAGGATCGTATCCGGAAGATCTGACAGGATGAAACCGATATGAAATTCCTTTGACCCAGCATAGAAAGAAGATAATATTATGGAAAATAAAACAGTGACCATGGCACACGGTGCCGGAGGCCGTCAGACCTCAGAACTGATCGATGAAGTATTCAAAGCGCATTTTGCAAATCCGGATCTCACAGCCGATGATGCGGCCGTGCTGGTTCCGCCTGCAGGAAAAATGGCAGTATCCACCGATGGATTTATTGTTTCTCCGGCATTTTTTCCGGGGGGAAATATCGGCAAGCTTTCCATCTGCGGAACCGTTAATGACCTTGCCTGTATGGGAGCAAAACCGATGTATCTTACCTGCGCTTTTGTCATTGAGGAGGGTTTTCCCATGGAGAAGCTGGAGGAGATTGCCGCAGCCATGGAAAAAACAGCAAAAGAAGCCGGAGTGCGTATTGTTTCCGGAGATACTAAGGTGGCAGGAAAAGGTCAGGTTGATGGTGTGTTTATCACAACAACCGGAATGGGTGAGATCCAGGAGGGCGTTCAGGTAGGCGGTGAGCTGGCAAAACCGGGAGATGCCATTATTGTAACCGGTGATGTGGGAAGACATGGATGCACCATTCTTCTGGCAAGAGAGGATTTCGGCATTGACGCAGATGTGACAAGTGACTGCGCACCGCTGTGGGAAGCTGTAAAAGAAGTGCTGGATGCCACCCATAACATTCATGTGATCCGTGACGCCACAAGAGGTGGTGTCGGAACGGTTCTTTACGAGATCGCAGGACAGAGTAACGTAGGGATCCGCCTGGATGCAGCAGCTGTTCCGGTAGCTCCGGAGGTAAAGGGTGTCTGCGGCATGCTTGGCCTGGAGCCGCTTTATCTGGCATGTGAGGGACGCATGGTGATCATGGCACCAAAGGAAGAGGCAGGAAGGATCGTGGAAGCATTGCGTAAATGTCCTTATTCCAGGGACGCAGCCATTATCGGTGAAGTTACGGAAGACCAGCCGGGAAAGGTTGTCATGATTACGGAGATCGGAACGCAGGCACTTCTTCCGCAGCCGGGAGGAGAGCTTCTGCCGAGGATCTGCTGATAATACCGGAAAGGAGAGTCAGATCTTATGGAGACAAGAGTGGCATTGATCTCGATCATTGTGGAAAACAATGACGTGATCGATGATATCAACCGTTTTCTTCATGAAGCGGGAAAATATATTATCGGGAGAATGGGGATCCCTTACCGGGAAAAAGGCATCAATATCATCAGTATTGCCATTGACGCACCACAGGATGTGATCAGCTCCTTATCCGGAAAGATCGGCCACCTCAGTGGAGTTTCCGCCAAAACGGCATATTCCAATGTGATCACAAAAGCGGAGGACAGAAAATGATAAAAGTTGCGGTATACGGAAAGGGCGGCATCGGAAAATCTACTACGGTTTCCAATGTGGCAGCTGCCCTTGCGGAAAAGGGAATGAAAGTGATGCAGATCGGCTGTGATCCCAAGGCAGATTCCACGATCCTTCTCAGGCATGGAAAAAAAGTTCCCACTGTGCTGGAGTTGTATAACGAAAAACGCCAGGAGCTGAAGCTTACGGATATGGTGCAGATCGGATATGGGGGTGTAGTCTGTGTGGAAGCCGGCGGTCCTGCACCTGGGCTTGGATGTGCGGGAAGAGGTATCATTACTGCTCTCGAGAAGCTTAAGGAAAACGGAGCCTATGAGACCTATAAACCGGACATTGTTTTTTATGACGTACTGGGAGATGTTGTCTGCGGTGGATTTTCCATGCCCATGCGAAAGGGGTATGCAGATAAGGTATTTATCATCACCTCAGGAGAAAACATGGCCATCCATGCAGGGGCAAATATTGCCATGGCAGTGGATAATTTCAGAAACAGAGGATATGCATCTCTTGGCGGCGTGATCCTGAACCGGCGGAACGTGCCGGGAGAGGAAGAAAAAGTCCGGGAGCTGGCAGAGGATTTTCATACGCGGGTAGTGGGAACGCTTTCCAGAAGTGAACTGGTCCTGGAAGCAGAGAATCGAGGAAAAACTCTTCTGGAAGCCTATCCGGATTGTGAGATGGCAGAGGAGTACCGGACACTGGCCGAGCAGATCCTGAGTGCATGCAGGGAGGAAGGCTCATGTTAAAAAGAGTTGGTAACAGAGAGCTTTCGGGAAAAACAGAAATATTTATAAAGGAAGCCTCTTTTCCGGTTCCCTTTCAGTCGGGGCTGGAATTTAATTCACCAGTCCATGGAAACTGGAATATCGTACATACGGGAATGCTGGTTCCGGAAGCAAGGCAGATCTACGTCTGTGCGGATAACTGCATGCGTGGCGTTGTGCTGACTGCCGCAGAGATGAATGCGGCAGACCGTTTTTCCTTTGTGATCGTGGAGGAAAAGGATCTTCTGGGCGGAAATCTGGAGGATGTGACCATTGAAGGAGTGACGGATATTCTGAACCGGCTGGATGAGAAGCCAAAGGCAGTACTGCTTTTTACCGTGTGTCTTCATCATTTTCTGGGAAGTGATCTGGACCGCATCTACGGAGAACTGGAAGAAAGATTTCCGGAGATCTTTTTTATGCGATGCTTTATGGATCCTGTCATGCAGAAAACAGGTCCGACTCCGGATCAGAAGCTGCGCCGTGCCATGTATGATGCAGTACCGGAGAGGAAAGCAGATCCGGAATGTGTCACAGTCCTGGGCAGTGATTTTGTGCTGGATGAGAGTGCAGATATCTGCCGGATCCTGAAAAAGAACGGAATCCGTCTCCGGGAAGCACCGGCCTGTAAGACCTGGGAGGATTATCAGAGCCTGGGAGAGGGAAGCCTGATCCTTAACTGTTATCCGGCAGGAAAATTCGGAGTACAGCAGCAGGCGGAGAGACTTGGAAGGCCGTTTTTATACCTGCCCGGAAGCTTTGACTATGAGGAGATAGAGACGCAGGAAAAGTATTTGCTGGAGCTGCTGGATCAGCAAAGTGGCGGTAAAAATGGCCTGGATATCGAAACGGAGATCCGAAAATGCGAGGAAGCTCTTTTCCATGCACACCAGATCATCGGTGACACTCCCGTAGCTGTGGATTATCTTTTTCATCCAAGACCTCTGGGACTTGCAAAGCTTCTCCTTACGCATGGATTTCAGGTACAGTCCGTTTTTCTGGACAGTATCAGCCCGGAAGAAAAAGAAGTATTTTTCTGGCTGAAGGAGAATTACCCGGAACTCATGTTGATTTCGACTGTCCGCCCGGAGATGAGAGTGCGGCCACGGCAGCATTCCGAAAAAATCCTTGCCGTCGGACAAAAAGCAGCCTGGTTTACCGGAAGTCGGAATTTTGTCAATATGGTACAGGGTGGCGGGCTTTGGGGCTTTGACGGGATTAGACGTACTGCACAGCTGATGCTGGAGGCATTTAATGAGGAAAAAGCTCCGGAGGATCTGATCGTTCGAAAGGGATGGGGGTGCGAAAGCTGCATATGAGACAGGCATATCGGATCATACCGATCTACACGGCAGACGTGTCCGGCGTCTGCTCTGCATTGTATGAGCTTGGAGGAATGACAGTGATGCATGATCCCTCCGGCTGTAATTCTACCTATAATACCCATGATGAGATCCGGTGGTACGATCAGGACAGTCTGATCTTTATCTCAGGTCTTACGGATATCGATGCCATTATGGGAAATGATGAGAAATTTCTTCAAGATATCGAAGAGGCGGCAAAGGAGCTGAAACCGAAATTTATTGCACTTGCAAGCTCTCCGATCCCTTTTATGAATGGAACGGATTTTCCGGGACTGGCCCGTGCACTTACGGCAAGAATCGGAATCCCGGCATTTTCGGTTCCGACCAGCGGCATGCATGACTATGTATACGGAGCAGGGCTGGCGCTGGCAGAGATCGCCGGACATTTTACAGGAGCTGCAGAGAAAACCGGAAGGTGTTCAGAAGCACCCACAGGATCTGCTGAAAGATCTACAGAGAAGAGAAACCGGAAATTAAATATTCTTGGAGCAACCCCCCTTGATCTTGGCCCGCAGTCTGCAGTAGATGCCATGAAAAAACGTCTGAAAAACTATGGCTGGGAGATACTTTCCACCTGGGCTATGGGGGATACGCTGGAAGCTTTGTCCTGTGCCGATGAAGCAGCGGTAAACCTTGTGGTATCCTCTGTGGGAATCCCGGCGGCCAATGTGCTGAAAGAAAAATTCGGTACGCCATTTCTCGTGGGGACTCCTGTGGAAGGCTATGAGGGGCAGATTTCAGATGCACTTGAGCGGATCGCGGATAGATCCTGTGGAGAGTGGGTAAATAAGAAGGATGACTCCACAGAGGAAAGCGGAGGGCAGATCTTAGGGAAACAGGAGGAACTGTGGAAAGTAACTCCGGAGCAGGTAATCTATTTTCAGGGAAGGAACAGTCTGTCAGCAGTATCTGATCCTTCAGGAGAAAGCAGGGAAATGCCCGACAAAGATGAGGTATTTTTTTCCGTACCGGACATTACCATCATCGGAGAACCGGTTACCATGGGCTCCCTGGCAGCAGTCATAGAGCAGAAATACGGAAAAAAGGTTCAGCTACTCTGTCCGCTGGAGATCACAGAGGGACTTTTGCGCAAGGGAGATGAAGTCATCTGTGGCGAGGAAGCCATGGAAGAAAAGCTGAAAACAGCCAGGATCATTGTGGCAGACCCACTCTATCGTCCGATCTGTCCGAAAACAGCCATTTTTTATGAGATGCCGCATATTGCGTTTTCCGGAAGGATATATCTCAGAAAATATTTTCCGGAATAATTTCAGAAAAACAACATAAACTATAAGAAACCGTAAAGGCGTTGCAGAAATATGCAGCGCCTTTTTCCAGCAGTAATACCGGAAATGGAGTATATATGGAGGGATTTTTATGTGGGGATTTTTGTCAGCACTGATCTCAGGTGCACTGATGAGTATTCAAGGGGTATTTAACACAAATGTAACAAAACAGACCAGTCTGTGGGTTTCAACCGGCTGGGTACAGTTTTCTGCATTTCTGGTCTGTGTGGCAGCATGGTTTTTTACAGGCAGAGAAAGTATCGGCATGCTGTGGCAGGTAGAGGATAAATATAATTTACTCGGAGGAGTGATCGGTGCATTTATCACTATCACAGTGATCCGGAGTATGGGAAGTCTGGGGCCTGCGCGGGCGGTTATGCTTATTGTCATTTCTCAGCTTGCGGTGGCTTATCTTATAGAATTGCTGGGGATTTTCGGTGTGGAAAGAGCAGATTTTCAGTGGAGAAAGCTGTTGGGAATGCTGATCTGTATTGCAGGTGTGGTTATTTTCAAATGGAAATAGAAATAAAAGTATTGTAATATTTGTAATACTTCGTTAAAATAAGGTATGGTTTTGCATGAGTAACGGGGCACCTGCCGCCACATCGGCGGAAAGGAGTGAACCGCCTACCTATGAAAATAAGATCACATATCAGAAGTGTTCGGCTTGTTTTTTCCATATTTTTGTTAGAGATCCTGGCAGGGCTGACAGGCTGTAAGGATGACGGAACAGAATTTCTGGAGAAAGAACTGGTGCAGGAAGAAAGTACGGAAGCATCCGGAATGGATGCAGAGCAGGAAGAACTGAAGGATACGGAAAGTGAAGTATCCGGGAAGGCATCCGCAGGGGCTGCGGCAGATATATCACAGAAGAAACAGAATGAGTCTGCGGAGGAACCGGATCCGGAGGTTGAAAAACAGCTGCCGGAGATCTCAGACACCCCTCAGACCATTTATGTAGATATATGTGGAGCAGTGACCAGTCCGGGAGTCTATGAGCTTCCATATGGCAGCCGTGTTTTTCAGGCTATCGAGCAGGCCGGAGGATATCTTCCGGAAGCTGCGGCAAGCTATCTCAACCGTGCTAAGGGACTTTCCGATGGACAGCAGGTTTATGTGCCTACCCAGGCGGAGGTGGACAGCCAGCGGATCGCAGCTACCCAAGATGGATCGAAAGTCACAGCAGAAAACAGTACCGAAACGGCGAGCGGACAGAAATCCGCCGGAGAGGATTCCGGTGAAGCTGAGACTGCATCTTCCACAGAGCAGAAGATCGATCTGAACACCGCTGATGTATCCCAGCTTACTACTCTCACAGGTGTAGGGGAGTCCAAGGCCCTGGCGATCATCGCTTACAGGGAAGAGAACGGTCCCTTTACTTCAGCAGAGGATATCATGAATGTACCAGGCATCAAAGAAGGAACCTATGAGAAGATAAAGGATAAAATAGCAATAAAGTAAGGAGCGCTAAATGAGCAGGAAAGTATTGGTAGTAGATGATGAGAAACTGATTGTCAAGGGACTTCGCTTCAGTCTGGAGCAGGACGGAATGGAAGTGGACTGTGCCTATGACGGAGAGGAAGCACTGGAAAAAGCAAAAGCAGGAGAGTACGATATCATCCTTCTTGACCTGATGCTTCCAAAAATGGACGGTCTTGAGGTATGCCAGCAGATCCGTGAATTTTCCAATGTTCCGATCATCATGCTTACAGCAAAAGGAGAAGATATGGATAAGATCCTGGGTCTGGAATACGGAGCTGATGATTATGTCACCAAGCCTTTCAATATCCTGGAAGTCAAAGCCCGCATCAAGGCGATCATCCGCCGTGCAGGCAGCAAACAGGACAAGCAGGAGAAGGCCAAGACTGTGGAAGTCGGAGAACTGAAGCTGGACTGCGAAGGACGCCGCGTATTTATCTCCGGAAAAGAGATCAACCTCACAGCCAAGGAATTTGATGTGCTGGAGCTGCTGGTATTCAATCCGAACAAGGTATACAGCAGAGAAAATCTTCTGAATATCGTATGGGGCTATGAATATCCGGGAGATGTCCGTACCGTAGATGTACATATCCGCCGCCTGAGAGAAAAGATCGAGGCCAATCCCAGTGAGCCGAAATATGTACACACCAAATGGGGTGTGGGCTACTATTTCCAGGCATAACCTGTGAAGTTCAAAAAGAACGGCAAATTTTTCAAAAGTCTCCGCTTTCGTATTCTGATCATCCTGATCATACTGGGAATCGTACCGAGTGTCATCGTAACGGAAATGGTTATTGCCAACTATGAAGATCGTGCCATTGCCAACCGTGTGCAGAGCATGGAGAACATCTGTGACATTATGTGCGACCTGCTGATCAAGGAGAATTATCTGAATGACACCAGCTCTCAGACGGTGAACAGCAAGCTGGAATTACTGTCCAACAGCTATGGTGGCAGGATTCTCATTGTAGACAGGGATTTCAGGATCATCAAGGATACCTATGGCGTGGATGAGGGCAGGACTCTGGTTTCCCAGAAAGTATTGAACTGTTTTAAAGGAGAAGATGCCTACCAATATGATTCTGACAGCCAGAAGCTGATCCTGGCAGTTCCGGTAAAAAGTCCGGATGTAAAACAGGTGCAGGGTGCCATGATGATCATGGCATCTTCCAGTGAGGTGACAGCAACCATCCATGAACTGGAGCAGAAAGGGATTCTGATCATCGGTATCATTGTAGTGCTGGCCATTTTTCTGGGGTATATTCTTTCCACGATCTTGGTGAAGCCATTTGCCAGGGTAACGAAAGCAATCGAGGACCTTACAGACGGATATCAGAATGAGGAGATTTCGGTACCGGATTATACAGAGACAGCTTTGATCACAGATGCATTTAACAAGATGCTTTCCAGAATGAAGACGTTGGATGAATCCAGACAGGAGTTTGTATCCAATGTGTCTCATGAGCTGAAGACACCTATGACTTCAATGAAGGTTCTGGCGGATTCGCTGGTAGGACAGCAGGGGGTTCCGGAGGAACTGTATCAGGAATTTCTTTCTGATATCACAGAAGAGATTGACAGAGAGAACAAGATCATCACCGATCTGCTCTCCCTGGTAAAAATGGACAAAAAAGCAGCAGATATGAATATCCGTAATATGAATATCAATGAGCTGCTGGAGAATATCCTGAAGCGTCTCCGTCCTATTGCAGATCAGAGAAGGATTGACCTGATCCTGGATTCGTTCCGACCGGTAACCGCAGATGTGGATGAGGTGAAATTTACCCTTGCCATCAGTAACCTGGTCGAAAATGGTATCAAATACAATGTAGATGAGGGATGGGTCCGCGTAACACTGGATGCGGATCATAAGGATTTCTATGTGACGGTTGCAGATTCCGGCCTGGGAATACCGGAAGATTCCATTGAACGGATCTTTGAGCGTTTTTATCGTGTGGATAAATCCCATTCCAGAGAGATCGGCGGAACCGGTCTTGGACTTGCTATTACAAGAAGTTCTATAGCCATGCATCATGGGATCATCAAGGTATCCAGCAAAGAGGGCGAGGGAACCACATTTACCGTGAAGATCCCGCTGTCCTATATCCCGTCCTAGGAGGTACAGCATGAAAAAAACGATTTTGATCATCTGTGTGGCCGCTGCCTGCATCCTTTTTGGTCTGGTTGCTTTCATAGGTTTGTCGGGAAGAAATAAAAACGAAGAACAGCAGTATAGATTTTATTATATCAACAGCGATGAAACGAGACTGAAAGAAGAAAAATATACTCCGGAGAAGGAAACAACAGAAGTGATGCTGCGCAATTTTTCCGAGAGTCTGAATAACCGTGAGACCCGGGAAGACGGAATCTCACTTTTTCCGGATGGGGTAAAGATTTCTTCTTATTCTATACAGGATGGAGTCCTGAACGTAGAATTCAATGAGGCCTATGATAAAATGTCACGTACCAGAGAACTTCTGGTGCGGGCAGGTATAGTGAAGATCTTTTTACAGGTTCCAGGAGTGGATTCTGTGGAGATCTATGTGGGTAAAAAGCCGCTGACAGATACCAGGGGTGAGGAAGTGGGAGCCATGAACAACGACACCTTTGTGGAGTTTTCCGGGTCCGATGGGGATGTGTACAGCTATGACACCTTTACTCTGTATTTCACAAATAAAAACGGAGATAAACTGGTAGCGGAACAGAGAAGTGTCCGCTACAGACGAAATCTTCCGAAGGCTACGGTGGTTCTGGAGCAGCTTGCAAGAGGTCCGCTGGAAAAAGGACATTATCCTACAATACCGGAGAATTCAGAGGTACTTTCCCTGACGAGAGCAAACGGAATCTGCTATGTGGATTATAATTCCGTATTTCAGGATTATGCGCTGGATGTTTCGGAACAGGTTGCCGTGTATTCGGTGGTAAATACGCTGATCGCGGCAACGGATGTGGACAAAGTTGAGATTTCCATCGAAGGAAACAAGGAAGTGACCTTTGGCCAGAATATGCAGCTTTATAAGTTCTATGAATGGAACGACAGCCTGCTGGCACATACAAAGGCTAAAAAAGAACAGAAAAAATAAAACATTTCAAAATATCAGAAAACGGGAGAACATTTATGGCGAAAAGGCCGATGTGGCTTTTGTGTTTTCTTATGGTGCTGAGTCTTGGCGCACTGGAGCTTATGGGGATTCCTCTGATCAGGGGGAATCCCCTTCCGTTAAATGTGCAGGAGCAGATCGAAGCGCACCCTGGTTCCATGATCTGCGGGGAGGTGGAACAGTATGAAAACACAGAATTTTCCCAGTCTGTTTATCTGAAAAAAACATATCTTATCCATCAGTCAAAAAAATTTCCAATTGAAAATGTAAGAATATTTCTCAAAAAAGAAGAAGATCTGAAACCGGGAATGCGGATTCTGGTCAAGGGAACACTGAAAAGAGTGGAAGGTCCTGCGAATCCGGGGGGCTTTGACAGTCAACAGTATTATGCTTGTCGTCATATTTATTATTTTATGAAGAAGGCTGTGCTCCAAAAGAAAACAGCAGTGTATTCCGGCTACAGGCAGCTTCTTTTGGAGATAAAAGAAAGCTGCAGACAGATCCTGAAGGAAGCAGCAGGAAAAGATGCACCTGTTTTTTGTGCCATGACGCTTGGAGACAAACAGGAACTGGATCCGGAAACACAGATGCGCTATCAGCTGGCCGGAATCATACATATCCTTGCCATCAGCGGACTTCATATCAGTATTCTGGGAATGGGGCTTTATAACCTTCTAAAGAAGATGGGACTGGGAATCTGGCCTGCCGGGATTTTTTCTCTGGGAGTGATGCTGCAGTATGGAATCATGACCGGAGGGAGTGTTTCCACCATGCGTGCAGTAACTATGTTTTTGATCGCCATGGGAGCCAGAATCACCGGACGGATCTATGATATGATGAGTGCTCTTTCCGTAACTGCCATGATGATCCTTGTGGAATCTCCGGCCTATCTCCTGGACAGCGGATTTCTTCTGTCCTTTGGCTGTGTTCTGGGAATGGGGCTCGCTGCGGAAAAGATCTGTGCCCTTGCAGGAGCGGAGAAAAAATGGACAAAGGCACTGGTAAGTCCTATAGCTCTTCAGCTTGTGACTCTGCCGGTGATGCTGAAGTTTTTCGGAGAAGTCTCTATTGCCGGATTTATCCTGAATCTGTTGGTGCTTCCAAGTGTGGGGGTAGTGCTGACTGGAGGAATGGCGGCGCTGCTGCTGGGAATTCTCAGTATTCCTGCGGCAAAACTGGTAATCCTGCCGGCAAGGGTACTGCTGCTTTTTTATGAATATCTCTGCAGTCTGGCAGGAAGATCAGGATGGAGTACCTGGATCGGAGGGGAGCCGGAAATATGGCAGATCCTGGTATATTATGGCTTTTTGATCACAGTCCTGTTTATGGGACAGTATATAAAAGAACAGTTCCGGAAGAAAAAAGCAGTCAGTGAGGAAACGGAGCTAGCAGAGGAGCAGGCGGAAGCAGGTTGCCGGAAGCTATATGCTATCCGGATAACAGCCGGTATTTTTCTGGCAGTCGGAATCCTGATACTGGGATATCATCCAGCAGGAAGCCTGAAGGTGATCTGCCTGGATGTAGGACAAGGTGACGGTATTCTTGTGGAGACCCCGGAGGATCACCATTTTCTGATCGACGGAGGAAGCAGCAGCCAGTCGGAGCTTGGAAGATACTGCCTTTTGCCGGCATTGAAAAGTCAGGGGATTTCCTGGCTGGATGGGATTTTTATTTCCCATACAGATCAGGATCACATCAACGGTGTGAAGGAGCTTCTGGAATATATGGGAAAAGGTCTTACAACCATCCGGGCCGGATATCTGATCCTGCCTGCCTGGGCGGAAAGACCAGATGCATGGAGGGAGCTTGCAGAGGCAGCAAAAACAGCCGGAGTTAAGGTCGTGACAGCAGGAAAAGGGGATGAATTGCCTTGCGGCAAAGTATCTTTTTCTGTTCTGTGGCCGGAGAAAAATGCCACAGGAAAAGATGTGAATGAGGAAGCTATGGTGATGGAATTGTCTTTTGGAGATTTTCAGATGCTTTTTACCGGAGATATCGGTGCAGATACAGAGAAAAAGCTTCTGGTAGCCGGGGGGCTTGAGGATGTTGACTGTCTGAAGGTGGGACATCACGGTTCCCGTTATTCTACCACAGAAGCATTTCTTGAGAAAATAAAGCCGGAAGTGGCGATCATTTCCTGTTCTTCTACCAACACCTACGGACATCCGTCACCGGAAACCGTAGAGCGGCTTAAAGCGGCCGGAAGTCAGGTGGAATACACCATGAAAAACGGTGCTATTACCGTGGAAACAGATGGAAAAAAGCTTAAGATCGGAAGGTTCCGGAAGGATTGAGTTTTTTTCCAAAATCGAAAAAAACGATGACTTTTGAACACGTTTGTTGTAAAATAGACAGGGTTTGTGCAAAAACAAAATACTGAAAATGTGCAATACAAGATAAGGAGTTTTTATTTATGAAATATGACGTACTGATCGTAGGAGCAGGTCCCGGTGGAATCTTTGCGGCCTATGAACTGATGAATAATGATCCGGAGAAAAAGATTGCGGTTTTTGAAGCTGGTCATCCTCTGGAAAAAAGAAAATGTCCCATCGACGGAAAGAAAGTAAAATCCTGTATCCATTGCAAAACCTGTGCGATCATGAAGGGATTTGGCGGTGCAGGCGCTTTCTCCGACGGGAAATATAATATCACCAATCAGTTTGGCGGAACTCTGTACCAGCATATCGGCAAGGATACAGCCACAGAGCTGATGGAATATGTAGATAAACTGAACCTGATGCATGGCGGTGAGGGAACCAAACTTTATTCTACCACAAACAGCGAGATTCGTAAGCTCTGCCTTCAGAACGGCCTGCATCTTCTGGATGCATCAGTCCGCCATCTGGGAACAGATATCAACTATGTGGTACTTCAGAACCTCTATGAAAAAATGAAAGACCATGTGGACTTCTATTTTGACGCATCTGTTGACAAAGTAGAAAAAACTGAAGACGGTTATGCAGTTTTTGTAGGAGATGAGCGTTACGAGGGAACTTACTGTATCATCTCCGCAGGACGAAGCGGAAGTAAATGGATGGAGACGGTATGTACAGAGCTTAAGATCCCGACTCTTTCCAACCGTGTGGACATTGGAGTCCGTGTGGAGCTTCCGGCGGAGGTTTTCAGCCGTCTGACAGATGAGCTTTATGAGAGCAAGATCGTTTACAGAACTGAGAAGTTTGAGGATATGGTTCGTACCTTCTGCATGAACCCGCGAGGTGTTGTCGTGAATGAAAATACCAACGGTATTATCACAGTAAACGGTCACAGCTACGAAGATCCGGCAAAGCATACCAACAATACAAACTTTGCCCTTCTGGTATCCAAGCATTTCTCAGAGCCGTTCCATGACAGCAACGGATACGGTGAGAGCATTGCAAGACTTTCCAATATGCTTGGCGGTGGTGTTATGGTACAGCGGTTTGGAGATCTGATTCGCGGAAGACGAAGCACAAAAGCCCGTATTGAGGAAAGTTTCGTAACACCTACACTTTCTGCGACACCGGGAGATTTAAGCCTTGTTATGCCGAAACGTATCCTGGATGGCATCATCGAGATGATCTATGCCCTGGACAAGATCGCACCGGGAACAGCGGATGACGATACTTTGCTTTACGGCGTGGAGGTTAAATTCTACAACATGGAGGTTGAGATCGACGAAAATCTGGAAACCTGCCACAAGGGTCTCTTTGTTATCGGAGACTGCAGCGGTGTGACACACTCTCTTTCCCATGCATCTGCCAGCGGAATCTACGTAGCCAGATACCTGGAGCAGGAGTATTTTACCAGATAAACTGCAAAGCAGTTTATTTGTTATGAGCAAGTAGCAAAGCGGATTGCGAATATCCAGTGTAAGACAGTCCTTTTCTGATATCAGGGTGATGACAGAAAGGGGCTGTTTTTTATGCAGGATGTGCATGAATATTGGAGAAAATATTCTGATAATAACTGACAGATACAGGGAGAAAACCGGTTACTGTTCACTGGTAATATTTCGCGAGGTGTTTTTTGTGAGCGAAGATCACAGAAAACCGTGAATCGTCTGACATCAATCTTGACAAATATGTGAGTTTGTGGTAAAAGTTAGATAACCAGATAAAAGAAAATATGTGCAAATGTTATAATGATAAGGTTGCATCCAGTCGGATGTGCAAAAGAGAATCCGGTGAGAATCCGGAACGATACCGTCACTGTGAAAGGGGAGCTGCTTTTATAACCACTGGGAGACCGGGAAGGGAAAGCAGCGTGGAACCAAGTCAGGAGAACTGCCTTATTGTGAGATCCAGGGATTCGCGGTTTACGAATCGGTATTCTCCATAACAATACAGAACTTCTTTTTATGTATTTGTATTGCGCAGAGAATCATGTGTGAGCAGGCGGCCGCAGAGAGCTGCTGTTTTTTTGTACATATCAGTATTCTGGAAATACATGAAAAGAGGACAATAAGAAATGAAAAGAAAAACAATGTTAGCTCTGATGCTCGCAGTTTCCATGACATGCTCTATGGGGGCAGCTACAACAGCAATGGCAGCAGAGGATTCTGCTACAGAAGAGAACGCTGAGGCAGCTGATACCACAGAGGCTTCTGATGCAGATCAGGAAGCAGCAGATAATGTAGCAGCTCTGATCGACAAGATCTATGTACAGGAAAGAAACGACACAACAGATGAGGACTGCAAGGCAGCCAAAGAAGCATGGGATGCTCTGACAGATGCTCAGAAAGAGCTGGTAGAGGGTGAGAATGCAGATCCGGATTATTTCGGACGTGACACAGGAGATGCTTCCAAGGACGATCCGCGTAACCAGGATGAGATCGGTGAGAATGAACTTCTTGTTGTAAGCTTTGGTACTTCCTTCAATGACAGCCGTGCAGAGGATGTCAAGGGAATCGAGGATGCTCTTGCAGAAGCTTATCCGGACTGGTCTGTAAGAAGAGCATTTACAGCACAGATCATCATCAACCATGTAGAGGCAAGAGATGATGAAGTGATCGATAACATGCAGCAGGCTCTTGACCGTGCAGTAGAGAATGGTGTTAAGAATCTGGTTGTACAGCCTACCCATCTGATGCATGGTGCTGAGTACGATGAGATGACAGAAGCGATCAATGGCTATAAAGATAAATTCGAGTCTGTAGCTATCGCAGAGCCAATGCTCGGTGAGGTTGGAGACGATGCAACTGTGATCAATGATGACAAGAAAGCCGTTGCTCAGGCGATCACAGATACGGCTTGCAAAGAGGCCGGATTTGACAGCATGGATGCAGCAGCTGAGGCTGGCACAGCATTCGTATTCATGGGACATGGAACATCCCATACAGCTAATATTACATACGATCAGATGCAGACACAGATGGAAAATCTTGGATTGAAGAACGCATTCATCGGTACTGTAGAGGGGAAGCCGGAAGATACAGCCTGCGACAAGGTTATCGAGAAAGTAAAAGAAGCAGGATACAAGAACGTTGTTCTTCGTCCGCTGATGGTTGTTGCCGGAGACCATGCAAATAACGATATGGCCGGTGATGATGAGGATTCCTGGAAGAGCCAGTTTGTAGCATCCGGAAACTTCGATAAGGTTGACTGCCAGATCGAGGGTCTTGGAAGAATCGAAGCAGTTGAGAAGCTTTATGTAGAGCATACAAAGGCAGCCATCGATTCTCTGGGAAGCACTGAGGAGTCCGCAGATTCTGATGCAGCAGCAGATACAGAGGCTGATTCTGCTGAGGAGTCCGCAGAATAATAAATATAAAAATATCTGAGTGAGTTCAGATACCTATAAGAAATCAATGTAACTGCCCGGAAAGATCAGGAAGACTGTTTTCCGGGCAGATTGCTGTATCTATGGAAGGGAGAAGATTATCATGAAAAAACGCTATGTAAACTTAATTCTTGCAATGGCAAGTGCATCAGTCCTGGTGCTGGGCTCTGTACCTGCGATGGCAAAAACAGATGAAACAAAAACAGAGTCCGGTGAGGAAGCAGAAGCTTCCGAAGAAAAGGATACAGATGCAGCCAAAGCAGATACCCTGGAAGATGGCGTTTATACAGCAGAGTTTGAGACAGACAGTAGCATGTTTCATGTAAATGAGGCCAATGACAAAAAAGGAGAGCTCACGGTCAAAGATGGTAAAATGACCATCCACGTAAGTCTGGTTTCCAAGAAGATCGTTAACCTGTTTGCGGGAACTGCCGAGGATGCCCAGAAGGACGGAGCAGAGATCATTGAGCCGACCACAGATACAGTGAAGTACAGCGATGGTTATACAGAGGAGGTTTACGGATTTGATATCCCGGTACCGGCCATTGGTGAGGAATTTAACGTGGCGATCCTGGGAGAAAAAGGCAAATGGTACGACCATAAAGTCAGCGTAAAGAATCCTGTAAAAACCTCTGACGACAAAAAATCCGAAGGGAAAAAACCGGAAGAGCTGAAGCTGGAGGACGGAACCTATGAGACGGATGTAACCCTTACAGGCGGAACAGGAAGAGCATCTGTAGAATCTCCAGCTAAAGTAGAGATCAAGGACAAAGAAGCTACGGCAACCATCATCTGGAGCAGTCCGAATTATGATTACATGATCGTGGACGGCGAAAAATATGAGCCGGTGAACAAAGACGGAAACTCCACATTTGAGATCCCGGTCACAGTCTTTGACGCAGAAATGGAAGTGACTGCAGATACTGTAGCCATGAGTACTCCTCACGAGATTGAGTATACCCTGAATTTTGATTCTTCAAGCATGAAAAAGGAAGAAAAATGAAAAAAATAATTTCATACATATTTCTGACGCTGACCCTGATCCTGGGGTGTGCTTTTGCAGTGCAGGCAGCAGAGACAGAACATAAGCCTGCGGATATTCCAGGCCTTACCTTTGACCACAGTATGGAGCTTTCCTACGCAAAGGAATTTAATGTGGATTACTACAACGATGGCTATGCGCTGCTCACCATTGATCAGGAAGGACAGTTTCTTGTAGTTCCCGAAGGCAAGAAAGCACCGGAGGGGCTGGATCCTGACATTGCGGTTCTGCAGCAGCCCATAAACAATATCTATCTGGTAGCAACCTCGGCCATGGATCTTTTCCGCGCTATCGACGGGATTGACAGCATCAAGCTTTCCGGAACCAAGGAAGACGGATGGTATATCCAGGAAGCAAAGGACGCCATGGAACAGAAAAAGATGATCTATGCCGGCAAGTACAATGCTCCGGATTACGAGCTGATCCTGAACGAGGGCTGTGACCTTGCCATTGAATCCACCATGATCCATCACAATCCGGAGGTACAGGAGAAGCTGGAGCAGTTCGGGATCCCTGTAATGGTAGAGCGTTCCAGCTATGAGAGTCATCCTCTTGGAAGGACCGAGTGGATGAAGCTTTACGCAGTTCTTCTGGGAAAAGAAGATGTAGCAGAAAAGGTTTTCAAAGAGCAGACGGACAAGCTGGATAAGGTTCTCACAGCAGATAAAACAGACAAGACCGTAGCGTTCTTTTATATCAACTCCGTAGGTGCGGTAAATATAAGAAAAAGCGGCGACTATGTTTCAGAAATGATCTCTCTCGCAGGAGGAAATTATGTTCCGGAGGATACGGGAGTAAATGACAATGCTCTTTCCACCATGAATATGCAGATGGAAGAGTTTTATGCCAAGGCGAAGGATGCAGACTATATCATCTATAACAGTACGATTGACGGGGAACTTAAGACCATTGATGAGCTTCTTTCCAAAAGTAAGCTTCTTGCAGATTTCAAGGCAGTGAAGAACGGAAATGTCTGGTGCACAGGCAAAAATCTCTTCCAGGAAACTACCGGACTTGGAACCATGATCGAGGATATCCACACCATGCTGACTACAGATGATGATTCTCTGGATGATCTGACCTATATGCATAAACTGAAATAAATTCCAGTGTTCGTTTTAACTCCTTTGCCGGTTTCCACCTGTGAGCAGGAAACGAAAGGACAGGATAACAAAACAGAAGAGGAGTGTACCAGAAAAAATGAATGACAGAAAACGCGCAGTCCGATACGGGATCTCTTTTGTGATCCTTGCGGTACTTTTGATCTTTTTATTTATATGGAATGTAAATTCCGGAAGTATCCACCTCTCTGTGAAGGAGATCCTGAATATCATATTCCGGCATCAGGGAGATGAAACTTCTTATAATATCGTCTGGGAGATCCGTCTTCCCAGGATACTGGCAGTGATCATTCTTGGCGGAGCACTTTCTGTTTCCGGATTTTTGCTGCAGACCTTTTTTAACAACCCTATCGCGGGACCCTTTGTACTGGGAATCTCTTCCGGTGCCAAGCTGATCGTGGCGCTTCTGATGATCTTTTTTTTAAGCAGATCGGTATCCATCGGTTCCGGTGCCATGATCCTGGCTGCTTTTGCAGGCTCAATGATTTCCATGGGCTTTGTGCTCCTTGTGGCAAAAAAAGTCCACAATATGTCCATGCTGGTCATCAGTGGTGTTATGATCGGCTATATCTGTTCGGCCATCACAGACTTTGTGGTGACCTTTGCAGATGATTCCAACATAGTCAATCTTCACAATTGGTCATTGGGAAGCTTTTCCGGTATGACCTGGGGAAATGTGCAGACTATGGCTGTTGTGGTACTTCTTACTATGGTGATCGTATTTTTTATGTCAAAACCGATCAGCGCCTATCAGCTGGGGGAGACTTACGCGCAGAATATGGGAGTTAATATCAAGGCTTTCCGGATACTTCTGATCCTGCTTTCCAGTATTCTTTCTGCCTGTGTGACCGCTTTTGCAGGGCCGATCTCCTTCGTGGGGATCGCTGTGCCTCATATTGCAAAAAGTCTCTTGAAGACTGCCAAACCGCTGCTTGTGATCCCGGCCTGTTTTCTGGGCGGTGCAGTGTTCTGCCTGTTCTGTGATCTGATCGCAAGAACTGTATTTGCACCGACGGAGCTGAGCATCAGTTCTGTGACAGCAGTTTTCGGAGCACCGGTAGTTATCTATATCATGATTCACAGACAGCAGAGGATATAAACGATGAAATCATATTTTTTTTATACAGATCAGCTGACCGTAGGCTATGATGGAAAACCGCTGATCAAAGAAATCAATATTCAGCTGAATAAAGGAGAAATCCTGACACTGATCGGTCCCAACGGTGCCGGAAAATCTACTATTTTGAAGAGTATCACAAGACAGCTTTCCCTGATCAGCGGAACGGTATATCTGGAACAGGAACAGATGAGCCGGATGACCAACAGGGAAGTGTCAAAAAAACTGGCTGTAGTACTTACCGAGCGCATGCGACCGGAGCTTATGACCTGTGAGGATGTGGTATCCACCGGACGATATCCCTATACCGGAACTCTCGGGATCCTTTCCGCAGAGGACAAGGAAAAAGTTAAAAGTGCCATGGAGATGGTTCACGCCTGGGATCTGAAGGATCGGGATTTTACAGCCATCAGTGACGGACAGAGACAGCGTATCCTTCTGGCACGCGCCATCTGCCAGGAACCGGAGATCATTATCCTGGATGAACCGACCTCCTTCCTGGATATCCGGCATAAGCTGGAGCTTCTTGCCATTTTGAAGAAGATGGTATTGGAAAAACAGATGACGGTGATCATGTCCCTTCATGAGCTGGATCTTGCCCAGAAGATTTCTGACCAGGTGATCTGTGTTCATGGAGATCACATTGAGAAATATGGTGCACCGGAGGAAATCTTTACTTCCGATTATATTCGGAAGCTTTATGGCATCACCCGTGGAAGCTATAATGCAGAATTCGGCTGCGTGGAAATGGAACCTCCGGCCGGAAAACCGGAGGTGTTTGTGATCGGAGGAAATGGAAGCGGGATTCCGGTATATCGGAAGCTGCAGCGACAGGGGATTCCTTTTGTGACCGGAGTTCTCCATACCAATGATGCGGATTATCAGGTGGCAAAAGAACTGGCTGCAAAAGTGATCACGGAGAAGCCTTTTGAATGCATTTCGGAGTCTGCCTTTGAAGAAGCACTGGAGTTCCTGGGAAAATGTGAAAAAGTGTACTGTCCGCTGAAGGATTTTGGTATCATGAATGAAAAAAACCGGGAATTGTTGAAAAAAGCAAAAGAAACCGGAAAATTAAACCAGATCAGATAAGTTCTCTGGGAAAATGAGAAAAGCAATAAAACGCTGTCAGAAATGAGTAATATAATTTCCGGCAGCGTTTTTTATATAATATAAATTACAAATATTTCAGCAGCTGTGTTATAATATGACAAGAACGACAGATCGTGAAGCGCTCGCATTCGTGGAGATGTAAGTAACGAAGAGGAATGTCCGCTTTACACCGCAAAAGTTAAGTAGATACAATCGATCCGAAAAAATATATGGAGGGAAGATCAATGAAAAAAAGAAACATGATCGCAGCTCTGCTCTGCAGTGCATGCCTTGTGGCAGGAAGTGTAAATCCCGTATTTGCAGATGCCTCGAAGGTAGTAACACTTGGAGCAGATCTTACGGATGCCCAGAAGCAGACAATGATGAAATATTTTAATGTAAGTTCCGATCAGGTGCAGGTGATGACCATTACAAATGAGGATGAGCATAAACACCTGGATAATATCGCACCACAGTCACAGATCGGTTCCAGAACTTTGAGCTGTGCCTATGTGAAGCCTACACAGTCCGGCGGGATCAAGGTCCGCACAGCAAATCTGAACTGGGTGACAGGTAATATGATCGCAACGACACTTTCCACATCCGGTGTGAAGAACTGTGAAGTAGTTGCTGCCTGCCCGATGGAAGTATCCGGAACAGGTGCACTTACCGGCATCCAGATGGCATATGAGAAGGCCAGTGGAGAGAAGCTGGATGAGACCAAGACGAAGCTTGCCAACCAGGAGATCGTAACCACCGGTGAGCTTGCAGATAAGGTTGGTAAAAATGAGGCGACAACAGTTGTAAACCAGTCCAAGATGGATGTGATCCAGAACGGAGTACAGAATGCAGATGAGATTCAGAATATTGTCATCAATGTGGCTGAGCAGAACAATATTTCCGTAAGCCAGGACGATATTGACAGGATCGTGTCTCTTCTGAAGCAGATCTCACAGCAGGATTACAATTATGATGATGTGAAGGAAACACTGGAGCAGGTAGATGCCAATACCACAGGCCAGACTTCTTCCTCTGATGATACGCTGGATGGCGAGAGCAGTGATGAAACCGTAGATGTGGATGCAGATTCTTCTGATGATATCGTCAACAATGTAAATGACAGCATTCTTGGTGACGATGTGATCCAGAGCTCCACAGAGGATCCGGGTCTTGAGGAAGAAACAGGAGCAGATTCTCAGGATACAAGCAATGAGACCGGAATCCCGGATGCTACCGACGACGGAACCTATAGCAATGAGGAAAGCTCGGACGAAAGCAGCACAGACGAAAGTACCTCTGATGAGAGCAGTACAGAGGATAGTGCATCCGACGAGAGCAGTACAGACGAAAGTGCTTCTGACGAGAACAGCACAGATGAAAGCGCTTCTGATGAGGCTGCATCCGATGAGACCGGAATCCCGGAGGCAACAGAAGATACAGAATCTTCAGAAAGTACAGAGGGCTCAGACCAGGCAGATAGTGCAGAAAACGATACTTCCGTGCTCAGTGAAGAAGCAAAGAACAATTATGATAAATTTGTCCTCTTTGTAAAAGGCGAGTATGAGGGAGATGCAGATTCCCTTCTCGCTGCAACGGAGGATACAGAGGCAGTGGCAACGGTAACACTGGATGAGCAGACAGCGAAGAGTGTGGCAGAAACTGTTGAGAAGGATTATTATGATATCCTGAAGGATGGTACAGAATCCTATGAGGCAGATGGTACAGAAAAATATCAGAGTACAGAGCTGAATATGATGGATCAGAAGCTGAAGAAGCTGTTCAGTATTGACAGTTCCCAGGAGGCCACAGAGGCCACAGACGTGACAGCAGCTATTCTTGCAGATGTTCCCCAGGAAGATAAGCAGACACTTTATAAAGAAACCATGAAATATCTGGCAGGTCTTTACGGCGAGAACACGGACTCTTCTGAGGAATCCGCAGCAGAATAAAAGATTTACAGAAAAAGAGATAAAAAATACCGCAGCAGAGAAAACAACCTCTGCTGCGGTATTTTTTGTCGTGCAGGAAAGATATCATGAAAATTTTGTGATTTACGACAAGGATTTGTGTAAGCACTGGAAAAATGGATTTTTCTGTGATAAAATTGACCGTAAATCGGTTTTGTGGACTCATACATCGCAAACCGTGACAGGGAAACGAGAAAGGGAAAAGGTAGAATTTATGAGCCTGGCAGTAGTAACATTAAAAAAAGGCGAAGGCAGATTCCTGAAATCAGGAGGCCTCTGGGTATATGACAATGAGATCGCAAGCATCATGGGAAGTTTTGTGAACGGAGATATCGTTCTGGTCCGGGACTTTGACGGATATCCGATGGGAAGAGGATTTATCAACACCAATTCCAAGATCACAGTCCGTATGCTTACCAGAGATGAGCGTACAGAGATCAGTCCGGAATTTTTGAAACAACGTGTCCGCGACGCATGGGAGTATCGTAAGAAGGTAGTAGATACCGGAAGCTGTCGTGTGATCTTCGGAGAAGCAGACTTTCTTCCGGGGCTTGTTGTGGATAAGTTTTCAGATGTGCTTGTTGTACAGTCTCTTGCACTGGGAATCGACCGTCTTAAAGAAACGATCCTAGATGCACTGAAGGAAGTCCTTGCTGAGGATGGGATCCGGATCCGTGGAGTCTATGAGCGGAGTGATGCAAAGGTACGCCGCCAGGAAGGAATGGAACTTACCAAGGGATTTATCGGAGAAGAATTTCCGACACTTGTTCAGATTGAAGAGAACGGTGTGAAATATGAAGTAGATATCAGGGACGGGCAGAAGACCGGATTTTTCCTGGATCAGAAATATAACCGTCTTGCTATCCAGAAGCTCTGCAAGGGGGCGAAGGTTCTGGACTGCTTTACACATACCGGCTCTTTTGCCCTGAATGCGGGAATTGCAGGGGCACAGAGTGTTCTCGGTGTGGATGCGTCGGAAACTGCAGTCCTGCAGGCAAGAAGAAACGCCAGTCTGAACGGCCTGGACGGAACAGTGAAATTCCTCTGTGAGGATGTTTTTGAGCTTCTTCCCGAGCTTGAGGAGAAGGGAGAGAAATTTGATGTTGTGGTACTGGATCCTCCGGCATTTACGAAATCCAGAAGCTCTGTAAAAAATGCCATCAAGGGATACCGTGAGATCAATCTCCGTGCAATGCGTCTTGTAAAGGACGGCGGATTTCTTGCAACCTGTTCCTGCTCTCATTTTATGACGTATGAGCTGTTTACACAGACCATCGGTCAGGCAGCGAAGAATGTCCATAAGAGACTGCGCCAGGTAGAGTACCGTACACAGGCACCGGATCATCCGATCCTCTGGTCAGCAGATGAGTCCTATTATCTGAAATTCTACATTTTCCAGGTATGCAATGACCGTTAGGAACTGCCATCCGGATTTTTTTACGGAAATTTTTGGGCAGTGCCGTCTGGCAGTGAAAAGGAGATGCAGATCATATGAGAGACAAATTCAATAAATTTATGCAGGGACGTTATGGAGTGGATGATCTTTCCAGGTTCACCATGGGAGTCGCACTGGTTCTGATCATTCTGGCAATGTTTGCTAATATATTCAGCAGAACTGTCGGCAGCACCCTTGACATTCTCGGAGTCGCAGCAATCGTATATGCATATATACGTATTTTTTCCAGAAATATCCAGCAGCGTTATGCCGAAAATCAAAAATTCCTTCAGATGACGTCGAAGTTCCGTTTTCGCTTTAATAAAGAAAAGAATCTGATGAAGCAGAGAAAGACCCATCACATCTACAGCTGTCCGGGCTGCGGACAGAAGATACGTATTCCAAAGGGAAAGGGCAAGATCGAGATCGAATGTCCGAAATGCCACACAAAATTCGTAAAAAGGAGCTGACATGTTCGGATATGTGACCGTTAATAAACCGGAAATAAAATTCAAGGATTTTGATGTGTATCGTTCTTTTTACTGCGGTCTTTGCAGAGAATTGCGGGAGAGATACGGGATACCGGGACAGATCTCACTGACTTATGATATGACATTTGTGGTCCTTCTTTTAAGCGGCCTTTATGAGCCGCCAACGAAGAAGGGAACCTCCAGGTGTGTGGTCCATCCGCTGAAGCCCCAGCCGGTACGTAAAAATACAGTAACTGAGTACTGTGCGGATATGAATGTGATCCTTACCTATTACAAATGTATGGATGACTGGCAGGATGAACACAAACCACTGCGCTATGCATATGCAGGAATTCTGAAGAATTGCGGAAATATGCATATGTCCGCTTATCCGGCGAAGATCCAAAGAATCCGAAACGCGCTGGAGGAGCTTTCTTCCCTGGAAAAACAGGGGGAAACCGATGTGGACCGTGTAGCCGGGTGTTCCGGACGTATCATGGAAGAGATTCTGGCCTTCCGTAAGGATGTCTGGGAATCGTCCCTGCGCCGTCTGGGATTTTATCTCGGAAAATTTATCTACATCCTGGATGCTTATGACGATGTGGAAAAAGATGCAGAAAACGGAAATTACAATCCTTTCCTTGAAAAATATAAGATAGAAGGGTTCGAGGAAGAGGTACGTCGGCTTCTTATGATGATGCTTGCAGAATGCTGCAGAGAATTTGAAAAGCTGCCGATCCTCCGATACGGAGATATCCTTCGAAATATTTTATATTCCGGCGTCTGGTGCCGCTTTGCGGCGATCGGACAGAAGCGCAGGGAAGAACGGGAGAAAGAGAAAAAATGTTAGATCCATACAGCGTGCTGGGAGTTCCCAGAAACGCATCTGATGATGAAATAAAAAAGGCATACCGGAAGCTGAGCCGAAAGTATCACCCGGATGCCAATATCAATAATCCGAATAAGGATCAGGCCGAAGAAAAATTCAAAGAAGTGCAGCAGGCTTACGAGCAGATCATGAAAGAGCGTGAGTACGGAAGCAGTTCCCAGAATGGTTATGGCAGCTACGGAAATTACGGTGGTTTTGGAAATTACGGAAATGCCGGTTCCAGTGCCTATCAGGATGAGGAAAGTATGCGCAGAAGGGCGGCCGCCAATTATGTGCAGAGCGGTCATTTTCAGGAAGCTATGAATGTACTGGATTCTCTTGGTCAGAAAAATGGGGAATGGTATTACCTGGCTGCTATGGCAAATATGGGAATGGGAAATAATGTAACAGCTCTGGATCAGATCCGTGAAGCAGTCCGTCAGGAACCGGATAATATGCAGTACCGTATGCTGCTCCAGAGAATGGAAGGCGGTGGCGGCTGGTATCAGCAGCGGCAGGATCCCTTTGGGGGAATGCCGACCGCAGGGGGAGATATGTGTGATGCCTGCTGCAGGACCATGGCCTGTTTCATGTGCTGGCCGGGCGGCTTTTTCTGCTGCTGATGCAGGAACAAAGCGGTCATCGATATCCCGGAATTGAGAATCGGAATATCCCGAGGCAGCATGTCCATATGATTGTAAGGCGGATCAGTCAGATCCGTTTTGCGATATAGATCGCAGAGGGATTTTTCTGACAGAAATTCACAATGCTGTCCGGAAAATGTCATACTGCAGAGAAAAAGAGGAGGAAATCGTTATGAGTATAAGAATTGGTATTTTAGGTTACGGAAACCTGGGACGCGGCGTGGAGTGCGCCATCAAGCATAATCCGGATACAGAGCTGGTTGCAGTATTTACCAGACGTGATCCGGAGACTGTAAAGATCCTTACAGAGACCGCAAAGGTTTATTCTGTAAAAGATGCGGAGAAGCTGAAGGATGAGATCGATGTCCTGATCATCTGTGGAGGAAGTGCTACAGATCTTCCTGTTCAGACACCGGAGTATGTAAAATATTTCAATGTTGTGGACAGCTTTGATACACATAAGAAAATCCCGGAGCATTTTGCAAATGTTGACAAGGCAGCAGCAGAGAGTGGACATGTAGGAATCATTTCCGTAGGCTGGGATCCAGGAATGTTTTCTCTGAACCGTATGTATGCAAATGCGATCCTTACAAATGGAAACGACTACACATTCTGGGGCAAGGGTGTCAGCCAGGGACATTCTGATGCAGTCCGCCGCATCAAAGGCGTAAAGGATGCAAAGCAGTACACCATTCCGGTAGAAGCTGCACTTGAGGCAGTAAGAAACGGAGAAAATCCGGAGCTTACCACACGCCAGAAACATACAAGAGAATGCTTCGTAGTCGCTGAGGAAGGTGCTGATCTTGCACGCATCGAGGAAGAGATCAAGACCATGCCGAACTACTTTGACGAGTATGATACAACGGTACATTTCATTTCCCAGGAAGAGCTGGACCGTGACCACAGCGGTATCCCGCACGGCGGTTTTGTGATCCGCAGCGGAAAGACAGGCTGGAACAATGAGAACAGCCATGTGATCGAGTACAGCCTGAAGCTGGATTCCAATCCTGAGTTCACATCTTCTGTGATCGTTGCCTATGCAAGAGCTGCATACCGCATGAACCAGGAAGGACAGAAGGGCTGCAAGACCGTATTTGATGTTGCACCTGCATATTTAAGTGCCCTTGATGGAGCAGAGCTTCGCAAAAAATTTCTGTAAGGATCTGTAACGGACAGGAGCAAAACTGCATAAAGGATCATATCCCCGGAGCATCGGTGAATATTTCTGATGTTTCGGGGCTTTTTTCTGCATAAAATCAACATTGGTAATACCTAGATGATGTTTTTTCTGAAAGAAAAGGAAAGAGTTGACGGACCGTAAAGAATGTTATATAATATGGACGTAAAATTGTAACAAAATTGTAACGTTTACGATCGGCCGGACTTAAGAAATAGTAAATATCAATGATCTATCTATCAAAGGAAGGTATGTATGCGAAAATTAAGCAGAAAATGGAAACTCTGGGGACTTTTTTTTGTTCTGATGTTCTTTGCAGCCGGAGCAACTGTACATACAACGGCAACAGATGTACAGGCTGCGACCAAAAACGGCTTTAAAACAGAAAAAGGAAAGTCCTATTATTATCAGAATGGCCAGAAGGTAAAAGGCTGGCTTACACTGAACGGGAAGAAATATTTTTTTAATAAATCCACAGGCGTGCAGATGAAGGGCTGGGCTAAGGATTCCAAGGGCAAACGATATTTTTATAATGTCAACGGTGCCAAGGGCTATATGGCAACAGGCTGGCTTACAGACAGTAAGAACAATACCCGCTATTTTAATCCCACCAGCGGATATATGACAACGAAATGGGCCACGATCAGTAATAAGAAATATTATTTTTACAGCGGCAGTGGTGCTGCAGCCAGAAGCGTATTCCTTACAGACAAGCAGAATGTGACCAGATATTTTACCAGCAAATGCTTTATGGCAAAGGGCTGGGCAACGAATAAGAAACAGCAGAAGCGTTATTTTGATCCAAACACGGGAGCTATGTATAAGGGCTTCAAGAAGATCGGCAGCGATACCTATTATTTTTACAGCAAGAGCGGCGTGATGGCTACCGGTTGGGTCACAAATTCCAAAAAAGGATATAAATATTATTTCGATCCGTCAACCGGTGTCATGGCTACGGGAACGAAGACGATCGATGGCAAGAAGTATACATTTGGCAGCAATGGTGTCCTGGATACCAACCCAAGCACTACTACAGCTACAAGCTCCAGGACCATCAAGAATTTCCTTGCTAATGCACTGCTTCCGGTAGGAAAGACTCTTTACGTATGGGGCGGCGGCCACAACTGGTCAGATGCGACCAGAAAGGGCATCAGTCCAAAATGGAAACAGTGGTATGACAGCAATTCCAGCTCCTATAATTACAGATATTATATGGATCTCAGTGAAGCTACAGAACAGAAGGGCCTTGACTGCTCCGGCTTTGTAGGATGGTCTGTATATCAGATCATGCAGAGCAGATCCGGTGGACCTATGTACACGGATGTTTCCGGAAATCTTGGATCTTTGTATTCCGGCAAGGGAATGGGTACCGTTGTTTCCCAGTCTCAGCTGGCAAGCTCAAACTGGAAGCTTTATCCGGGAGATATCGGATACAACAGCGGACATACTTGGATCGTTCTCGGACAGTGTTCCGATAAGAGTGTTGTGATCCTCCACTGTACACCGAATGCCGGCGTACAGATTTCCGGAACACCGACACCAAGCGGAACTTACGGAAGCCAGGCGATCAAACTGGCAGAAACTTATATGTCTAGGTATCCTGGAGCCAGCAAATATGACTATCATGAATCCAGTGGTAACTATATCCGAAACGGTGCTTACTTCAGATGGAACAGAAGCACTCTTTCCGATCCCAACGGATATCTGAATAAGACAGCCAATCAGATCCTTGCAGATCTGTTCTGATCAGGATGTGCTGAAAGAAATTTGTATGTAACAAATAGAAATAAGAAACGTGAGAGGAGAACCTGAGATAACCCGGGTTCTCCTTTTTTAATGTCAAAATCATTAATAAATGTTACAAAGTTTTAAACTAATTAATAGAAAATCCTTGCAATCCAAATAACACTGTGTTAATATATAAAAAGATTGAAACAAGATATTGCAAAAGTATTACAAAGAAAACCAACGAAGCGGATGGTCAGATCCGCTGTATTAAATTAGAATCAGATTGCGAGGGTGAACAGTCATGAAGAAAAGGATATTATGTCTGACACTGGCGCTCATCATCAGCGGAGCACAGGTAGTCAGCGTAAGCGCAACAAGAGAAGATGAGGCAGCACTTCAGCAGGAGATGGATGCGACCAACGAACAGCTGAATGCGACTTATTCCAGATTGGATGAGCTTTCCTCACAGAAGTCACAGATTGAAGGCGAGATTTCAACTCTTGATGCCAATCTTGTAAACGTGATGGTTTCGATCCAGACACTGGAGGGAGATATCTCCAATAAGGAAGCCGACATTGCATCTACACAGACCAACCTTGAGAAGGCCAAAAATGCCAAGCAGAAACAGTATGAGGCAATGAAGAAACGTATCCAGTATCTCTATGAGAAGGGTGGAGACGATGCATGGTTCCAGATGATGCTGAATGCAGAGAACCTGTCTGACCTTCTTACAAGAGCAGAGTACACACAGAAGACTTATGAGCAGGACCGTAAGAGTCTTGAAAAATATTCCAATACGATCCAGCAGGTGGCAAACCTGGAGGCACAGTACACACAGGAGAAGGCAGAGCTGGAGGGAATGAAGCAGGAATATGAGGCAGAGTCCCAGAACCTGCAGGCACAGCTGGATGAGAAGCGTGCCACATCCGCAGATTATGATAATGAGATCGCCTACGCACAGCAGCAGGCTACAGATTATGCCAACCTTCTTGCAGAGCAGACTGCAGAGCTTCAGAGATTAGAGGCTGAGCGTATTGCAGCAGAGGAAGAGGCAAGACGTCAGGCCGAGGCTGAAGCAGCAGCGAGAGCACAGGCTGAGGCAGAAGAGGAAGCAAGACGCCAGGCAGAGCAGGAAGCACAGCAGGATGAGGCGGACGAGAGCGAAGACGGACAGTACGATGAGGACGGCGACGTGATCGAGAATGCAGATGAGGATACTGCAGAAGATGACACCGAGGATGTGGATGAAGATGCAGACAATGGTGAGAATGATGATGCGTCCGAGGATACTGAGAATACAGAGGATAATGCAGACGCAGATTACGATAACAGCACAGACGCATCTGAAGAAAGTGCAGAGGACACATCTAATGCAGAGGATACATCTTCAGACAGTGACAGTTCTTCTTACAGCAGTGGTTCCGGATCTTCTGTTGTGAATTATGCTACACAGTTTGTGGGAAATCCTTACGTATGGGGCGGAACAAGCCTTACCAATGGTGCAGACTGCTCCGGATTTGTACAGAGTGTCTATGCGAACTTCGGAGTCAGCCTTCCGAGAACCTCCTATGAGCAGCAGAATGCAGGTACAGAAGTATCCTACGCAGATGCACAGCCGGGAGATCTGATCTGCTATGGCGGACACGTGGCTATTTACATGGGTAATGGCCAGATCGTTCATGCATCGAACTCTCAGGATGGGATCAAGATCAGCAATGATGCTACATACAGAACAATTGTATCTGTAAGACGTCTTGTATAATAAGAACGTACAATAGAAAATAAAAATACAGCAGCCCGACAGCAGTTTGTCGGGCTGTTTTTGACGTCGGAAAAAATATTGAAAACCCATGGAACGGAGTGAACAGCAATAAAATATGCTCAAAAATGTATAAATATTGAAAACAGTATTGACATATAATTAACAGGATGTTATTATAATGTCAGTATAATTCCATATTGAACATAGCAAGTGCTGAGGATAGCTGACAGTTATATATTGATTATCAGAAGTCCACAGAAAAGGGAATCAGGTGTGAAACCTGAGCGATCCGGTCACTGTAACGGAGGAGCGAATCTCATAGTCCATTGTACGTATGTATGAGAAGGAGAGAGGAGCCATGATCCCGGAGCCAGGAAACCTGCTTGTTATGGCGAGGTTAAACTTCCGTGTAAAGTGTAACAACCATTTCAGGGACTCCGCACCCCTGGGACGTTGTCTACTTTTTTACGAGAGTAGGCATTTTTTTATGGAATGCGCCTGTTCATATGAATTATACATGATTAAATGGCAGGCGATACTACTCCGGATACATTCGTTCCCTCCGCGCACTCATGAACGGATTATATTTCTACCCCGGGGTGGCATCGCTACCTCTTTTTTATAGGAAAAAGTTATGTGTGGTTATGTCAGGAGAGGAGAAAAGAGCCATGGAGAAACCATACTGGGAAGGCAAAGAATACTCTTACTTCAGCCACAAAAATTGTGAGTATTTTCCGTGCCATAAAGGAGCAGATCCGGAGAACTTCAATTGTCTGTTCTGCTATTGTCCTTTATATGCACTGGGAGATAAATGTGGTGGTAATTTCCGCTTTACGGAAAGCGGGATTAAAGACTGCACCGAGTGCAAGCTTCCTCACAGAAGAGAAAATTTTGGATATGTTACAGGTAAATATAGCGAGCTTGCGGAAATTGTACGGAAGCAGCGGGAAAAATAAAAAACAGGCCAGTTCAGATACAGGAAAATGTATATTCCTGTGTTTGAACTGGCCTGTTTTGTTTGGAGTGGACAATATCTGTTATCTGTCGGAAAAGATACAGAAGATCATTCTCTGGTTTGGAGAAAAACCCTGAGTCTGGGAATCTGGTTGTTGAGGATCAGCTGTTCCGGAAACATGGCCTGATGAACAAACTCAGCAGCACAGGTAAAATCTCCGATATGCTCCGGGCCATGGCTGTCACTGGAAAGAAGCAGCGGCAGATCATATTTGCGGCAGCATCGAAGGATCTCGAAACAGTTTTCTCTTGTGTCGCCACGATAGCCATAAGGTGCAAGAGAAGCTTCGTTGATCTCAAAGATCGTGCCGGTTTCTCTGGCAGCCCTTGCAAGCGCATCATAATTAACCGGGTAATGAGTGTTATCACTATGTCCGAGGATCTTTACACAGGGGTTTTTCATTACATTGATAAAAGCTTCTGTGTTTTCGGCTCTGGTACCGCAGCGGTAATTCCAGGCATGCATGCTGGCAATGGCGTAATCAAGTTTACATAATAATTCCTGATCTAAATCTACCGTTCCGTTGCGGTCAAGGATATTCAGTTCAATTCCGTAGAGTAATTCTACACCGAAATGTTTTTTGGGAGAATAGGTAAGGCTGCGGAAATAGGAGGAAGTTCCGGCTGCCAGAGTGCCGGGACCGTGATCAGTGATCCCGAGAAGCCGGAGACCTTTCTCGGCAGCTGCGCGTGCCATGTTTGTGATGGTACATTCCGTGCCGTGACCACTGGCGATGGAGTGGGTATGCATATCAGAAAGATACATAAAAATACACCTCTTTTACTGTTTGAGAACATGTGACAGAGCGGAATACGAATGTCCGCTTTGCATAAATTTTTCTGAAAAACAAAGGAATTCCTATATAAATTCAAGTATGGCAGAGCAGAAAAACAAAGTCAATAGAGAAAAACATAAAAATACAAAAAACAAATAAAATCAACAGGGCACAACCGATAAAACCCACAAAAACAGCTAGAAACACATGTTGGATTTCGTTGACATCGCAGTAGGGGTAAGGTATAATAAAACTACATGAGCACATAGCCGGACAGGAGCGGTTCTGGAAGCGTAGAGGCAGACAGATCACCAGAAACAACCGGTTATGAGAAAGGAGAATCATGGAGAAATTTCATATAGCAGATGTTCCGAAAACAGACAGGATCACACATCTTGTAGATAATCTTTATGCAAAGATGCCGGTGATCGAATCTGCCAGAGCAAAACTGATCACAGAGTCTTACAAAGCAACAGAAGACGAGCCGATCATCACCCGCAGAGCCAAGGCATTTGCCCACATCCTGCACAACATTCCGATCATCATCCGTGATGAGGAGCTGATCGTCGGAAGCAGCACTTTGGCGCCGAGAGGATGTCAGACGTTTCCGGAGTATTCTTTCCAGTGGCTGGAAGATGAGCTGGATACAGTGGCTACCAGAACAGCCGATCCATTTTATATTGCGGAGGAAACCAAGGCGGAGCTCCGTGAGGTACATAAATACTGGAAAGGCAAGACTACCAGTGAGCTTGCAACCTCCTATATGGCACCGGAAGCGATTCTTGCCATTGACCACAATATTTTTACACCCGGAAACTATTTCTACAATGGTGTAGGACACGTAACCGTTAAATATGAAGAAGTTCTGGCGATCGGCTATGAAGGGATCATTGCCAAAGCTCAGAAGGAACTGGATGAGTGTAATGTAGGAGATGGTGATTACGCAAAGAAATCCCGTTTCCTGGAAGCAGTTATCATGAGCTGTCAGGCAGTTATCGACTATGCACATCGCTATGCCGAGCTCGCAGAGCAGATGGCATATCAGTGTCAGGATCCGACCAGAAAACAGGAACTCCTTCAGATCGCATCCAATTGTACACGCGTACCGGCGAAGGGCGCCCGTAACTTCTATGAGGCGTGCCAGTCCTTCTGGTTTGTACAGCAGCTGATCCAGATGGAAAGCAGCGGACATTCTATTTCTCCGGGACGTTTTGACCAGTATATGTATCCGTATTACAAGAGTGATATGGAAGCAGGCAATCTTACCAGAGAATTTGCCCAGGAACTGATGGACTGCATATGGGTAAAATTAAACGACCTGAATAAATGCCGTGATGCTGCATCTGCAGAAGGCTTTGCAGGCTACAGCCTTTTCCAGAACCTGATCGCAGGTGGTCAGAACAAGGATGGCGAGGATGTGACCAATGATCTCTCCTTTATGTGCATCCAGGCGTCTATGCATGTGCACCTTCCGGCACCGTCTCTTTCTGTAAGAGTATGGAACGGATCACCACATGAATTCCTGATCAAGGCTGCAGAGCTTACAAGAACAGGAATCGGACTTCCGGCTTATTACAATGATGAGGTTATCATTCCTGCACTGCAGAACCGCGGCCTTTCTCTTGCAGATGCCAGAGAATATAACATCATCGGCTGTGTAGAACCGCAGAAGGCAGGTAAGACAGAGGGCTGGCATGACGCTGCATTCTTTAACATGTGCCGTCCGCTGGAGATGGTTTTCTCTAATGGTATGGACAAAGGGGTACAGATCAGTGTCCAGACCGGCGATGTTACAGAGATGAAGAGCTTCGATGAGTTCTATGATGCATATAAGAAACAGATGGAATATTTCATTTCCCTGCTTGTAAATGCTGATAATGCCATTGATGTGGCACATGCGGAGAGATGTCCGCTTCCATTCCTTTCCTGTATGGTGGATGACTGCCTGAAACGAGGCAAATCCGTTCAGGAAGGCGGAGCTGTTTATAACTTTACAGGTCCTCAGGGATTTGGTATTGCAAACATGGCAGATTCTCTGTATGCGATCCGCAAACTTGTATATGAAGAAAAGAAGATGACCATGGAAGAGCTGAAGGAGGCTCTGGCATGGAACTACGGCAAGGGTATCGATGCACAGTCTGCAGCAGATATCACCACCATTGTTATGCAGAAGCTTCAGGAGAATGGCATCCGCGTAAATGAGCAGACCGCAACAGCTGTTATGACAGCAGCTCTCGGAACAGAGCCATCTCCGGAGAAGAAAGCAAGATTCGAAGAGATCCACAAGATGATCGAGGAGGTTCCGAAGTTTGGAAACGATATCCCGGATGTGGATTATTTTGCAAGAGATGTGGCTTATACTTACACCAAGCCGCTTCAGAAATATATGAACCCGAGAGGCGGACATTATCAGGCAGGACTTTATCCTGTATCTGCAAACGTTCCTCTTGGCGGACAGACCGGTGCAACACCGGATGGCCGTTACGCACATACTCCGGTAGCAGATGGTGTTTCCCCGTCAGCCGGCAAGGATGTGAAGGGACCGACAGCTGCGGCAACTTCTGTATCCCGCCTGGATCATTTTATCGTATCCAACGGAACGCTGTTCAATCAGAAATTCCATCCGTCAGCACTTGCAGGAAGAGAAGGACTGGAGAAATTCGTAGCACTGATCCGCGGATACTTTGATCAGAAGGGTATGCATATGCAGTTTAACGTTGTTGACAGAGAAACACTTCTGGATGCACAGAAGCATCCGGAGAAGTACAAACATCTGGTTGTACGTGTTGCAGGCTACAGCGCATTGTTCACTACACTTTCCAGATCTCTGCAGGACGATATCATCAGACGTACTGAGCAGGGCTTCTAAAGGAGTAACGAATGGACTATTTGGATACAAAGGGCAGGATCTTTGATATTCAGAAATATTCAGTACACGATGGACCGGGTATCCGTACCATCGTGTTCCTGAAGGGCTGCGTTCTTCGCTGCCGCTGGTGCTGTAATCCGGAATCACAGGAATACCGGATTCAGAACATGAAGGTTCTGGGAGAAGATAAAGTGATCGGCCGCGACGTGACAGTTCGTGAGATGATCGAAGAGGTGGAAAAAGACCGTGCCTATTATTATCGTTCCGGAGGCGGGATCACCCTTTCCGGAGGGGAATGTATGTGTCAGGCGGACTTTTCCAGAGATCTTCTTCGCGCGGCAAAGGAGAGAGGAATCAACACAGCGGTAGAAAGTATGGCCTGTGCCCCATGGGAAAAGATCGAACAGGTACTTCCCTATCTGGATGTATATCTGATGGATATCAAGCATATGAATCAGGAAAAACACAAAGAATTCACAGGACGGGCCAACGGACTGATGCTGGAGAATGCAAGAAGGGTTGCGCTCTACGGAAAAACCAGACTGGTGATCCGCGTTCCGGTGATCCCCACATTTAATGATTCTGTGGAAGAAATCCAGGCGATCGCAAGATTTGCAGCATCCCTTCCGGGCGTAAACAAGATCCATCTTCTTCCGTACCACAGACTGGGGCAGGATAAATATGAAGGACTTGGCAGACCCTATTTAATGGAAGGAATCCTTCCGCCTACAGCAGAACATATGCAGATGTTAAAGAATGCAGTGCATGCGGTATGCAGCCTGGACTGCCAGATCGGCGGCTGAGAGATACAGGATTACAGAAAAAAGATCCTTTACAAACAGAAAATATAAAAAACAATAAAAACAACACAAAATACAACAAGAAACCAACATAAAACAACGGATTGTCCTTGACTTATTTTGTGGTATGGGGTAAAATGTTCTCAGAAACAAAATAGTGCAATCCAATGCTCAAGGAGGAAATTAAGCATGGTAAACGAGTTTGAAATCAAAAAACAGCTTTGTGACATCGGTAAGAGAATTTACAACCGTAACATGGTTGCAGCTAACGACGGAAACTTTTCTGTTAAAGTAGCTGAGAATGAATATCTTTGCACACCAACAGGTGTATCTAAAGGATTCATGACACCAGAGTTCATCTGTAAAGTAGATGGTAAAGGTAATGTAATCCAGGCTAACCCGGGATTCAAACCATCATCTGAGATCAAGATGCACATGAGAGTATATGAGAAGAGACCGGACGTAGGATCTGTTGTACATGCTCATCCGATCTATGCAACATCTTTCGCAATCGCAGGTATTCCGCTTACACAGCCGATCATGCCGGAGGCAGTTATCGCTCTTGGATGTGTTCCGATCGCTGAGTATGGTACACCTTCCACAATGGAGATTCCGGACAACCTTGAGAAATACCTTCCATACTTTGATGCAGTACTTCTTGAGAACCACGGAGCACTTACATGGAGCACAGACCTTAACGCTGCATACATGAAGATGGAGTCTGTAGAGTTCTACGCACAGCTTCTGTATCAGACCAAGCTCCTTGGCGGACCGAAGGAATTCGACAAAGAGAACATCGAGAAGCTCTATGCGATCCGTCGTAAATTCGGTATGCCTGGAAAACATCCGGCAAGCCTCTGCCTGAACAAAGACGGCAAGAACTGCCACAACTGCGGCGGTGCATGCCACAGCGAGGACTACAAACAGTTCCCAGGATATCAGTATGATTTCGTTGGAAAAGACTGTGATTGTGATAAAGATGCAGCTCCTGCAGCAGATGCAGCAAAGAATGATGCAGAGCTTGTTGCTCAGATCACAAAACAGGTTATGGCTCAGCTTGGCCTGAAATAAATTTTTGACGGAATATTAAGGAGGACATCTCATGCCAATAAGTGAGAATATGGTACAGGAAATTGTACAGGAAGTTATGGCAAAAATGCAGATCGCAGATGCTCCGGCCGGAAAACATGGCGTTTTCAAGGATATGAATGATGCTATCGAAGCAGCCAAGAAGGCTCAGTTGGTAGTTAAGACAATGTCTATGGACCAGAGAGAAAAGATCATCACCTGCATCCGCAAGAAGATCAAAGAAAATGCGGAAGTACTGGCACGTATGGGTGTTGAGGAAACTGGTATGGGTAATGTAGGAGATAAGATCCTGAAGCATCACCTGGTAGCAGACAAGACACCTGGAACAGAAGACATTACAACAACTGCATGGTCCGGAGACAGAGGACTGACTCTGATCGAGATGGGACCGTTTGGTGTTATCGGCGCGATCACACCATGTACTAACCCGAGTGAAACAGTTCTCTGCAACACAATGGGTATGCTGGCAGGCGGAAATACAGTAGTATTCAACCCACATCCGGCAGCAGTTAAAACTTCTATTTACGCAATCAATCTTTTAAATGAGGCTTCCCTGGAATCAGGCGGCCCGGATAATATCGCTGTCACAGTTGAGAAACCAACACTTGAGACCAGCAATATTATGATGAAACATAAAGATATCCATCTGATCGCAGCAACAGGCGGCCCTGGTGTTGTAACAGCAGTTCTTTCCTCCGGTAAGAGAGGAATCGGTGCAGGAGCAGGTAACCCACCGGCACTGGTTGATGATACTGCTGATATCCGTAAGGCAGCTCAGGATATCGTAAACGGATGTACATTCGATAACAATCTTCCATGTATCGCTGAGAAGGAAGTTGTTGCAGTATCTTCCGTAGTTGATGAGTTAATGCACTACATGATCACAGAGAATGACTGCTATCTTGCATCCAAGGAAGAGCAGGACAAACTTGTTGAGACTGTACTTGCAGGTGGCAAGCTGAACCGTAAATGTGTAGGACGTGACGCGAAGACACTTCTTTCCATGATCGGAGTTCAGGCACCGGCAAATACCCGCTGCATTATCTTCGAAGGACCGAAGGAACATCCGCTCATCACAACAGAGCTTATGATGCCAATCCTCGGAATCGTAAGAGCTAAGGATTTTGACGATGCTGTAGAGCAGGCTGTATGGCTTGAGCATGGCAACCGTCATTCCGCACATATTCATTCCAAGAATATTGATAACATTACAAAATATGCGAAAGCAATTGATACCGCAATCCTTGTAAAGAACGGCCCGTCCTATTCCGCACTTGGATTTGGCGGAGAAGGTTTCTGTACATTCACCATTGCAAGCCGTACCGGTGAGGGACTTACAAGCGCAAGCACATTCACAAAGAGAAGACGCTGCGTAATGACAGACAGCCTTTGCATTCGTTAATCAGGAGGAACAGAAACAATGGATATGAACAATGTAAATATCGAAGAAATCGTTAAACAGGTTCTCTCCGGCATGACAGGAAACGCTCCTGCAGCAGCTGCTGCAACAAGCGCTCCGGCTGCTCCGGCAGGAAACACAATTCCGAAAAAAGCAAGAGTAGCAATGATGACAGAGAAGAAACATTTTGAGCTTCAGGAGTATGATCTTCCAGAAGTTGGTGACGACGACATCCTCGTTAAAGTTGAGGGCTGCGGCGTCTGCGGAACAGATGCTCATGAGTACAAAAATGACCCGTTTGGTCTTATCCCAGTAGTTCTCGGACATGAGGGAACCGGTGAGATCGTAAAAATGGGTAAAAACGTTAAAGTTGATACAGCTGGTAAACCGGTTAAAGTCGGCGACAAGATCGTTACCTGTATGATCTTCAAAGATGATCCGGAAATCACAATGTTCGACCTTAACAAGAAGAACGTAGGCGGCGCTGACGTATATGGACTTCTTCCGGATGACGACGTTAAATTCAACGGCTGGTTCGCTGATTACATCTTCATCAGAGGCGGAAAATTCGGTTCTACATTCTTTAATGTAAGTGACCTGGATCTTGATTCCCGTATCCTCATCGAGCCATGTGCAGTACTTGTACATGCTGTAGAGAGAGCAAAAACAACAGGAATCCTGAAATTCAACAGCAGAGTTGTTGTTCAGGGTTGCGGACCGATCGGTCTTATCTGCATCGCAGTTCTCCATACAATGGGCGTTCATAATATCTGTGCAGTAGACGGAAATGAGAAACGTCTTGAGTTTGCCAAGAGAATGGGAGCAAACACAACCGTTAACTTCATGAACTTCAAGGGCATTGAGGCACTTACTGAGGCTGTTAAAGAGGCTCAGGGCGGACATCTTGCAGATTTCGCTTTCCAGTGTACTGGAAATCCTCATGCACACTCCAACATCTACAAATTTATCCGCAACGGCGGCGGTCTTTGCGAGCTTGGTTTCTTCATCAACGGTGGAGACGCTACCATCAACCCGCACTTCGACCTCTGCTCCAAAGAGATCAACCTTGTTGGTTCCTGGGTATACAACCTCAGAGACTATGCAACAACATTTGATTTCCTTAAGAGAGCAAAAGCAATCGGACTTCCAATGTCTGAGCTGATCACACACAAGTTCCCGCTTGAGGAGATCAACGAGGCACTTGAGACAAACCTGGCAATGACAGGTCTTAAGATCGCGATTGTTAACAAATAACCTTAACGGGAAAGGAGAAGCAACATGGCAGAAGCTGTAGGAATTCTGGAGGTCTTCGGACTTGCGACAGCCTTTGTGGCAGCTGACGCCGGGTGCAAGGCTGCAAATGTCCACCTGGAGGTATTCGATAAGAATAAACCGGCGAATGCGGACAGCCTGCCAGTACCGCTTCTTGTCTGCATCAAGTACCGCGGAAGCGTGTCAGATGTCACGGCAGCGGTAGAAGCCGGCATGAAAGTCGCAGAGAGCATGACAGGCGTGGTACAGCATTACATAATCCCCAACCCGGAACCAGGTACACAGAAAATGCTGAAAATCAGCGCCCTGGATAAAGATTGAGAGGATTCCGAAGTTCACTTTACAAAAGTGGCGGAATCATATATGATAAAAATGTAACGAAGATAAGATTCAGGAGGATAGAATCATGGCACAGGAAGCATTAGGAATGGTTGAGACAAGAGGCCTCACAGCTGCGATCGAGGCAGCAGATGCAATGACAAAAGCAGCAGAGGTTGCTCTGGTAGGAACAGAGAAGATCGGTTCCGGTCTTGTAACTGTTATGGTTCGTGGAGACGTAGGCGCTGTAAAAGCAGCAGTAGAGAGCGGAAGCGCAGCAGCATCCAGACTTGGAGAGCTCGTAGCTACACACGTAATCCCGAGACCTCATACAGACGTAGAGAAAATCCTTCCAAAGCTCTGATTCAGGCTTTGAGAGGAATAGAAATTAGTTAAGGAGTTCGCTCATGGGAAAATCATATGGATTTATAGAAATCACTGGTGTAGTTGCGGCGATCAATGCCCTGGACATCATGTGCAAAACGGCAGACGTTGAGCTGGCGTCATGGGAGCGTAAGCTGGGCGGACGACTGGTGACCCTGATCGTACAAGGCGATGTATCAGCAGTTACAGCAGCTGTCAATGCAGCAGTGGAGCAGGCAATCAAAAAACCTGCCAGCTATGCGGTAATTGCCAATCCTCACGAGGAAATCGTCAAACTGGTTGAGCTGAGTGCAAGCCGATGGAAAAAGAGACAGCAGGAAAATCCGGAAGAAGCACTGGAAAGCAAAAACAGCAGCAAAAAATAAGCTGTTGCACCAAAATAGTCAGAAGTAAACAGAACAAATAAAGCATTTATAATCCACAAGGAGGATATGATCATGACACAGGAAGCATTAGGAATGGTTGAGACAAGAGGACTTACAGCAGCTATCGAGGCAGCTGACCAGATGTGTAAAGCAGCTAACGTTGCTCTGGTAGGAACAGAGAAGATCGGTTCCGGTCTTGTAACAGTTATGGTTCGTGGAGATGTAGGAGCAGTTAAATCTGCAGTAGAGAGCGGAAGCGCAGCAGCATCCAGACTTGGAGAGCTTGTAGCTACACACGTAATTCCGAGACCTCATACAGACGTAGAGAAAATCCTTCCGGTTCTTAAATAATCTAACTGATCAGTTCCAAGACGCACCGGCCTGAGGGCCATTAAGGCTTCCGGCCGGTGTGTTTTGAGTTAAGTTCAGTCATGAAACCGAAAGAAAGCAGGTGTACTCTTGGAAACGAATAATATTGAAATGATCACAAAAATGGTGATCGATGCGATCAACAAAAACGAAGACAAGGGCAATGGTTTCGTTGTTCCTATCGGAGTTTCCGCAAGACATATTCACCTGACACAGGAGCATGTGGAGGCGCTGTTCGGAGAAGGCTATCAGCTCACAAAGAAAAAGGATCTGATGGGCGGACAGTTTGCATCCAACGAAACAGTTACCATTGTGGGACTGAAGCTCCGTGCGATCGAGAATGTAAGGATCCTCGGACCTGTCCGCAGTAAATCACAGGTTGAGGTTTCCGCAACAGATGCGATCAAGCTGGGAATGAAGGTTCCGGTACGTATGTCCGGTGATCTTGCAGGAAGTGCACCGATCGCCGTCGTCGGACCGAAAGGTGCCATTTATCTGAAAGAGGGATGTATTGTGGCTATGCGTCACATTCACATGGCTCCGAAGGATGCCCAGGCTGCGGGTGTACATGATGGTGATGTTGTTTCCGTCAAAGCTGACAATGAGCGCGGAACGATCTTTAATCAGGTTAAGATCCGTGTTGATGACAGCTTTACACTGGAAATGCATATTGATACAGATGAAGCAAATGCAGCAAGAATTGCCACAGGCAATACAGTTACCATAATCAAATAATATTCCTCCTTCGGGGATGCCGTTTCCGGCATCCCCAGCAGAGGATATAGAGAAAAACGGAGGCTCATATGATTGTAGGCAAAGTAGTTGGAAGTATTGTTTCCACACGAAAAAGTGAAAAACTGATAGGAAATAAGTTCATGATCGTGGAGCCGGTGCATCATATGAAGGCCGAGCACAGCCAGATTGTTGCCATCGATATCATCGGTGCGGGAATCGGCGAATATGTATTGGTGGCACAAGGAAGCGCAGCAAGAATTGGCTGCGGCGTAGAAACAGCACCGGTAGATGCCGCCATCGTCGGTATCGTAGACGACGGTGCAGGATTGGAGTAACGCCATGGATATCAAAGAATTACAGAAAATTATGCAGGAGAATGGTGTTGTCGGAGCAGGTGGAGCAGGTTTCCCTACATACATGAAACTGACAGACAAAGCGGATACCATTCTTATGAACTGTGCAGAGTGCGAACCATTACTGAAACTTCACAGACAGTTGTTGGAGAAGCACGCATACGAGATCATGAAAACATTCGATATGGTTGCGGAGACGGTAGGAGCTTCACAGGCCATTATCGGAATCAAAAAGTCTTATGTACAGACGATCAATGCTTTAAATCAGCATATTGAAGAATTCCCGAGGGTTAAGATCCATCTTCTGGATGAGGTTTATCCGATGGGTGATGAGGTTGTTCTTATTTATGAGGCAACCGGACGTGTGGTACGGCCCGGAGGACTGCCGATCGAGCAGGGAGTAGCCGTATTTAATGTAGAGACTCTCTACAATGTATACCGCGCGGTAGAAGAACATAAACCGGTCACATGTAAATATGTTTCCGTTGTTGCTGAGGTTGAGAACCCTGTTACAGTGAAGGTTCCGTTGGGATGTACACTGGAAGAGGTTGTTGCCCAGGCAGGCGGTACAACTGTAAAGGATCCTGTATATTTCGTTGGCGGCCCGATGATGGGACGTATCGGAAATGGTTCAGACCCGGTTACAAAAACAACGAATGCAATCCTGGTTCTTCCAAAGGACCATGTTATTGTCATGAAGAAGCAGCGGACTTCTTCTATAGATCTGAAGAGAGCAGCATCGATTTGCTGCCACTGCCATACATGTACAGATCTTTGCCCGAGACATAATCTGGGACACCCGATCGATCCGGCAATGTTCATGATGGCAGCATCTAATCAGGATTTCAGAAATGTAAATCCTTATATCAATTCTGCATTCTGCAGCTCCTGTGGTGTCTGCGAGATGTATGCGTGTCCGCAGAGCCTGGCTCCGAGAACACTGCTTGCAGATATGAAGGGCGGACTTCGTAAGGCAGGGATTAGACCACCTCAGGGTGTTCAGCCGAAGCCGGTTCAGGAGTCCAGAGAATACCGCAAGGTTCCTGAGGAGCGTCTGATGGCACGTCTGGGACTTACCAAATATGACAAGGATGCACCGCTTCAGGAAGAACTTGTAAACGTATCGAAGGTAAAGGTTCTCTTAAGCCAGCATATCGGTGCACCGGCACAGGCAATCGTAAATGTAGGCGATATGGTAACAGAAGGCCAGATGATCGCACAGCCTGCACAGGGATTAAGTGTCGGAATCCATGCAACCATCAGCGGTAAGGTTACAGAAGTGACAGACCGCCATGTTGTAATTGCAAGAAATTAGAAAGGACGTGCACAAAATGAGTAGAGCAATCGGAATGATTGAGTTTAAAACCACACCAGCTGGTATCACTGCAGCAGATGCCATGGTTAAGACATCTGAAGTAGAGATCGTGGAGGCGCAGACAGTATGTCCGGGAAAATATATTGCAATTATCACCGGAGATTTAAGCGCAGTAAAAGCTGCTGTAGACACAGCTGTAACAACATACGAGGACAAATGTATTGACAGTTTTGTACTGGGCAATCCACATGAGTCCATTTTCCCGGCAATTTACGGAACCACACAGGTCGAGGAGATTAGTGCCCTGGGAATTCTTGAGACTTATGATGCAGCATCTATCATCGAGGCGGCAGATCAGGCAGCTAAGACAGCTATCGTTGATCTGATCGAGCTTCGTATCGCCAAGGGTATGTGCGGTAAATCATACATGCTTCTTACCGGCGAGGTTTCTGCAGTGGAGGCTTCTATCGAAAGAGCAAAAGAGCTGGTAGCTGAAAAAGGAATGTACATGGATTCCTCAGTGATCGCTCATCCGGACAAGAGAATGATCGATACGATCCTTTAATATTGTCTTTATATCTGAGGGATATCCTTTTGAAGGGTATCCCTGCAATGACATCTGAAAAGGAGGCATCTTATGCTAGCATTAGAGAGAAGAAATCTGATTCTCGAGAAATTACAGGAAGAGAAAAGGGTTGTTGTAAGTGAACTAAGCCAGCTTTACAGTGTCTCAGAAGAAACCATCCGCCGTGATCTGGACAAGCTGGAAAAAGAGGGACTTGCCACAAAGAGTTATGGCGGTGCGGTGATCAACGAAGATGTCGGTATTGATTTACCATTTAATGTTCGTAAAAACCAGAATGTACAGGGAAAGCAGAAAATGGCGGAGATTGCTGCTTCCATGGTGAATGACGGAGATCACATTTTTCTGGATGCCAGCACAACGGCAGTTTTTGTGGCCAAGGCGCTGAAAGAAAAAGAACGTCTCACCGTTGTTACCAATTCTATGGAGATCCTTCTGGAGCTCTCGGATGTATCCGGCTGGAATATTATTTCCACCGGTGGAGTGATGAAGGAAGGGTATCTTGCATTCCTGGGTGCCAGAACCGAGGAAGTGATCCGCTCTTATTATGTGGACAAGGTTATTTTTTCCTGTAAAGCATTAAATGAGGATCTGGGAATCATGGAATCCAAAGAAGCCTTTGGAACAACAAAAAAAGCCATGATCAATTCCGGAAAAATGCGTATTCTGGTGGTAGACAGCACGAAATTTGATCAGACTGCTTTTTCCGTGGCAGGACAGCTGCGGGATATCGAGACGGTCATCACAGACAAAAAGCCGTCTGAAAAGTGGCTGAAGCATTTCAGCGCGCATAAGATCGAATGCATCTACCCGAAATAGGTTGGACATATATCGGAAAACGATTGTGTTCATGAGCATGCAGTGTATGCGGAATGCGGAGATCCGCTTTACTTTATCCGGCCACAGGCAGACAAAAGAGACCTGTGTTCCGGTATGACGAGAGGGAGCAGTTTCTATGAATACATTTGAAATGAAAACAGCCATCCATTTTGGAGCTGATGCCCTGGGAAGACTGAAAGAAATTCCATACAAAAGAGTCCTTGTTATCACAGACCCGTTTGTTGTAAAAAGCGGAATGATCGATATGATCACAAAACCGCTTCAGGCAGGTGGAAAAGAATTTGATATTTTCTGTGATGTTGTTCCGGATGCACCGGTTGGAAAAATTGCCGAAGGAGTCAAAAAATTCCTTCAGTATCAGCCGGAAGCTATTGTTGCAGTAGGTGGTGGTTCTGCCATCGACTCCTCCAAGGCAATCCGTGAGTTTGCCCTGAAGATCAACAATTACGGAAAAGTCGGACTGGTTGCCATTCCTACAACAAGTGGTACCGGTTCCGAGGTTACTTCTTTTGCAGTTGTAAATGATACAGAAGCACATGTGAAGTATCCGCTGATCTCAGACAGCCTGACCGCTGATGAGGCAATTCTGGATGCGGAGCTTGTACGTAGTGTTCCGCCTGCGATTACAGCAGATACAGGTATGGATGTTCTGACTCATGCAATTGAGTCTTATGTCAGCATCAACCATAATGAGTTTACATCTGCACTTGCAGAGAAAGCAATCGAGATCTGTGGCGTATATCTTTATCGTGCATATGTTGACGGTAATGATATGCATGCAAGACAGAAGATGCATGTAGCGTCCTGTCTGGCAGGACTTTCCTTCAATGCAGCAGGTCTTGGAATTACTCACAGTATGGCTCATCAGCTGGGTGCTATTTTCCATATTCCTCACGGAAGAGCTAATGCGATGCTGTTGCCGCATATTGTTGAATATAATGCAAATATCAACAAACGCAGCAGAAGCCAGAAAGAATATCTTCCGGCAGTAAAGAGATATTCCAATATTGCACATCTTCTTGGACTGAGCAATTATAACGAAGTTATGAGCGTAAGATCTCTTGTAAACTGGATTCAGTTTATGCAGAAAGAGATGAATATCCCGCTTACCATCGAAGAGATGAAGACGATCACACCGGATGCTTATTTTGCGGCGGTTGATAAGATGGCGGATATGGCACTTGCGGATGCCTGCACAGCGGCAAATCCGCGTGTACCGAAGAAAGAGGATATTATTAAGATTTATACTAAACTTTGGTCTTTTTGATAAAAGATGAAAACCGCAAAGGGGCCGCAAAGCCGCGGCCCCTCTGCACACCCCTCGGGCTTTTTTTAGAGTGCTTGACTGTGGCGGGCGGAAGGGTATTGACTTGTGCCTGTATGCTGCGATTGTTCCGGGTTGAACGTTGTGCCGATGGGGCGCCGTGGGCGCTTTGGATGTGTGACGTTGTTGGCAGGGGCTGGCGCGTTTGTGAACGCCGCGCTTGGTTTGCCGGGATGGTTGTGGTGTGTGTTTACGTATGTGTGGTATGCGTAGCATTTCGAGGATTGTAAAATTGGTCTGATATGGGTGGGATTATTTATCAGGAGTTGCTGGGAGGTTGAGCTGGGATGGAGGTTTATACCGGGTATGGTGATAAGGGGATGACGGATCTTTCCCATACGAAGAATGTTTCAAAGTCGGATGATCGGATTTGTCTGATGGGGTCGGTTGAGGAGCTGATGAGTCATATTGGGCTTGTGCGGGTTCTGGTTGATGATGTGGATGTTGTCCGGATGCTGGAGAAGATCTCGGAGACTTTGAAGAAGATTATAGATGGGGTTTCTGATCCTTATAATCGGGAGTTTAAGGTCAGTGAAGACCGGACGGAGTTTCTGGAGGAGGAGATTGGCCGGATGAAAGAGATTTTTTCCGGAGAGAGGCTTCCGATTCTTCCGGGGGATTCCCGAGTTGCGGCTGAGATCGATGTGACAAGAGCTGTGGCGCGGAGGGCTGAGAGAGAGCTTGCGCTGGTCAGTGTGAAGTTTGGATCGGATACCGGAGCCAAGAAATATATGAACCGTCTGTCAGATTATTTTTATGTGCTGGCAAGGTATGTGGATGTTGCGAAGATCGAAGAGAAGAAGACAGATATTTCTGGAAGTGTTCAGAAATCTGTGAAAGCAGAGACTGCTGGGATTGAAGCTAATGTTGGGGTAGAGGCTGTAGGAACTGTTGGAAGTAGTGCGGATGTTGCAGTGGGTACATCGGCGGTGGATGTAAGAGCACAGGATTCGCAGATGGTGCAGAAAAGGGATGTACAGACTTTTAATGCGCAGAATGGGACTGTGACGACAGCAGTGGGAGGAAATACGGCGATGGCACAGAATGACAGTATAGCAGCAAACACGGCGATGATCCAGGAAGTGCTGAAGCGTATGGGTATCCAGGGTCGTATCACATTGGATTCTGCCAAGAGGCTTATTGAGAAGATCGAGCAGGAAGCTTTGAGAAGAAACAAGCCTTCCGTAATTGCGATATGCAGCCCGGATGGAAATCCGGTTGCGGTTCATGTGATGGATGGATCTTTTCTTGTAAGCTTTGAGGTGGCTTTGAAGAAGGCCTATACATCGGTTGCAGTGAAGATGTCCACCATGGAGCTTTCCAGATTGACACAACCGGGCCAGACATTTTATGGTCTTGGAAAAATGAGTGACAATATTGTGATATTCGGAGGTGGTGTACCCCTGAAGGTTGGAGACACCATCATCGGCGGTCTTGGTATCAGCGGCGGTACCGGCGAAGAGGATAACAGCCTCGCAGAGTATGGACTGCAGGTACTGAATGAGGTACTGTAGGATACAGGATAAAAACAAAACGTATAGACAGCTCAGAGAGAATAAATAAAAGGGACGTGTTGCAGTGATGATTTTTAAATCAATACTGCGGCACGTCCCTTTTGAATTATTTATTTCCAGCTAATCTTCAGGCATTTAACGGAAATATCACTTTTTTCCGGCGCCTGGACCATGTTCTGGATGAAATAGGTCTTTGTCATGGATTTTCCGGGCTTTAGGTTCAGTGTCAGGTTCTTGGTCCAGTACATCTGGTCATAGATACCGGAACCTGTGGTGATCTGTACTTTTGCGGTAGTGATGGTTTTTGCAGAAGTATTGGTGAATTTCAAGGTATAATAGGTCTTCATGTCATTGGGGCCATACTTGATACGGGCAACACTGATCTTCAGATTTTTGACGGTAGGTTTGGCGGCCGGTGCGGATACGGTAATAGTGATCTTACGATTGACACCGTTTAAGTTTGCGGTAACTGTGGCTGACCCTTTTTTCTTTGGGACAAGATAGTTTCCGGAAATGGCAAGTACAGAAGGCTTGCTGGATTTTGCATTTTTGATGGTCAGACTGGTACCGCCCTTCAGATTGATGAGGGAACGCATGCTGACCTTGGAGCCAACCTTGAGTGTAGTCTTGGAAGCGCGGAAGGTTGCTACGGTTTTTGAAGGCGAGGTTACTTTTCCGGTCAGCTTACAGGCTGCGGCCTTTGGATAGGATAAAGTGATCTTTGCGGATCCGGCTTTCATGCCCTTCAGGGTAACTGTGAAACGGCTGCGTTTTTTGGAATCCTGAGTGATGCTCTGTACCTTGAGAACAGAGCTGTTGGAAGAAGTAACCTTGAATTTTGATTTGCTGATGGTTTTTACGTAGGGATCAGAAATCTCAATTCCGATGGAAGTGGTTTTTCCGGTCCGGATGCTCTGGTTCAGATAATTGTTGTTGGTGATAAAAATTTCCGGAACAGCCTGTTTGATGGTAACCTCATAGTCACAGTCTACCGGTACCGGACATTCTTTATTGCCGAAATCGAACTCCAGGTAGCCATCCTCTATGTTGTCATCGTAGGTGAAAAAGGTTTCCTTGTATGCCAGTGGTGTATAATTTGAAGTGCTCAGCTTAACCACATTGATCCCATCGATGGAAAATGTGGTGCTTTTTGGGATGACTCCCTTGGGTGAATAAAAGCTTACACGAACTGTCACGGCATAGACCCGTTTTTGGCAGTTTGCATTTTTGATGTTGATCGGGAAATTAATGTCTGAAGACTCATCTTCGATCACACCGTCGGTATCACGGATAGTGGAAGTGGTTCCTTTGGTCACGACCCGGACTCTGGCGTGAGCATCCTGGGGAAGCAGGAGCACAATAAAGGAAAAAAGAATCAGGAAAAAAATTGTTTCGATGGTTTTTATTTTTCTTTTACACATAACAAACCCTCCTTTTTTTATGAGCATACCGGCTGTTACTGAACAGAGGCCCGGGTACTCCATGAATTCATGGTCCTCTGCTGCGGAACAGTATAAACAGACTCTTTCTCTTATATCATTATAACAGGAAACCAGGTAGGAAGTGCATTGTGATTTTTTTGTATCAATTGGCAATTTATCTGTAAATATGTTAAAATGAAATATTCGGAAAACAGCAGCGATTCGACAATGAAAAAGAGAAGCGTTACAGTTCCGGTGGGAACGTAACAGAAAGGATCATGTCGATTTATGACGAAACAGGAACTTTTAAAGACCCATTTCGGGTATGATACATTCAGAGAAGGGCAGGAAGCGGTGATCGATGCGCTTCTTGCAGGAAAAGATGTTCTGGCAGTGATGCCAACCGGCGCAGGAAAATCCATCTGCTATCAGGTACCGGCACTGATGATGAAGGGGATCATACTGGTAATATCACCGTTGATCTCCCTTATGAAGGATCAGGTGAGAAGCCTGAACCAGGTCGGCATCTCAGCAGCATACCTCAACAGCTCTCTGACGCAGGGGCAGTATTTCACAGCCTTGCGCTATGCAAAGGCAGGACGATATCCGATCATCTATGTAGCACCGGAGAGGCTTACCACAGAGGCGTTTCTGGATTTTGCGCTGAGTGCGGATATTTCCATGATCGCAGTGGATGAGTCACACTGTGTATCACAGTGGGGACAGGATTTTCGGCCAAGCTATCTGAAGATCGCAGAGTTTGTTGCACAGCTTCCAAAAAGACCGGTGATCGGTGCATTTACAGCTACAGCCACGAAGGAGGTCAGGGAGGATATTGCAAGACTTCTGGGGCTTCAGGATCCCTTTTGCACAACCACAGGATTTGACCGGGAAAACCTTTATTTTGCAGTGAAAACACCGAAAGATAAATATAAGGAAGTACACGATTACATACTGGAGCATCCGGACGACAGTGGAATCATCTACTGTCTCACCAGAAAGCTGGTGGAGGAGGTCTGCGGAAAGCTGATCCGTGACGGCATCACGGCCACCAGATATCATGCAGGACTTTCCGATGAGGAACGCCGGAACAATCAGGATGATTTTATTTATGACCGCTGTCGTGTGATGGTAGCCACTAATGCATTTGGAATGGGAATCGACAAGTCCGATGTGCGTTATGTCATTCATTATAATATGCCGAAGAACATGGAAGGCTATTATCAGGAAGCAGGCCGTGCGGGCCGTGACGGCGATCCTGCGGAATGTATCCTGCTTTACAGCGGGAAGGATGTGGTTACCAATCAGTATCTTATCGAGAGAGGACAGGATAACCAGGAAATGGAAGCGGCAGTCTGGCGCCTTGTCCGGGAGCGTGATCAGGAGAGGCTGAAGCAGATGACCTTTTACTGCTTTACCCATGATTGTCTGCGTGAGTACATCCTGAAATATTTTGGGGAATACGGAAAAAGCTACTGCGGAAACTGCCTGAACTGTCAGACCGAGTTTGAAGAGCAGGATGTGAGCCAGGAGGCCAGGGCAATGATCCGGTGCGTGGAAAGCAGTGGTCAGAGATACGGGGTGAACGTGATCCTGGATACTCTGCGCGGCGCATCTACGGCGAAGATCCGGCAGTATGAGATGGATGGAAATCCGGAATATGGAGTCTGTGCAAAGATTCCGGCACACCGGCTGCGGCAGATCTTTAATTATCTGGTACTGAAGGAATATCTTTATCTGACGGATGACGGATATACGATTGTGAAGCTGACCGCCGCTTCCAGGTCACTTCTGGAGGAGGCGCATATCCTCACAATGAAAATGTCAAAAGAGCTGGAGACGAAGAAAAAAGAGAAACGGAGCAGACTTCCGAAATCTGCAGTCGGGGAGCTGGGAGAACAGGATGAGCCCCTTTTTCAGAAGCTCCGTGCTCTTCGCCTGGAAATCGCCAGAGAGGAAAAAATCCCCCCTTATATGGTCTTTTCCGACAAAACCCTTATCCATATGTGCATTCTGAAGCCCGGAAACGAGGAGGAAATGCTGAATGTGACAGGAGTCGGCAGGCACAAGTACGAAAAATACGGAAAAAGGTTTATAGACGCGGTGAAAAATCTGTAGGAAATAGACTTTTGCCGTCGGAAAATGAAGAGCGAAATGTTCTGAAATTTCTTGCATTTTAAAGAGGCATTTGTTAGAATAAGACAAGCAGGAAACATCCGGCGGCTATAATGCGGCCGGATCGTTTTTAACTGTATCATATTCTGCTGCACGTTCCGGTGCAGCGTACAGGCATTTCGCAAGCAGAGTTCTATGCAGCAGTGGAATCCCTTCGAGTAGATGGACCAACTGTGTGAGATATCCGTTGGTCAGAAGCAAGCAGTGAGGTGGATGATCGTATCCGCTTTCAATTACGACATAATCTGGTGCTGGTCACTGCGTAAACAGAGATCAGGCTCCTTCACGATCTGCGTCGGCTTTTTCATGCAGAAAATCTGCCCTGCCGGCTTTTTTTCTCATACAGAAGAGTAGCATGTATTCATAAAGACATGAACATAGCCCGTCTGCAAAACGGGAATCCGTTCCGGCATGACTGTTCTCCGCCAGGCCGAAAAAGCTGTATTTACATAAAACAGCCCAATTCCTCAAAAAGCAGGATATCCGCAATATGTGCGAGATCCTGCTTTTTGTCATGTAATACACTGATATGTGCCATTAAGATGTGGAAAAATATTTCAGCGTCTTTTATATTTGCCGGGGGTGATCCCCTTGTACTTTTTGAAGGTACGGATAAAATAGCTCAGATCATTAAAGCCATTCCGGTAGGCGATCTCCGTGATGGAATCATCGGTGGTAGCCAGCTGGCAGCAGGCCTGCTCGATCCGCTGGCGGTTGAGGTAATCCATTGGTGTCTGATGCGTCATCTCGGAAAAGAACCGGCAGAAATATTTGGGAGACATGGAAACCGAAGCGGAAAGCTCCTGTAGGGTAATGGGGCTGGCATAGTTCTTTTCAATAAATTCCACGACCTGCTTCAGCTGGACAATGCGCTTGTAATCTCGTCTGGTTTTCCGCAGGCTTTCCAGGTAGTAATGATTACCAAAAACCAATCCGAAAAAGTGGTAAAATTGTCCAAACACAACCAGCTCATATCCTGGCTTTCTCTGCCAGAAAGAATCAAAAAGAGAGTTCACTGCTCTCTGGATATCAGGTTGCTTTTCAGTGAAATGGTGATAGATCAGAAGCTCCTGGTGGCTGATCTTCTGCATATATTCTGTGCAGATGGAATTAAATTTCAGAAACATGTTCATATCAAAAACAATGCACTGATAGATACAATCCTGAGGAATTCCGGAATGCAGAACTCCGCTATTGACAAAAATCACATCTCCGGCTTTTGCTGTAAAACTTTTTTCGTCTAAAGTGACGGTGAGAGTGCCCTGTAATACACGCATGATTTCACATTCTACATGCCAGTGGTAGGACATGACATAGCGTGGATGGCTGCTGTCAATGTGGTGGAATTCAAAAGGAAATTCATAGGTACCTCGAAGTCTGTCCTCATTTCTTCCAAGATCGTGCAAAATACAACCCTTCTTTCTTAAATTTTTATAGTTTTTTTGGGAACTCATATGAAAAAGTGAATATTGTACTGTTTTTTGCTATTATAACACAAGTAATTTAAAAGATGCAATCGTATAATAAAAGCATAGTTCGGACAGGAGTTGTTGGAACGTAAAAAAACTGTAAGTTATAATAGTGAATATAAATTTAGGAGGTAATTGTTACTATGGCAAAGAGCAGATTAGTAGGCAGCTATCCGGTTATCGGTATCAGACCAACCATCGACGGACGTAGAGGAGCCCTCGATGTAAGAGGATCTCTGGAAGATCAGACTATGAACATGGCCAAATCCGCAGCAAAGCTTTTCGAGGAGAACCTGAAATATTCAAATGGTGAGCCTGTAAAAGTTGTTATTGCTGATACCACCATCGGACGTGTTGGTGAGAGCGCCGCATGTGCGGATAAATTCCGTAAAGAGGGTGTAGATATCACTCTTACAGTTACACCATGCTGGTGCTACGGAGCTGAGACCATGGATATGGATCCACAGACCATCAAGGCTGTATGGGGATTCAACGGAACAGAGAGACCTGGTGCTGTATATCTGGCATCCGTTCTTGCTACACATGCACAGAAGGGCCTTCCGGCATTCGGTATCTACGGACATGACGTTCAGGAAGCTGACGACACATCCATTCCAGAAGACGTTAAAGAGAAACTGTTAAGATTCGGCCGTGCAGCAGTTGCAGCTGCATCCATGAGAGGTAAATCCTACCTGCAGATCGGTTCTGTAACAATGGGTATCGGCGGATCTATCATCGATTCTGATTTCATCGAGTCCTATCTCGGAATGAGAGTTGAGTCTGTTGATGAGGTAGAGATCATCCGTCGTATGACAGAGGGTATCTACGATCATGAAGAGTTTGAGAAAGCTCTCAAATGGGCAAAAGAGACCTGCAAGATCGGCTGGGACAAGAACCCGGAAGAGCTTCAGTTCTCACCAGAGAAGAAAGAGGAGCAGTTCGAGTTTGTTGTTAAGATGGCAGTTATCATCAAAGAGCTGATGAACGGCTGTGATAATCTTGCTCCGGAATTCTCCGAGGAAGCAATCGGACACAATGCTCTTGCAGCTGGATTCCAGGGCCAGAGACAGTGGACAGACTTCTATCCGAACGGTGACTTCGCAGAGGCTATGCTGAACACATCCTTCGACTGGAATGGCGCTCGTGAGCCGTACATCCTTGCTACAGAGAACGACGTTCTCAACGGACTTGGAATGCTGTTCATGAAACTTCTTACAGGACGTGCTCAGATCTTCGCTGATGTTCGTACATACTGGAGCCCGGAGGCAGTTAAGAAAGCTACAGGATATGACCTTGAGGGTGTTGCCAAAGAAGCTGGCGGATTCCTTCATCTGATCAACTCCGGTGCTGCTTGCCTGGATGCTAACGGACAGGCTAAAGAGGCTGACGGAACACCAGTTATGAAACAGTGGTGGGATGTTACAGAGGCAGACCAGAAAGCGATCATGGACAACACAGAGTGGTGTATGGCCGACAACGGATACTTCCGTGGAGGCGGATACTCCAGCCGTTATGAAACACGTGCTCAGATGCCTGCAACTATGATCCGTCTGAACCTTGTAAAAGGACTTGGACCGGTTCTTCAGATCGCAGAGGGATGGACAGTAGCCCTTCCGGAAGAGGTATCTGATAAGCTCTGGAAACGTACAGACTACACATGGCCATGTACATGGTTCGCTCCAAGATGCGATGGCAAAGAGGGACCGTTCAAAACAGCTTACGATGTAATGAACAACTGGGGTGCTAACCACGGTGCGATCTCCTACGGACACATCGGTGCAGACCTGATCACAATGTGCTCTATGCTGAGAATCCCGGTATCCATGCACAACGTTCCTGAGAAGGATATCTATCGTCCGGCAGCTTGGAACGCATTCGGTATGGAAAAAGAGGGTGCAGACTTCCGCGCTTGCAAGAACTATGGACCACTTTACAAATAAATCATATTGTTAAGATAACGGAATATCAAATCCTCCGGCATGCATGTGCCGGAGGATTTTTTTGTGCCATAGTATATGGATAGTTGGGAAATATACTGTTCGGATCTACGGAAAAAAGTTATAATAGAAAAAGATATATATGAATACGGGAGGTTACGTAGATGAAATATATACAGCTGAACAATACAGATCTGAACATCAGTCCTATCTGCCTCGGAACAGCAGGATTTGGAGATAAATCAGACCTGGAAAAAAGCTTTGAGATTCTGAATGCCTTTGTATGGGCAGGCGGAAATTTTATTGATACGGCAAATGTCTATTGCAAATGGCTAAAAGGACATGGAAACTGCAGTGAGCAGATCATAGGAAAATGGCTGAAAGAGAGTGGCATGCAGGGAAAAGTTATTGTGGCAACGAAGGGCGCGCACTATTCCTTTGAGGATCCGGGCCGCAGCAGAGTGAACAAAGAAGATATCCGCATGGACCTGGATGAGAGCTGCCGCACACTGGGAAAAGATGAGATGGATTTTTACTGGCTTCACAGAGATGATCCGGAAAAACCGGTGGAGGAAATCGTGGATACTCTGGAAGAATTGAAAAAAGAAGGCCGGATCCGTTATTATGGATTTTCCAATTACCGCACAGAGAGGCTGAAAGAAATTGCGCAGTGTCTGAGAGAACGAAGTCTTTCAGGGATCACAGCAGTATCCAATCAGTGGAGTCTTGCAGGAATCAATCCCGGAGGAAATACAAATCCGGATCCTACACTTGTGGAGTTTTCCAGGGAAGAATATCAGTGGCACTGTGAGACAGGCGCTGCTTCCGTTCCGTTTTCTTCCACTGCAATGGGATTTTTTTCAAAACTTCAGAAAATGGGGCTTTCCTGTACAGATGCAGAGGTGGATGCATCCTGGATGCGGGAGAAGGAAACACAGATCACAGGTCTTTCAGAAAGTATGAAAAGATCCTACTGGAACGAGACAAACCTTCGCACCTATCAGAAGCTGTTAAAGCTGCAGAAAGAAACCGGCCACAGCCTGCAGGCCCTGTCTTTGGCATACTTTTTCCATCAGCCATTCCAGACTGTGCCTGTAACCGGCGTCAGCAATCCTTCACAGCTAAAAGATGTACTGGATGCCTGTGAGATCGATCTTGCACCGGAACTGTTCGGAGGCTGGGTGAGCGCAGGAGGTGATCGATGAAACTGATCCATTTATCAGACCTTCACCTAGGAAAACGAGTCAATGAGTTTTCCATGATCGAAGATCAGAAATATATTTTGAATGAAATTCTGAGAATCATTGATAAAGAAGAACCGGATGGAATTCTTCTTGCGGGAGATCTTTATGACAGGCCGGTTCCTTCTGCGGAGGCAGTGCAGCTTTTTGACCGGTTTCTTACCAGGCTTGCAAAGCGGAAGCTCCCGGTGTATGCCATCAGCGGAAATCATGACAGTGCGGAAAGGATCGCTTTCGGTTCACAGATCATGAGCAGCAGCGGGATCTGTATGTCCCCGGTATACGATGGAAAAACAGAAAAGTACTGTTTAACGGACAGCTATGGAGAAGTTTGGATCCATCTGCTTCCATTTGTGCGTCCGGCAACTGTGAGGCACGGACTGGAAGGAGAAGAAGAGGTGGATGAGATCCGTACCTACCAGGAGGCAGTGCAGGCGGCAGTTGCACATATGGAGATTGATAAACGTTATCGCAATGTATTGATCGCCCATCAGTTTGTGGTCGGTGCCATGCGCTGTGATTCTGAAGAGATCTCCGTTGGAGGTATCGACCAGGTGGAGGCAGATGTGTTCCGGGATTTTGACTATGTGGCACTTGGCCATATCCACAGTCCTCAGAATGTGGGAAGCGAGCACATCCGCTACTGCGGAACTCCTTTGAAATATTCTTTTTCCGAGGCAGGACAGCAGAAATCCGTGACAGTTGTGGAGCTTCTGGAAAAAGGAAATTTCAGGATCAGGGCGATTCCGCTGAAGCCTCTTCGGGATATGCGAAAACTGAAAGGCACATACATGGAGATCACATCACTGTCCAGTTATCAGGACACAAACACAGAGGATTATGTGCAGATCACGCTGACAGATGAAGAAGATATCGTAGATGGAATGCAGAAGCTCCGTACTGTTTATCCGAATCTGATGAGGCTGGAATATGATAACCGACGTACAAGAGAAAACCAGGAAATCGCAGGTACAGAAACGGTGAAAAGGAAATCCGAGCTGGAATATTTCGAGGAATTTTTTGAACTGCAGAATAACCAGCCCATGAATGAAGAACAGCGGAAATATTCCGAAGACCTGATCCGTAAGATCCAGGAGGTGAAATAATGAGACCGGAAAAACTGACCATCAGTGCCTTCGGGCCCTATGCGGACAAAACAGAGATTGATTTTTCAAAGCTTGGAGAGGGAGGTCTCTACCTGATCACCGGTGACACCGGAGCGGGAAAAACCACGATCTTTGATGCGATCACCTTTGCGTTATATGGAAGAGCCAGTGGAGAGGTAAGAGATCCGGCCATGTTTCGGAGCAAATATGCAGAGCCTTCCACAGAGACCTTTGTGGAGCTTGTTTTTTCCTATCAGGGGAAAAATTATCACGTGCGCCGGAGTGCGGAATATATGGCTCCGAAAAAAAGAGGCACCGGACAGACTCTTAGAAAAGCTGAAGCACAGCTGATCTATCCGGATGAACGTCAGCCGGTGACAAAGGCAAAAGATGTTACTGCGGCAGTGGAACAGCTTCTGGGACTGAGTTATAATCAGTTCACACAGATCGCAATGATCGCCCAAGGGGATTTCCAGAAATTACTTCTGGCAGGAACTACACAGAGAGGAGAGATCTTCCGACAGCTCTTTCACACAGGACTTTATCAGCAGATTCAGATGAAACTTAAGGATGCGTCAATAGCCAGATATAAGGAATATGATGAAATGCGCCGCAGTATTGCCCAGTATTTGGATGGAGTGAAAACGGAGACTGCTTCATGGCAGGAGGCAGAGGAATTTGATGAACTGAAAAAGATAAAATTCGAGGGAAAACTGGAGCGGAGTCTGGAACTTCTGAAGCAGTTTCTGGAATATGGTGAAGCACAGGAAAAAGAGCTCCGGGAAAAAGAAGACTCGCTTAATCAGGATATACGAAAAGCAGAAGAGGCACAAAATCTTGTGGCTCAGAAACGAAATCTGGAGCTGAAAAAGAAAAAAGCGGAAAAAGATCTGGAAGAATTAACACCACTTCTACAGCTTGCAGTAGAAGAGGCGGAAAAATATAAAGATGCAGATCACAGATGTGAAGAGCTTGGAATCAGGATCCGTGAAAAAGAAGAAAAGCTGAAAAAATATCAGGAGCTGGAAAAGCTGAAAAAAGAGCTGGAAACAATCGAAGGAAAGCTTGAAACAGTCAGTGAAAAAAAAGAGAAGGATATTTCCGAAGAGCAGCTTTTGCAGAAAAAAGATGAGGAAGAAAAAAAACGCCTTTCAATACTGGCAGATGCAGGAGAAGAACTACAAAAATACAAGTTTGAGTACGATAAACTGGACAGTGAAAAACGAAGCTATGACAGCTGTCTGCTGACGGAAGAAGAGATCAAAAAAGAACAGAAACAGATAGATGGATGGCAGGAAGAAATCATCCGGAAAGAAACGCAGCAGAAGGAAGAGCTGGAGCAGCAAAAGAAAGACAAGGCGCTGTTGGACAGCGCGGAGCTGGAACTTCAGAAGGCAGAGACGAAAAAGACAGAAGGGCTTCGGAAAAAGAAAGAATTAGAAGGACTGATTGCTCTGGTTAAGGAGTTTCAAGGGGCTTATAATGCCACGAAAGAGCAGCAGGAAAAATATAAGATTTCCATTGAAAAAGTACAAAAGCAGAGAGAAGTTTACCAGAAACTGTTTCAGAGTTTTCTGGACGCGCAGGCAGGGCTCCTGGCGCAGGAACTGAAAGAGGGCTGCCCATGCCCGGTATGTGGTTCTTTCGAGCATCCGCGTCCGGGAATACTTCCCAAAGGACAGGTTGTGGATCAGGAAATCCTGGACAGAGAGAAACAAAAACTGGACAGACTGGAGAATGACGCAAATACGCAGAGTGTGGAAGCAGGAAAACGAAAAGAACGCCAGAAAACATTATGGCATCAGATCCAGAGGGAGGCACAAGAGCTTTTACATGAGACGGAATGGAAAAAGCTGATCCCTTTGCTGAAAGAAAAACAGGACCAATGTGAAAAGCAGCTGGCAGATAGCGAGGAAGAGATTCGCATAGCAATAGAACGTAAAAAAAAGAAGAACGAAACAGAAACGTGGATCGAAAAGCTGGAAACAGAGATCGTTCAGTTACAGGAAGAGAAAAATCAATGTGACAGAAAACAGGCCGGTCTTCAGACAAGAGACGTGGAAAACAAAAAGCAGCAGCAGATAACAGCAGAAGAGATCCGAAAACTGATTCAGAAAAGTCTGGTGGCAGGAAATGGAGAAGTGACGGACAACACAGCTGCAGGATTTGAAAGACAGATACAGGATATGCTCAGCTGCCTGTCAGAAAAAGTTCAGGGAAAGGAAAAAGAAGCAAAACAGAAACAGGATCTTGAGAAGCTGATCATAGAAAGAGAAAAGACTCTGAAAGAACTGGGAAGAGTTATCAATGAAGCCGCACAGGACATCGTACGTCTGGAAACAGAGAGGAAGAACAAAGCACAGAAAGTGGATGAGCTGAATGAAGAGATCGGAGAAGGTGGAAAAGAATCTCTGGAACAGGAAATAAAAACACAGAGGAAGCTGTATGAAGAGCTGAAAGAAAGCAGCAGAAGAGCTCAACAGAAATTACAGGAGATCCGGGCGGAAAAGGAAAGAATAACAGCGGTTGTAAAAAACTTTGAGGAGCAGAAAAAAGAAATCGGAGAAGTAGATGAGGATGCGCTCAGAGAGCAGTACAGCCGTTTTAGGGAAGAGAAAACACAGCTTTCGGAAAAACGAAAAGCACTTTTTTCTGTTCAGAAGGGAAATGAGGAAATATATCAGAAAGTGCAGGTACGTCAGACGGAAATGACTGCGGCGGAAAAAGAATATGTCTGGATGAAAAATCTTTCGGATACAGCCAATGGAAAACTGAACGGAAAGGCAAAGATCGAGCTGGAAACTTATATCCAGATGGCATATTTTGACCGGATCCTGCGAAGAGCCAATCTCCGTCTTATGACCATGAGTAGCGGTCAGTACGAACTGAAACGCCAGGAGCAGAGCAAAAATCAGAAAGAAAAAGCAGGTCTCGATCTGAATGTCATAGATCACTATAACGGAACAGAACGAAGTGTAAAGACATTGTCCGGTGGGGAATCCTTCCAGGCATCTCTGTCCCTTGCACTGGGCCTGTCTGATGAGATCCAGGCCTGCGCAGGGGGAATCCGGCTGGATTCCATGTTTGTAGATGAAGGTTTCGGATCCTTGGATGAGGAATCCCTGGAACAGGCCCTGAAAGCCCTGACAAGTCTGGCCGACGGAAAACGTCTGGTAGGAATTATCTCACATGTGTCAGAACTGAAGGAACGGATCGAAAATAAGATCATCGTCACCAAAAAATGTGGTGGGGATGGTGTGGGAAGCAGTATAAAAATTCAGTGAAAACGGCAGGAAATCTTCCGATAATCATTGGGAGTCATACCAGTTTGCTGCTTGAAAATACGGCTGAAGTAACGAAAATTGGGATATCCTACCATGTGGGATATCTCATTTACGTGATAGGAAGAAGTTTTCAGCAATTCTTTAGCTTTCTGGATACGCAGATCGGTAAGAAGATCCGTAAAATTTTTGCCGGTTGTCTGTTTGATCAGTCTGCTGATATAAGGAGTACTTCGGTTAAATTCATCGGCGATACTGTATAGGCTCAGAGGTTTTTCATAATTTGCGCGGATATATTCAATCAGCTGACTGGTCAGGTAGTTGTTTTTATTAATTTTATCAGTATTCAGAAGGCCTGCAATCTGAAACATCCAGTCCTGAAATATTTCAGTCTTTTTTTCCGGAAGTGAGGAGGTTGAAAAAAGCTCTTTCTGTGTTTTGGTGATCTGACGTACCGAATCTGACAGTTCCGTGGAAGCTGACTGAAAAAAAGAAAGAAAAAGAGTCATAAAACTATACATGAAACTGTTGAACTCATCAGGAGTTTGCCGGGTGAAAAACTGGGAGATCTCATCAAAATGCTTTTGAATCATTGTTTTGTCACCGGAAGACAGGGAATTGAGAAGAACCTGAAAATAGTTGGATTTTTCATACATGACAGCAACGGGGTTGGTTTCCAGATCACGGTAGAGCATGACAAAATGACTGGAATTTTTCAGGGTATTAAAAATTTCTACAGTCTGGGTTCGAAGCAGGGGAATTTCAGACAGATTCTCAGAGTGACTGCTGATGGCTGCGGACATGAGAACGTGATTCTTTTTCAGTTCCCCATGTATGAAATTAGTTATTTTTGTAAGTTGTTTTTCATCAATGTCCGGACATAAGGAATACAAAGCGTTTCCATAAGAAAAAATAAGAGCTCCCGGAATCTGTTCCTGAAGATAATGTTCGGCGATATGCGTAAAGTAATATTCTTTTTCCAGATCTTTTGAAACTGTTGTAGAACATTTGCAGTATAAAAGGTAATAGCTTTTAATATGATCCAGGCGGAGCATGGTGACTTCTTCATGAAAAGAAGAAGAAAGGGAAGTAGTGTTCCTGAAAAGCAACCGTTCAAAAAAATCTTTTTGAAGATTTCTGATATTTTCTTTTAGATAGGATTCATATTTTTTGCGCATGATCGCCTGATTTTTCCGTTCTGTGATAGTATGTATAGCTTTCAATACGGATTCTTTCAGGACGTTTTCGTCTACTGGTTTTAGGATATAATCGAAAACATGGTTTTTAATCGCTGTCTGTGCATACTTGAAATCAGAAAAACCGGTAATCAGTATTACGATCTTATCTGGAAAATTATTATGCACGAAAGAAGAAATATACAGGCCGTCTTTTCCAGGCATACGGATATCCGTAAGAATGATATCTGGTTGCCGGGAGGATATGATCTCTAGTGCTTTTGCTGCATTGTCAGAAGTAAAAATATTCTCTTTTTCTGTAAAAATCTGTGAAATATACATTTTAAGTTTTTCCAGGATGATCTTTTCATCATCAACGATCAGAATTTTCATTTTGTCAGGTCCTCCCTTTGATGTATTTGTGGAATACGGATCGTAACACATACAGAAGTACGGTCTTCCATATTTTCAAGAAGCAGTCCATAGGAATTTCCGAATTGGGACCGTAGCCGCATCTGAATATTTATAAGCCCAATGCTTTTCTGGTCGGAAAAAGAAGTTTGTGATACAGAGTGAATCTTTTCAATTACCTGGTGAGAAAACAGGGGGCCGGTGTTATAGACTTTGATCAGTACATCGTCTTTAAAAGTAAATAATTGAATAGAAAGAAAGCCATTTTCCACAGATTCACTGATACCATGTATGATAGCATTTTCAACGACCGGCTGTATGATCAGTTTTGGGATATACAGATCTTCCATGGAATCGTTACATTCGATCAGAAAAAGAAGCCGATCCTGGAAACGCATTTTCTGAATATCCAAATATTCTCTTACGTAATTTAGATCTTCTGAAATAGGAAGAAGATCAGGGCCTTTGATGCTCATTCGCATGATATCAGCCAGTTTTGGAACGATATCTGTGATCTGCGCTGTTTTTTCAAGAGATGCCAGGCTTGAGATACAGTCCAGGGTATTGTAAAGAAAATGTGGGTTGATCTGTGCCTGAAGCGTTTTCAGCTCTGCGTTTTTCAGAAGAATCTGCTGTTCCGTGATTTTCTTTCCGGATTCCTGAAGGCGCAGGAGCATATGGTTGTATTCCTTTGTCAGCTCAGAAAATTCGTTGCTGGAAACTGTGTGGATCAGGGCGGTTTCATCGGCAACAGAAGTTTGTTTTAACTTAGTGATAAAAACCTGAAATTCCTGGGATATGGTTCTTGAAATCTGAATAACAGCGAAAACCAGTATCAAGAGAAAAAATATGGAAATAACCAGTAGCTGACGCCATACACGATTGATCGAATGAAATGCGCCGGTTGTGTTGAGAAGCCCTCCGATTTGTAAGAAATCGTTTACAGAATAGCGGATGGCATAAAAATTACTATTCCCCCTGTGGGAGTGATAATTCATATTCATGCTTGCTGTGACGGGTGGGGCATAGGGGGAAGTTGTATATACCAGGTCACTATTTTGAAAAAGGGAATAATAACTATATTCAGAATCCTGATGCTCCGTGATCATATTCTCCATAAACCGGATATTGATCTCAGTCAGTAAAATACCGATCTTCTTTTCCGGTTTCTGAATGTCAAAAATATTTTTGGCAGCAGTGATGGTATAAGGTTCCTTTGGAGAATAGTAATAACAGAGAGTTCCCTTTGGTTGTTTTAGATACTCACTGAGCTGCTCCAGTTTTTGCTCCTGTTGTTCCAGGGTGGAATTATAAATAGTCTGATTGGAAATGATCCCATTATCGGTCAGAACAATATAAACCCGTTGAATTTTAGACTGAGCACCTAAAAGATATGTGGAGAAAAGGGTGTTACACTGGGACTGAACTTTTTCCGGACTGAGCTTTTTATCTGCATAGGAATGGATCAGAGACTGAATTTCTGTTCCGTAAAGCAACAGATCAATGTTGGAGTTCAGTGAGGAAAAATAACTGGCTGTATTTTTGGCGATAGACAGAGTATTCTTTTCATGTTCCAGAAGAATATTGTTACGGGATTCTTTTACATAAATCATATAAAAAGAAGATAACAAAATGATATAACTGAGGATCACAACTGGAAGAACGATGACAAGAATTCGAAATTTTATAGAGTGTTCTTTAAATTTTGCAGTAATAGAAAACAATTCTTACCCCTCCTTTTGGCATTATTATATAATGATGAGTGAAAAAAACCAATACATATTATGAAAAGTGACACATAATGTCAAGAAGTGTGCACTGTTTTGATATTAAAAATTATAATATAATGAGTTCATCAAAAAAGAACGGAGGGTTTACAAATGAAGAGAAGAAAGGTGACAGCGTGCGCAATGGCAGCGCTCATGGCAATGGGGCTTGTTGGAACAGTGATGCCGGTTTACGCAAAAAGCAATCTGAAAAATGCAGACGATGTAGTTGAGATCAAGATGGCAGTGTGGACTTCCGGAGCTGCGGATATTTACAATAAAGCAGCGGAAGGGTTTAATCAGACTCATGATAATATAAAATTATCTGTGGAGATGCAGTCCGGAGATTATAACCAGTATCTTGGAGCAAAGACAGCGGCAAAAGATCTGCCGGATCTTTTTGAAGTAAGTTCTTATTCCCAGGTATATGATTTTGCACAGAACGGGCTGCTGGCAGACGTAAGCGATCATGAGTTTGTGGACAAACTTTATGACAATGCAAAAGAAGCAGTTACTTATGATGGCAAAGTGTGGGGATTTCCACAGATGTATGAATGGTGGGGTGTACTTTATAATAAAGATCTTTTTAAAAAAGCAGGAATTGAAAAAGTGCCGGAAACTTTTGATGAGATGAAAGCAGTTTGTGAAAAACTTCAGGCTGCGAATATTACACCATTTACCGCTATTTATAAAGATAACTGGACAGTAAGTCAGGAATTCTGCTCCTTATTCGGAGGAGTACTTGGTGGAAAAGATAAGATCGACAGCTGGCTGGATTCCATGAATAAGGGAGAAGGGAGCTTTAAGGTGGATGGCGTAGACAGAGTTTTTGATTTTATGGATCTTATGAAAGAAAATTCCGGACAGAATTATATGGATTCGGATGCGGCCACAGGATTTTATGCATTTGCAAACCAGGAAGCAGCAATGATCTTTCTTTCAGATGCGGCAACGATTTCTGTAGGAAGTGTAACACAGGATCTTCCCATCGGATTTTTTGCAGTTCCAGTAAGTGATAACGCAGATGATGCAGAAGTTGTGGCATGTGCAACAGATGCGATCGTGGCCAACGCAAACGGGGAACACTTGGATGAAGCCCTGGAAGTGCTTGATTATATCGGAGATGGCGGGGACTGGCTGAAAACAGTGACCAACAGCTACGGCGGCTTTATGGCTTGCATGGACATTGAAGCAGATGATGAAATTGCAAGTAAGGATTATTATAAAGATCTGAAAGCGTATATGGATGCAGGAAAGGTCAGAAGTACTTTGTGGAATCAGCTTCCAAGCGGAGCAAGCGATGTTCTGGGCGATGATGTTCAGGGATATTTTGCAGGAATAACCGATGAAGATCAGACACTGGATGCTCTTGATGAAGGATTTAAAAAGCTTGCAGAAGAATAAACACACAGGAAAACAGGCGGACTTTTAAAAGTCCGCCTGCTATATACGGGGGTAGGAAACATGTCGGACATTTTATACAGAAAACAGAAAAAATATTATTTCCTTCTTGTGCTGCCGGCACTGTGTATTTATACTTTTGCGCTGGCAGGACCGTTAATTTTTGGAACGATCCCGAATTCGTTTTTCAGTTGGAATCTGATCAAAGGAACGCATAACTGGATCGGAATAAAAAACTTTGTCGATTTGGTTCATGATAGAGATTTTATACAATCTATGTTTTTGACGTTTAAACTTGCAGTGGTTACGATTGTTCTGACCAATGTACTGGCTTTTTTTATAGCTCTGGCGTTGAATACACATATTTTCGGTAAGCCAGTGATCCGGGCGTTCTTTTTTATTCCGAATATTATCAGTGGAGTTATGATCGCCCTGGCGTGGACATTTATTTTTCAGAAAGTAACGCCAATAATTGGAGAACTTTTACATTCGGAAGCAGTAACAGGGTTTAGCTGGTTCGGGAGTTCAACGGCAGCATTTGCGGCGGTATCAGTGGTTACCGTGTGGCAGGGCCTGGGATTTTTGATGATCCTTTACATCACAGGTTTGCAGTCGATTCCTCTTGATGTGATGGAAGCGGCATGCATTGACGGATGTGTGGGACTGAATCGTATTATAAAAATCCAGCTTCCGCTTCTGATGCCAACGATTACGATCAATCTGTTTGTATCTATTGCAAATGCATTTAAAGCATTTGATATTAACTACGCTTTAACCGGCGGCGGACCTTCAAAAACAACACAGACGATCGCCATGAATATTTATGATGACGCATTTGGAACTTTTAATATGGGGTATGGCTGTGCGAAATCGGTGATCCTGTTTTTGATCATAGCAGCAATTTCCTTGATTCAGCTTAATATTACTAGAAAAAGAGAGGTGCAGTCATAATGACATGGAAAAAGAAAATTGCAGGTACCGCAGCAATGTTTATATTAGGCTTTATTTTTATTTTACCGGTATTGTGGATCGTTATGAATTCAATTAAAACAAGTCCGGAAATTGCGGCTGATTTTCTGGCATTACCAAAGTCTTTATATCTTGATAATTTTAAAAATGCCATGGAAAGCATGAATTTTTTAGTTGCATTAAAAAATTCTGTTGTGATTACATTGGGAGCTATGCTGGGAGGGCTGTTCGTATCGTTTGCCGGTGCTTTCGGAATCTCACATCTTCGTGGGAAAATCTCACAGAATCTGTATCTGTATTTTGTTTTCGGACAGATCGTGCCGTTTCATGCAGTTATGATTCCTATTTCTGTACTTGCTACAAATACCAATCTTACCAATTCCCTTGGAGGAATTATCATTCTTGATATTGGATTCTTCTGTGCGTTTGGAATTCTGACGTTTACGGGATTTTTGAAAAATGTACCTCGGGAGCTGGAAGAAGCAGCCGCAATAGATGGATGTGGAGTTTTTCGAATTATGACGCAGATCGTATTTCCACTTGTTAAACCAGCAACGGTTACCATTGGTGTATTGTTTTTTATGTGGTCCTGGAATGACTTTCTGCTTCCCAGTATTCTCATTGGAGACAGTGAACTGAGACCGCTGACGGTAAATCTTTTCATGTTCAGAAGTGCTACCAGCACACAGTGGAATCTGTTTATTGCAGGACTTACCTTGTGTATTATTCCCACAATTATCCTTTACATCTGTGCACAAAAATATATTACAAGCGGACTGACAATGGGAGCTGTAAAATAAAGGAGGAATAAAGATGCAGTTATTCAGGATCATTCCGTTGGAAAAAGATCTGTGGGCGATCAATGAAATAGATAAGACGGTTATGTATGTGATAAATGGAACAGAAAGAGCTCTTCTTCTGGATACGGGACTGGGACTTACCGATTTAAAAGAAGAAGTTTTGAAACTTTGTGGAGAAAAATCTCTGATTGTTGTAAATACTCATGCTCATGTGGATCATAATTCAGGAAATTATCAATTTGAAGAAGTATGTGTGGGAAGGTATGACGAACCTTTTTCCCATCAGATCGTAGACCAGGAGCTGAGAGAAATGTCTGAGCTCATGTTCTTTGAAATTCCTGAAAAAGAGGGATTTTCGTTTGAAATGTGGAATCCCGGACCGGCAAGAAAAATCTGTACAGTCAGGGATGGGGATATCTTTGATCTGGGAGATAAAAAACTTAAAGTTCTGGAAGTTCCCAGTCATACCCTGGGGTGTATTGCATTGTTTGAGGAGAAGAAAGGATGGCTTTTTACAGGAGATATCATGCTCACCTGGGAAGTGTGGGGACATTTGAATCCTGGAAAAAGTCCGCTTGCCCCATCTGCTTCTTTGCGTGTATACTATGAAAGCCTTTTAAAATTGAAGAAAATCAGAAAAAAAGTAAGCAGCGTTTTTCCTGCTCATGTCTGCGAAAAAGAAAAAGACTGTTATAAAAAGTATGCGTTATCTCCGGAAATTATAAATATATATTGTGACGGAATTGAGAAAATATTTTCAGGAGAACAGAAAGGTGAACCTTATTTTCATATGGTCGAAAACGGAAGTGTTGTGAAATTTACAACAGGTGGTATTGTCTATCAGAAAGATAGGATGAATTAAATAGGAAAATATCGGCAAGTTGATTGATTATAGATTCCCTCAAAAAAATCCCCTGTACGGTTCGGCGTTTGTACGTAGATCCGGCACAGGGGATTTTGGTGTTTATAAGATCAGACTTTCTGATATTCTTTCTTTTTCTCAGCCTTGGCTTCGCAGGTAAGCTCAACACCAAGCTTACGGAAGCTGATCACATCCACATCGGAAAGCATTACGGAAGTATGAGCCTGGCATCCACGGAGATTCGGAATCTGTTCCAGGGCAAGGCGTGCGGCATCGCTGGTTGCGGCACTCATGGAAAGGGCAATCAGGATCTCATCAATGTGAAGACGTGGATTTTTGCTTCCAAGATATTTGGTCTTCAGCTGCTGGATCGGATGTATGGCATCCGGAGAGATCACATGAAGCTCGTGATCGATTCCTGCCAGCTCTTTCAGGGCATTGAGAAGAAGCGCAGCGGATGCGCCGAGAAGATCGGAGGTTTTTCCGCATACGATCTTTCCGTCAGGAAGTTCCAGAGCGGCGGCAGGGCCATTGGTTGCTTTTTCTTTTTCGAGGGCAGCCGGAACAACCTTACGGTCAGTGATCTCTGCATGAGCCTGCTGGAGAAGAAGCTCGATCTTACGTACCTCATTCTCTGTGCCGGAGCCGGAAACCAGAGCGTTCATGCTCTTATAATAACGGCGGATGATCTCCTGGCGGGAAGCCTCCTGGCATACTTCATCGTCAACGATGCAGTTACCTGCCATGTTGACACCCATATCTGTCGGAGATTTATAAGGGCAACTGCCCATGATCTTCTCAAACATGGCCTGTACAACAGGGAAAACTTCTACGTCACGGTTGTAGTTGACGGTAGTTTTGCCGTAAGCCTCCAGATGGAACGGGTCGATCATGTTGACATCGTTCAGATCTGCAGTGGCAGCTTCGTAGGCAAGGTTTACCGGATGTTTCAGAGGAAGGTTCCAGATCGGGAAGGTCTCAAATTTTGCATAGCCGGCTTTTACTCCTCGTTTGTATTCGTGGTAAAGCTGGGAAAGGCAGGTTGCCATCTTTCCACTTCCTGGTCCCGGTGCTGTGATTACGACCAGAGGTCTGGTAGTTTCAATATAATCATTCTTTCCATAACCCTCGTCACTTACAATAAAGGAAGTGTTGCTTGGATAGCCGGGGATCAGGTAAAGCTTGTAGACACGGATTCCCAGTTTCTCCAGACGTTTTTTGAAGAGATCGGCACTTTCCTGGCCGGAGTACTGTGTGATGCATACGCTTCCCACATACAGGCCACGGCTTGTAAACTCATCCATAAGACGGAGTACATCTTCGTCATAGGTGATCCCAAGATCGCCACGTATTTTATTCTTGTCAATGTCATTGGCACTGATAACAATAACGATCTCCGCCTGATCAGAAAGCTGCATCAGCATGCGGAGCTTGCTGTCCGGTTCAAAACCCGGAAGAACACGGGATGCATGGTAGTCGTCAAACAGTTTGCCGCCGAATTCAAGATAAAGCTTGTTGCCGAACTGACCGATTCTTTCACGGATGTGTTCTGACTGCATTTTCAGATATTTGTCATTATCAAAACCTATTTTCATTTGTCTGATTTCCTCTCCTCTTTAATTTTCCAATTCACTGGGAACAGTATACTACAACTTTACGTTCACTGGCAATATCCAATGCGGTGTTTTTTCGATGGTATTTTTGTAATCTCGCAGTTGATTTATATGGTTTTTCTCTTTATAATAAAGAAATGACAAGAGGAGGAAAAAAATGAATAATCAACTGAATAATGATCAGGACGGGAAGCGACCTGACAACAAAGATCCCAGGCAGGGATCAGGTAAAAATCATCAGTCGATTCTGGCTTTTCTGATATGCCTCCTGGTCACACTGGTGTGCTTCGCGTTGTTTACCAATATGCTGAAGGATAACAGCAGTGAGATCTCCTATGATAAATTTATCGATATGGTGGATAAGGACCAGGTTAAGGAAGTAACGATCCAGTCCAGTACATTGACGATCGTACCCAAGAAAAAGAATTCCAAGTACGAGGATATGAGCTATTACACCACGAAGACCGAAGACAGTACAGCACTTACCAAGAGACTGGAAGGAAAGGGAATCAAGTTTGAGACTGATCCGCCGGATGTTTTTGGTGAGTTTGTTGCAATGATCCTGAGCGTGGTTCTGCCGACACTGCTTCTGTTCGGACTTCTGATGTTCTCCATGCGCCGCATGAACAAAGGCGGCGGGATCATGGGCATGGGCGTAGGCAAGAGCAAAGCCAAGGCATATGTGCAGCAGGAAACGGGCGTTTCCTTTAAGGATGTGGCAGGTCAGGATGAAGCCAAGGAATCTCTCCAGGAAGTTGTGGATTTTCTTCACAACCCCGGAAAATACACAGCCATCGGAGCCAAGCTGCCTAAGGGCGCACTTCTTGTAGGCCCTCCGGGAACCGGTAAGACATTACTTGCCAAGGCAGTTGCAGGTGAAGCGCAGGTACCGTTCTTCTCTCTTTCCGGCTCGGAATTTGTGGAGATGTTTGTGGGCGTGGGTGCCTCACGTGTCCGTGACCTTTTCGAGGAAGCCAAGAAGAATGCTCCATGTATCGTATTTATCGATGAGATCGATGCCATTGGTAAAAGCCGTGATTCCCGCTATGGCGGCGGAAATGATGAGCGTGAGCAGACATTGAACCAGCTGCTTGCGGAGATGGATGGCTTTGATACATCCAAGGGACTTTTGATCCTTGCTGCGACCAACAGACCGGAGGTTCTTGATCCGGCTCTTCTCCGTCCGGGACGTTTTGACAGACGTGTGATCGTTGACAGACCGGATCTTAAAGGAAGGGTGGATATCCTGAAGGTACATGCCAAGAACGTGCTTCTGGATGACACCGTTGATTTTGAAGCTATTGCACTTGCAACTTCCGGTGCGGTAGGTTCTGATCTTGCCAATATGATCAATGAGGCTGCGATCCTTGCAGTCAAGAAGGGACGTAAAGCTGTATCACAGAAGGACTTGGAAGAATCCGTAGAGGTAGTTCTGGTGGGAAAAGAGAAGAAGGACCGTATCTTAAGCAAACAGGAACGCCGGATCGTATCCTACCATGAAGTCGGACACGCACTGGTAAATGCACTCCAGAAGGATGCGGAGCCTGTACAGAAGATCACCATCGTACCCCGTACCATGGGAGCCCTGGGTTACGTTATGCAGGTACCTGAGGAAGAAAAATATCTCAACACCAAGAAAGAGCTGGAAGCTATGCTGGTAGGTTATCTTGGCGGACGTGCTGCAGAGGAGATCGTTTTTGACACAGTCACTACAGGTGCTGCCAATGATATTGAGCAGGCTACCAAGGTGGCCAGAGCCATGATCACACAGTATGGTATGTCTGAGAAGTTCGGACTGATGGGACTTGCCACACAGGAGAACCAGTATCTCAGCGGAAGAGCAGTTTTAAACTGTGGTGATGATACCGCAACAGAGATCGATCATGAGGTGATGAAGCTTCTCCACCATTCCTATGAGGAAGCCAAGAGGATCCTTGGAAGTCACAGAACAGAGATGGATAAGATCGCGGAATATCTGATCCGCAAGGAAACCATTACAGGCAAAGAGTTCATGAAGATCCTCCGTGCAGTTCAGCAGGGCCTGGATATCCCGGAGAATCTGGATGATCTGGTACTTTCCGAGGATGAAAAAGAAGTGTCCAATAAACAGGATATTGAAATGATTGCGGAAAATAACGAGGCTGCAAAAAGTACAGAATCGGTTCAGTTCAGACCGGAGATATCCGGACAGGAACTGACAGAGGATATGCAGGCACCGGAGAAAACAGAAGAATCTGCTCAGACAACAGATAGCGATCATGCAGAAACAGAAGAAAAGCCGGGATCACAGGCATAAAACAGATCATAAGAAAACCGGGAGAAATCCCGGTTTTCTTATTACTGTAATAGTAAAACAGGAGAATAAAGTATGTTCATAATCGAGGAAGAATTAAAGAAGCTTCCGGCAAAACCGGGAGTTTATATCATGCATGGCGAGAAAGATGAGATCATCTATGTGGGAAAAGCCATAAGCCTTAAGAATCGTGTGCGCCAGTATTTCCAGAGCAGTCGTAATAAAGGTGCCAAGATTGAACGGATGGTTACACATATTACCAGATTTGAGTACATTATTACGGATTCGGAGCTGGAAGCCCTTGTGCTGGAGTGTAATCTTATCAAGGAACATCGTCCGAAATATAATACCATGCTCAAAGATGACAAGAGCTATCCGTTTATTAAGGTGACAGTTCATGAGCCATACCCGAGAGTGCTTTTTGCCAGGAGAATGAAAAAGGACAAGGCAAAATATTTTGGCCCCTATACAAGCGGCGGAGCAGTAAAGGACGTGATCGAACTGGTGCGAAAGCTGTATCAGGTGCGCTCCTGCAACCGCAGTCTTCCGAGAGATACCGGAAAGGACCGGCCCTGTCTGTACTATCATATGAAACAGTGCAAGGCACCCTGCCAGGGATATGTCAGCCAGGAAGAATACCGGAAGAATATCAATAAGGTGATCAAATTTCTGAATGGAGATTTTCAGGACGCCATTAGTGAGCTGATGGAAAAAATGCAGAAAGCTTCGGAGGAAATGCGCTACGAAGATGCTATGGAATACCGGGACCTGATCAGCAGTATCCGGAAGATCGGGGAACGGCAGAAGATCACCGGCTACGGGCAGGAAGACAGGGACATCATTGCAGTAGCCATGGATGACAGTGAAGACCTCAGGGATCAGGATGCGGTTGTCCAGGTGTTTTTTATCCGGGATGGCAGGCTGATCGGCAGAGATCATTTTTATCTCCGTGTGGCAAAAGGTGATACAAAGGCGCAGGTCCTTTCAAGCTTTCTGAAACAGTTTTATGCGGGAACGCCATTTATCCCATCTGAGATCATGCTGCAGAGTGAGATCGAAGATGTAGATATCATAGAGGAGTGGCTGTCAGGAAGGAGAAAGCAGAAGGTACACATTCGGGTCCCGAAGAAGGGAACCAAGGAAAAGCTGGTAGAACTTGCCCTGGAAAATGCCCGTATGGTACTTGCCAAGGATAGAGAACGGATCAGGCGGGAGGAAGGACGAACCATCGGAGCTGTTCACGAGGTGGAAGAATGGCTGGGCTTGAAAAATGTGGTGCGCATGGAAGCCTATGATATTTCAAATATCAGTGGCTTTGAGTCTGTGGGATCCATGGTAGTCTATGAAAAAGGACGTCCCAAACGCAGTGATTACCGTAAGTTCAAGATCAAATGGGTACAGGGACCCAACGATTATGCCAGCATGGAAGAGGTTCTGACCCGAAGATTCACTCATGAGAGTAACGGAGAATTTGACAGCTTTGCAAGGCTTCCGGATCTGATCCTGATGGATGGTGGAAGAGGGCAGGTAAATATCGCTCTGAAGGTGTTGAATGAGCTTGGGATAAGCATCCCGGTCTGCGGTATGGTCAAGGATGATCATCATCGGACGAGAGGCCTGTATTTCAACAATGTGGAGATTCCTATTGACACATCCGGCGAAGGCTTCCGTCTGATCACCAGGATCCAGGATGAAGCCCATCGGTTTGCCATTGAATACCATCGTTCCCTCAGGAGCAGGGAACAGGTCCATTCTATCCTGGATGATATCCCGGGGATCGGTGATACCAGGAGGAAAGCCCTTCTGCGTAAATTTAAATCTGTGGAAAATATCCGGGATGCATCGGAGAAAGAACTGGCACAGACAGAGAGCATGAATGCCAGAAGCGCCCGTCAGGTCTATGAATTTTTTCATAAATCCTGATGCTGCATTGCAGTTTCAGCAGTGATTGTGTATAATTAAAGATAAGGTGTCTCACGCCTCGGTAAAACGGCAGTGAGAATGCAAACTTTCAGCGAAAAGGAGACAAAAGTATGAAGGGTGTACAGTTGACAAAGATGGTACAGGAACTGGAGCTTAATAATCTGACTCCGGAGATCGACCTGTCAGGCATCGTGATCAAGACTGCGGAGATCAACAGACCTGCGCTTCAGCTTACCGGATATCTGGAGCATTTTGCCAATGAACGAGTTCAGATCATCGGATATGTAGAGTATACGTATCTGATGCAGCTTAATGAGGAGGAGAGACGTTTTAAATATGAACGTTTCATTTCCAGCAAGATCCCATGTGTTATTTTCAGTACCATGACTCGTCCGTCTCAGGACATGATCGATCTGGCTGTTAAATATAATGTTCCGACATTCGTGACAGAAAGAACAACTTCCAGTTTTATGGCAGAGATCATCCGTTGGCTGGGCGTGCAGCTTGCACCATGTATTTCTATTCATGGTGTGCTGGTTGATGTTTACGGCGAGGGAATCCTGATCACAGGTGAGAGCGGTATCGGTAAGAGTGAGGCAGCCCTGGAGCTGATCAAGAGAGGTCATCGTCTTGTCAGTGATGATGTTGTTGAGATCCGTAAGGTCAGTGACGTAACACTGGTGGGATCTGCGCCGGATATCACACGTCACTTTATCGAACTTCGTGGTATCGGTATCATCGATGTAAAAACACTGTTCGGTGTTGAGAGCGTTAAGGATACCCAGTCTATCGATCTCGTGATCAAGCTTGAGGAGTGGGACAGAGACAAGGAATACGATCGTCTTGGACTGCATGAGGAGTATACAGAGTACCTTGGAAATAAGGTAGTATGCCATTCTCTTCCGATCCGTCCGGGCCGTAACCTGGCGATCATCGTTGAGGCAGCGGCTGTCAATCACAGACAGAAGAAGATGGGATACAATGCGGCAGAGGCTCTGTACAAGCGTGTACAGGCAAATCTTGCGAAAAAAAGAGAAAATCCGGATGACGAAGAATAAGAGAGGGTAAGAAATGGGAACATATTGTTTTGGAATCGATGTAGGTGGAACAACTGTAAAATGCGGACTTTTCCGTACGGATGGTACTCTTGTTGAGAAATGGGAGATTCCAACCCGTAAAGAAAACAATGGAGATCAGATCCTTCCTGATGTGGCAGCAGCAGTAAATGCCAAGATGGAAGAAAAGGGTATCTCCAAAGAGGAGGTGGAAGGCGTCGGGATCGGTGTTCCGGGACCGGTAAACTCCAAAGGCGAAGTATCACGTGCAGTAAATCTCTTCTGGGGATATAAGAACGTTGTGGGAGAGATGGAAGAACTTACAGGTCTTCATGCGGAAGCTGGAAATGACGCCAATGTAGCGGCATTGGGAGAGGCATGGAAGGGTGCTGCAGCAGGCTCCTCCGATGTGATCATGGTCACACTTGGAACAGGTGTAGGCGGTGGTATCATTGTTGATGGAAAGATCGTGACCGGACATCACGGAGCTGGCGGTGAGATCGGACATGCCAATGTGGATCATCATGAAACAGAATCCTGCAACTGCGGAAACAGGGGCTGTCTGGAACAGTATGCTTCTGCGACCGGAATTGTCCGCATGGCAAAAAAAGAGCTTGCAGCTTCCGGTGAGAACAGTGTTCTCAGAGATGCCGAAGAGATTTCAGCAAAAGCAGTTCTGGACGCATTTAAGGAGAATGATCCGGTAGCTGTAGCAACCATGGAAAAGGTCGGAGAGCAGCTGGGTGGTGCTCTTGCCATTATTTGCTGTGTGACAGATCCGGAGACCATTGTTATCGGCGGAGGAGTTTCCAAGGCCGGACAGCCGCTTATTGACTGTATCCGGAAATATTACAGAGAGTATGCTTTTGAATCCTGCAAGGATACTCCTATCGTGATCGCGACACTTGGCAATGATGCAGGAATCTACGGTGCAGCCAAGATGGTACTTTAACCGAACCAGGGAAGTACCCTGCTTCAATTGCGAAAAGTAATAAGCGGTGGGTGGGACTTGCCTGAACTGATAAACTGCGAGACAGTAAGAAGTTATTAAAAGTAAAAAAAGTGGTTTCCATATTTCAGGAAACCACTTTTTTTATATGTTGTTTATGAAAGATACCTATAATGGAGATCATTCATAATATTCTACCGGATCTTCGCCGGTGTCATCGCCACCGGTATCATTGCTGTTATCATAGCTGCCGTCATCACCACCGGTGTTGTCGTCTGTTCCGGAATTGTCAGTATCATCACCGGTATTATCGGAACCGTCATCGGAATTGTCAGTATTGTCAGTGTCGGTGCTGTCAGTACTGTCCGGAGCTGCGCTTGGAATCGCTTCAGCTGCTGCATCGGTATCGGCGTCCGTATCTTCGTTATAATAATAGTCCTCTTCATCGTAATCGCTGCTGCCGTAGAAATGCTGATCACAGTATTCGGTGGGAAGACTGGAGATATCAAAATACTCTGTGATAGTCGGGCATCCGGATCTTGGAAGAAGACCGGTTTCTGCGCAGACACTGGCTTTTTCCACACTGGAAGGCATATCGAAATCTCTGTCCTCCAGGCCCTCGTGGATACGGGTCATAACCTTTTTCCAGAGGTTTTTGTGGAAGTTACGGGCATCTTCCGGAATTTTTTCGTTGTTGTCATAGCCGGACCATACTGCACAGGTATAGTACGGTGTGTAGCCTACGAACCACAGGTCATTGTAGTCCTCTGTAGTACCTGTTTTTCCGGCTACAGTCATATTGTCCAGCTGGCAGGCGGTACCGGTACCTTTTTTTACAACGTCTTCCATGGCGCTTGTAAGAAGATAAGCGGTACTGTCTTTGATCACAGATCTGGAAACGGAGGAGTTCTCGATCAGAACATTTCCGTCATGATCAAGGATCTGTGTATAATAGATCGGTTTGATATAGTTCCCGCCATTAGCAATGGCTGCATATGCAGCACAAAGTTCCACGTTCTTGACACCTTTGGTGATACCGCCAAGAGCAGTAGCCAGGTTGGCGTCACTCCAGATATTTCCGTTGGCATCTTTATCTGCCTCAGTTCCGTGAGCTAGTGTGGTGAAACCGAAATCATCCAGATATTTAAGGCCGAGAGCCGGGGTAACCTGCTCCAGGCATTTAACAGCTACAACGTTGATGGAATTCTGGATCGCTTTGCGGATGGTGGTCTCGCCGCCGTAGCTTCTTGAGGCGTTGTTGACAGGAGATCCGTCCGGGTATTCGTAAGGCTCATCCATAAAGGTTGTAGCAAGTGTATCGCCTTTTTCGTTCAAAGCAGGTGCATAGGTGGAAACGATCTTAAAGGTAGAACCAGGCTGTCTGGTCGTATCAGTGGCACGGTTCAGGGTCAGGCTGGCTGTTTTTTCGCCACGGCCTCCGATCAGGGCTTTTACGTAACCGGTATGCTGGTCAATGACAGTCATGGAAGACTGTGGCTGTGGCGCAAAGTTTACACGCTCAGATACTACGGTGCTTCCGTCTGCCAGGATGTTAGCCTTGTACTGATCCACATACTGCTGACCTTCCTCGGGAGAATCAAAGAGAAGATCAAATTCCGGATCCTGATCACGGAAATACAGCTGCAGCATTTCTTTGCTGTAGTTTGTCTGTTTTCCATCCGGGCTTTGTACAGTCAGTGCATAATCCAGTTCATACTGAACATTGGCCGGATAGTTATCAGGGTTTGCATATTCCTCATCAAGGATCTGCTGCATGTTGGAATCCAGGGTTGTCATAATCTTCAGACCACCGCTGTAAAGAAGATTGGTAGCCTGTGTCTTGGTATATCCTTTAATGTTCATCAGGTCGCTGATGACCTGATTGGTAACCTCATCTTCGAAATACGTGTAAACGGTACTTTCTTCTTCGGTGTTCTCAAGCTGTGCGGCCTGGATACGGGAATAAACGTCATCATTCAGTGCTGCATTATATTCATCCTGTGAGATGTAATTCTGATCCAGCATGTGATCCAGGACTTCCTTCCGTCTCTTGGAGTTTGCTTTTGGATTGGTGATCGGATTGAATTTGGTAGGGTTCTGTGTGATGCCGGCAAGGGTGGCACATTCAGAAAGGTTCAGATCCCATACGTCTTTGTTAAAGTATTTTTTGGAAGCGGCCTGTACACCGTAGGAACCTGCACCCAGGTTAATGGTATTCAGGTAATTCTCAAGAATCACATTTTTGTCATATTTTTTTTCAATCTGTACCGCAAGGTACTGCTCCTGGAACTTACGTGTGAAACGTTCCAGCTGTGTGGATTCGTTGGTCCAGTCAGTGAAAACATTATTCTTCAGAAGCTGCTGTGTGATGGTACTGGCACCCTCGGAAAAGTTACCGGTGGTGATCGCCTTCATTGCGGCACGTGCGATACCGCGGACATCAATACCGTTATGTTCATAAAAACGCTCATCCTCAATGGCTACCACTGCATGCTGCAGACTGACCGGGATCTGGTCCAGGGAGACCGGAAGACGGTTGGATGTAGGGGCTGAAAGCTGTCGCATCTGTGTTCCCTGGTCATCATACAGGAAGGTTGCATATCCGAGAGGTGAAATATCCACATCGTTGACGTCAGGTGCTCCGGCGATCACGCCCCGGAAGGAGCCGATACCAAGGCAGACAACCATGACGCAGACTGCGATCAGAGCTGTAAATAAAACCCGGATAAACGAAACGTGTGCTCTTTTTTCCAGCATGGAAGTACGGGAGATCAGAGCATTCCGCTTCTTGGAAGTGGATCTTTTTCCGTAGTTCATAATATTCCTCCTTTATAATCCGTTTCATTATAACAAATATGGAAAGCCAAATAAAGCCTTAAAAAAAATTTCACAATTCATGATATCTTATACATTGTGCAATGAAGATAATTATTATACAATAAAGAAAACTCTGCCTGAAACAGAGGGTTGGATATAGATAACGGAGGCGTAAACCATGCTGGAACATTATAAAACCATATACGAAGGCGGCGAAGGCGAACTTGTGGAAAAAAAATCCCGTTTCATCGCAACCGTCCGTCCTGTGGAAACAGAAGAAGAGGCCCTTGCCTTTATCGAAGAAATGAAAAAAAAATACTGGGATGCACGTCATAACTGCTATGTATATTCCGTAGGGATGAACCGGGAAGCCACCCGCTGCAGTGATGACGGAGAACCATCCGGAACAGCCGGAAGGCCTATGCTGGATGTGCTTCTGGGAGCCGGGATCTATAATGCGGCCATTGTGGTGACCAGATATTTTGGAGGTGTCCTTCTTGGGACAGGAGGGCTTGTGCGGGCATATTCCGGTGCAGTCCAGGCAGGACTGGCGGCAAGTACCGTCATTGAGAAGCATCATGGGATCTCTCTTCAAGTGACGACGGATTATACAGGGATCGGAAAGATCCAGTATATCGCAGGAGAAAGAAGTTTGCCGATCCTGGATTCCGAATATACCGACAAGGTTGTCCTGAAGCTTCTTGTGCCGGATGATCAGGTCGAAGAGGTGAAGAAGGCGATCACAGAAGGAACAAACGGAAGAGCCGGACTTGAGAAGGATGCAGAACTGTATTTTGCGAAAGTAAACGGAGAAGTGAAGACCTTCGAAAAGTAAAAGAAAAGAGAATGTCAGTATAAAAATACCCCGGGAAGAGGGCTGATGATCTGCGTTACAGTCTGCTCTTCGCGGGGCTTTTTTATTTTAGAAAATTATTTCTGTCAGCATTTCTCCGGTTCCGGATAATCCACACCAAAGGTATCAACAGTCATGGAGCTGATCTTCTGCTCGTCAAGAGGACGGTCACTGTAGTCCGTGTCTGTCTCTGCGATAGCATTTACAACATCCATACCCTCAATGATCTGACCGAATGCAGCATAGCTTCCGTCAAGATGCGGAGCAGCCTTGTGCATGATAAAGAACTGGCTTCCGGCAGAGTTCGGATTCATGGCTCTTGCCATGGAGAGAACACCTGGTGTATGCTTCAGGTCGTTTTTGAAACGGTTCTGGGAGAACTCACCCTTGATGCTGTATCCCGGGCCACCCATACCGGTTCCGTCCGGGCATCCGCCCTGGATCATAAAGCCGTTGATGACACGGTGGAAGATCAGGCCGTCATAAAAGCCTTTTTTTACAAGGCTGATGAAGTTATTTACTGTGTTCGGGGCAACTTCCGGATATAATTCCGCTTTCATTACATCGCCATTATCCATTGTGATGGTAACGATAGGATTTGCCATAGTTTTCGCACTCCTTTTCAAAAAGTATTGTATTTCGCTGTTCGCTCTATTATAATATGCAAAGAATAATTGTGCAAGAAAAAGGTGGAAAATATGGTCATAGAAACGCATGATCCTGAGGAAACATTCGAGGTCGGAAGGACGATCGGAATGAATGCGAAGCCGGGACAGATCTACACACTGACAGGCGATCTGGGAGTTGGAAAAACCGTGTTCACACAGGGAGTGGCAGCAGGTCTTGGAATTACAGAACCTGTAAACAGCCCTACGTTTACCATTATCCAGGAATATGAAGACGGACGTCTGCCATTTTATCATTTTGATGTATATCGTATCGGGGATCTGGAAGAAATGGAAGAGATCGGATACGATGATTATTTTTTCGGGCAGGGAATCTGTCTGATCGAATGGGCGGAACTCATTGAGGAGATCCTGCCGGAAAAAAGGATCGAAGTTACCATTGAAAAAGATCTTGAGAAGGGCTTTGAATACAGAAAGATCACCATTGAGGAGAGAGGAGAAAAGACAGAATGAGAGTTTTGGCACTGGACAGTTCCGGAATCGTGGCATCCGTAGCCGTTGTGGAGGACGATACACTGGTAGCGGAATATACAGTTAATTATAAGAAAACACATTCCCAGACTCTTCTTCCCATGCTGGATGAGATCGTGAAGATGACAGAGCTGGATCTGAAGACGATTGACGCTATTGCGGTAGCCAAGGGACCGGGCTCTTTTACCGGACTCCGTATTGGCTCTGCCACAGCCAAGGGACTTGGACTTGCCCTTGACAAACCACTGGTCGGGATTCCGACTGTGGAGGCACTGGCCTATAATCTCTATGATGTAAAGGGACTGATCTGTCCGATCATGGATGCCAGAAGAAAGCAGGTTTATACGGGAATCTATCGTTACGAGGATCACAGGCTCATGACGGTAAAGGATCAGATGGCAGTGGGAATTGAGGAGCTTCTTTCCATGTTGAATGAGATGGGAGAAGCCGTAACATTCCTCGGAGACGGAGTCCCGGTATTTAAAGATATCATCGCAGATAAGCTTACTGTACCGTTTTCTTTTGCACCGGCCCATCTTTCCAGACAGAGAGCAGGTGCTGTAGGTGCACTTGGTGTCCTTTATTATAAAGAAGGCAGAACCGAGACAGCGGCTGAGCACAAACCGGATTATCTCCGTGTTTCACAGGCTGAACGGGAGCGTGCCCAGAAACTGAAAAAAGGATCAGAAGGGGAAAACGCATGATCTTAAGAGAAATGCTTGTGGATGATCTGGATCAGGTTATGGAGATCGAAGAGGAACTTTTTTCAGTCCCCTGGACAAAAGAGGGATTTCTGACATTTCTTATGAAAGAGAATGGGATGTTTCTTGTTGTGGAAGAAAAGGGCCGGATCCTGGGATATTGTGGTCTTCTTACGGTGCTGGATGAGGGGGATGTGACCAATGTGGCTGTCCGCAGAGACCGTCAGAGAGAGGGAATCGGAAATTTCCTTATGGAAAGTATGATCCGTCTGGCAGAAGAGCGTGGGATCACCATGATCCATCTGGAGGTCCGGGCAGGAAATGAGACTGCGATCCGGCTTTATGAACGTCAGGGATTTGTGCGAGATGGCCTGCGAAAGGGATACTATACAGATCCCACAGAGGATGCTGTTCTTATGACACGCACCGCAGCTTCTGAATAGGCTTACCCGGGAGAGGTACTTGTCTGTACGGGATAAGTATGCTAAACTTTGCCACAGAACAGGAAAAGAGGAAAAATATGTTAGATGTTTGTTTACTTGGCTGCGGAGGAATGATGCCGCTGCCACGCAGATGGCTTACCGCACTGATGACCCGTTATAATGGCAGCAGTCTGATGATCGATTGCGGGGAAGGCACTCAGGTGGCCATTAAAGAAAAGGGCTGGAGCTTCAAGCCTATTGATGTGATCTGTTTTACCCATTATCATGGGGATCATATCAGCGGACTTCCGGGACTCCTTTTGACTATGGGAAATGCAGACCGCACAGAACCGCTGACTCTGGTAGGCCCAAGAGGACTGGAACGTGTGGTAAGCGCACTTCGTGTGATCGCACCGGAGCTGCCCTTTGAAATTAAATTTATCGAGATCACGAAACCGGAGGAGGTTCTGGAACTGAACGGTTACCGGATCACTGCATTTCGGGTGAACCATAATGTTACCTGCTATGGATATACCCTTGAGATCCTGCGCCAGGGAAAATTTTCTCCTGACAGTGCCAGTGCACATGAGATCCCGCTGAAATTCTGGAATCCGCTGCAGAAGGGACAGACTGTGGAGGATGAAGGAAGGATCTACACACCGGATATGGTGCTTGGTCCGCCAAGAAAAGGGATCAAGCTTACCTATACCACAGATACCAGACCGACAGAGTCTATTTTACGTAATGCAAAAGATTCCGATCTTTTTATCTGTGAGGGAATGTACGGTGAAGATGACAAGATCGAAAAGGCAAAAGGCTACAAACACATGACGTTTCGTGAAGCGGCCACTCTTGCCCGTGATGCGGAAGTGGGGGAAATGTGGCTGACCCATTACAGCCCTTCTCTGGTACGTCCGGATGATTACATGGATACAGTACGTGAGATCTTTCCGAAGGCATGGCCGGGAAAAGACGGGAAGAGTGTGGAACTGAATTTTGAAGAGGATTGAAAAAATGAAAGATACATTAATTCTTGGTATTGAGAGCTCCTGTGATGAAACGGCAGCTTCCGTTGTAAAAAATGGAAGGACTGTCTTATCAAACGTGATTTCCTCACAGATCGAGATCCATAAACTGTACGGAGGTGTTGTACCGGAGATCGCCTCCAGAAATCATATAGAAAGGATCAACCAGGTCATCCAGGAAGCGCTGGACGAGGCAAATGTCACTCTGGATGATATTGATGCTATCGGTGTAACCTATGGACCGGGGCTTGTCGGTGCACTTCTTGTAGGTGTGGCAGAAGCCAAGGCTATTGCCTATGCAAGAAACCTGCCACTGGTAGGCGTGCATCATATAGAAGGCCATGTTTCTGCCAATTATATTGAGCATCCGGATCTGGAACCGCCGTTTCTCTGTGCCATTGTATCCGGTGGACACACCCATCTTGTTATTGTGAAGGACTACGGCCAGTTTGAGATCCTGGGCCGAACCAGAGACGATGCGGCAGGTGAGGCATTTGATAAGGTTGCACGTGCCATTGGGCTGGGATATCCGGGAGGACCGAAGATCGATAAGCTGGCAAAGGAAGGAAATCCGGACGCTATCGAGTTTCCACGTGCAAAAATCGGCGAAAATCCATATGATTTCAGCTTCAGCGGCGTGAAGTCCGCAGTTCTTAATTATTTAAACGGGGCAAAAATGAAAGGTGAGGAAGTAAACCGTGCAGATATCGCGGCATCCTTCCAGAAGGCGGTTGTTGACGTACTGGTAGAGCATACCATGCAGGCAGCAGCTGATTTTGGCATGAAAAAGGTTGCCATTGCAGGAGGTGTTGCTTCCAACGGAGCACTTCGCACTGCTATGGAAAAAGCATGTACAGAACGTGGATACAAATTTTACCGTCCGTCACCGATCTTCTGTACGGATAACGCAGCGATGATCGGTGTGGCAGCTTACTATGAATATATCAGGGGAACACGCCACAGCTGGGATCTGAATGCGGTTCCGAACCTGAAGCTTGGCGAAAGATAAAAGAATCCGGGGTAATTGATCATGGGAGAGTGCAGAAATACAGCTATTGTCCTGGCAGCAGGCCAGGGAAAGAGAATGCACAGCAAAATACAGAAGCAGTTTATGGAGCTTGACGGGATGCCGGTGCTCTGTTATTCTCTGCGCTGTTTTCAGGAAAGTCCGCTGATCAGGGATGTGATCCTGGTAACAGGGGAGGAGTATGTTTTCTGGTGCAAAGAAGAAATCGTGGAAAAATATGGTTTTACAAAGATTTCTGCTGTAGTATCCGGCGGAAAAGAACGGTACGATTCTGTTTATGAAGGACTTCGTGCGTGTAAAGACACAGAGTATGTGCTGATCCATGACGGTGCCAGACCATTTATTGATCATGGGATCATTGAAAGAGGACTTATGGCAGCAGCACAGACAGGTGCCAGTGTTACAGGCATGCCTTCCAAGGATACAGTTAAGATCGCAGATGAGGATGGGAATGTCAGTGAAACTCCGGATCGCAGCAGTGTATGGATCGTCCAGACTCCGCAGATCTTTCAGTACCCACTGATCTATGGCGCATATACCAGCATTCGGCAGAAGGAAATGACAGGAATTACAGATGATGCCATGGTTGCAGAACATGAGACCGGGGTGAAGATCCGCTTTTCAGAAGGTTCTTATCGCAATATCAAGATCACAACACCGGAAGATCTGGTGGTTGCGGAGGCATTTTTGAAGGAAAACAGAGAGTAGAATAGAGAGTAGAACAGAGAGTAGAACAGGGTGAAAATCCCGGTAAATATGGACATATAGCAGAAATTGAAGCTATATGTCCAATTTTTTGAAAAAAATATCAAATTTGTTATTGACAGGGGAGATATTTGATGATAGAATACAACATGCGCTGACAAAACAGCACAAAAAATGTTGAAAAACATTATATGGAGAGATATCGAAGTGGTCATAACGAGGCGGTCTTGAAAACCGTTTGTCCGCAAGGGCGCGTGGGTTCGAATCCCACTCTCTCCGTTTGTCAAATACAGAATAAAAACTTTTTAAAAAAGTTAAAAAAGTACTTGACAACATAAAAGATACGAGATATAATATCACCTGTCGCTGAGAACGGCAGAGATAAATATCGGAACTACTTAGTAAGTAGGGCAATTTGGAGAAGTACCCAAGCTGGCCGAAGGGGCTCCCCTGGAAAGGGAGTAGGTCGTTAACGCGGCGCGAGGGTTCAAATCCCTCCTTCTCCGTTTTGATTTTTTTGAAGACTAAATACTTCAAAAAAATTAAAAAAAGTTCTTGACAAGCAGTTGAGAATGAGATAAAATGAACAAGCTGTCCGAGAGACAGACACAACAAACCTTGATAACTAAACAGTGAAACACATA